>CAIQNV010000104.1 GCA_903873295.1 uncultured Elusimicrobia bacterium
CCCGTCTTTTATTATTTCCATAAAGCTTCCTTTTTTTTGGTACTATAAATATTTAATTTATATGGAAAGTTTAAGCCGGTTTACGCTTACGGCTACCGACTTTCCGCCCTCAATAAAAGCAAGCGGTTTTGAATGGTTTCCAATAGGGAATCCGTGTTTGCCATGAGTTTAGCGGCATTTATCCCTTTCGCATCAAGTTCATGAAGAACCTTTATCCTTTCAGAAGCCGGGATATTAAACTTGAATTGGTACCCCCAAGAATTTTTATGATACTCACCTTTATTTGCTGCACTCATTTCTTCATGCGATGCAAATATCGGGTTTGCTTTATCGCCATCGTTATAAAACAATGAATATACTGATTTTTGTTTTAAGTGCCGGTCAATAAAAACCTTTCGCTTATTAAAGGAGAACTTACCCGTAGATGAATCATTTATTATGATTAGATTTGAATTGCCTGCGCCACCCGGCCCCTGTATAAGCCCATGCACTGATACATATTTCCCTCCAGGCTTTTTTTGGAATGCAAAGAATGCCGCAACATCCGCATTTTCTGTCCAATCCATAAGTGGAGAAGGAAATCCATAGTGCCTAAGAAACACCCAGAAATATAATTCCTTCGGGATTTTCAGAATCTGATTGTGTTCTGAAAACAATCTGCTCAGATTGGATAGACTACTTGTGTTATATGGATACCCTTCAATAGATTTGACACCCGCGCGGGAATCTTTAAATGACCTCAAATATCTTTTTCTTGCCCGTAAAACCAGATCATGATATTCATTTAACTTACGATTTTGCATAGAACGTTCAAGGGTTGTCTCCAACTCCCAAGATTTATCTCCATGCCCTCTATAAATAGGAAAAAACTTGTGTCGTATTTGACTATTTTTCTGACACTCCTGTAAATAAGCCGCTGAAGCCTTCATCTTTCTTGAAAAGTCTTTAAATTCCTCCCAGCATCCTGTTTTTGACCATTCCGCCCCTTCATCAATAAATCTTTCGAAATCACAATTCGACATCATTTCTTTAGCCTCTTAAGTAATTTACTTTTTGCAGGAAAAGGTGCCAGGATATGGGGTCAGTTGTAGCTGATGTGCACGCGTTCGTGGATGCGGATTATGCCTTCTTCGAGGTCGATGCATCTTAGTTTGAGCAGTTTGTTGATGGCGGTCTCGAATTCGTCACGGGACAGGAGGGCCTGGTCAGCCACTTTACGCACGGCATTGGTTTTTTTGTAGCCGTCATCTTCCGATACTTTCTCGTCCGGGCTGCGGTTGGTCCACAAGGCGTACATTACAGAGGCTTCGACTTCCCCCAGTTCTTTCTCAGCCATGCGGATAAGGCGCAGCAGCAGGAGCAGCACTATGCAGAAATATGCCCAAGGCGGGGATTTGACCATACTGCTGGTCACCAGCGGCGCTTCGAATGATAATTCGGCCACGTTCTTCCAGTCCAGAATTATATTTCCCGGTTTGCAGGATCTTCCCCCGCTCCCGCTGGAATCGAGGGTGATGATGTGCAGCACCGCTTCTTTTTTTTCTGGGGGCGTTAAGGAGAGGCACGTCTTTATTATTTCGTTCGCGATATCTTTCTGCTTTGAGCCCTTTACTGGGATCAAGTCCAGTAAATGACCGTGCAGCTCCTGAATCTTACTCCTTTGAGCATCGTAATCGTATTCCATGTTTTCCTGAAATGTGAGAAACACAAAGCTGGTTATCTTCAGTCCCCGTCCTGCCCTTATCTTTTCGCGACCTGAAATTTCCAGGAAAGCTCTTCCCTTCCGTAGAAGTAAAAACTTTCCTGATACCTTTTTCGTTTACCAAAACCTTAATCCTCAGTAGTTATCTCCTGCCTAAGAAATCACGAGAGAACGCTTTTTAATAATCAAAGGCTTTTTTAATGGATACTCCTTACGGACACATACACCTGTCTTTTAGATGTTATATCTCAATAACTCCGCCGCCGGAATTGTTTATCTCTTTATGAAATTCATCTAATAATTTCTTTTCCTCAGGAGAGAGGTCTGATGGAGGAATTCTGCGTTCCGGTCTTTCACTCAATTTATCTATGGGCAGATCAAGTTCTGATCGATTTACTTTTTTAAGACTGTCGGGAAATGGGCCACCAATGCCACTGTAAACTGTGACAATAACTTCAAAACCCGCTGCGCTCAATTCTTTAACGCAGCGGATAGCGTTCTTGAGAAATTTAATTCGGCCACTTGGATTTATTGGTAACCCCTTAAATAACAAGACGGCCGCCCCCGGCCTTCTAAGCCCTGGCGCTGTAACCCAAACAGGTAAAAAAAACTTCTTATTCAATTTTGCCCAGGCATTTTTCATTACTCGCCTCCCCATGCGGTTTAATTATTACATTATAATTGAATTCTTATTGTAGGAGAAGTCTTTTATATCCCTGATGACTCCACTCTTCTCGCTGCATTCAGGGTATCGCCACAGCGTTTCTGGAGGATTTTAGGCCCGGCACTGACCTTACCAAGCATTCCTGCCACCTCAAATAGACAAATTCCTCCGTATATGGCTGTCAGAACCAGCGGGAGGCTTCGGCGGCGAGGATCAGGAGCGGGCGGGAGAAGAGGCCGGCGAGGATGACTCCGGCGGCCAGCAGGAAAATTACGGCTTCTATCATGCCCGGCGCTTCCGCGGGTCGTTCCGCGGCCGCAGGTTTCATATACATGATCACCGTAACCTTAAGGTAGTAATAAATGGACACGGCGCTCATAAGAACGGCTATAACCACCAGACCGGTATAGCCGGAATTTACCGCGCCCGAGAAAGCGTAGAACTTCGCGAAGAACCCGGCCAGCGGCGGTACGCCCGCCAGCGAGAACATAAAAGCCGACATAGCACCCGCAAGCCAGGGCCGCGCCTTCGCCAGCCCCGCCAGGTCTTCTATCAGCGGCCCCTTCTCGTCCTTTTCCAGCAGCAGCGCCACCGAGAACGCTCCTATCGTAGCCATCGCGTAGACGGGCAGGTAGTAAAGCACCGCTTCGAAGCCGCGCTGCCCGCCGAAGAAAGCCACCGCGAGGTAGCCCGCGTGCGCCACGCTCGAATAAGCCAGCAGCCGCTTAAGCCCCTTCTGCGCCAGGGCCATAAAGTTGGCGGAGACCACCGTAATGACCGCCAGCCACCAGAAGATCGCGTGTATCGGCCCGCCGTTAAAAAGGCTGAACAGTCGCCACAGCACTATTACGCCGCCCGCCTTTACCGACGCCGCCATGAAGGCCGAAACCTGCGTCGGAGCGCCCTCGTAGGCGTCGGGCACCCACATATGGAAAGGCACGAGCGCCGTCTTGAAAGCGAAGCCGGAGATGACCAGCAGGAAGCCCGCCAGGGCCAGCGGCTGCGCCGGGCCTGTTTTAAGCGCGGTGAAGGTCAGCGCCGGGTAAAGGGCGTTGAGTATGGCTATGCCCATGACGGTCATGCCCGAGCCGAAAGCGCCCAGCATGAAATATTTATAAGCCGCTTCAAGCCCCGGCTTCGAACGCCGTATGCCCGCCAGCGCGTAGAGGGGCAGGCTCAGCAATTCAAGCGCTATAAAGGCCGTAAACAGGTCCCCCGCCGCCACCAGAACCATAAGGCCGGTCGCGGCCATGAAAAGCAGGAAATAGTATTCCCCCTGACTTTCCTCCGGGGCCGCCGGGCGGGCGATGGAAAGGACCAGCACCAGGGCCAGTACGGCCAGAGCGAAGGCCCACAAATAGGCGGAAAGCGGCGACAGCAGCAGCGCCCCGCAGAAGAAGGAAAACTCCGCCGGCGGAGCCTTCCTGTAAAAGGTTATGGCGACGAGCGTCGCTCCCAGCGCGATAAGCCCCTGGGTGCCGCGCAGCTGCCTGAAGAAAAGCGGCAGCAGCAGGCAGGCGAAAGCCGCCAGCACCAGCAGCAGGGGGCCGGAGAGGGCGGAGGCGGCGTAAGAGAGAGGCTCTTGTATCATCGGGTCTCCTCCCCGCCCAGCGCGATCTTCACTTCGGGCGTGACGGGCGCGGTCCGCTGCTTTGAAAGCGCGATATAATTATTTGCCGCCGGCTGCGCCCGACTGAGAAAAGGGTTGGGCCAGACGCCTATAAGCGCTATGAAAACCAGCAGCGGGGCGAGGTAAAGCCATTCTCTTACGCTCAGGTCCGGCAGGACTTTATTCTCCGTATGGCGCAGCGGCCCGAAAATTACCTGCTGGTACATACCCAGCATGTACACGGCGGAAAGTACCACGCCCGCCACGGCCGCCCCGGCCAGCCAGGGGTAGACCCTGAAGGAGCCGAAAAGTATAAGGGCTTCTCCGACGAAGCCGTTCAGCCCGGGCAGCCCGATCGAAGACAGGGTGACTATCAGGAAGACGGCGGAGAAAGCCGGCATGACTTTGGCCAGCCCGCCGTAATCCTCTATCAGCCGCGTGTGGCGCCGCTCGTAAAGCGCGCCTACGAGCAGGAACAGGGCGCCGGTGGAGAGCCCGTGGTTCACCAGCTGCAGCACCGCGCCGGCCACGGCGGACGGCTCAAAAGCCATTATGCCCAGTATTATGACCCCGAGATGCGCCACGGAAGAGTAAGCCACCATCTTCTTCATATCGCGCTGGCTCCAGGCCACCAGCGAGCCGTAAATTATTCCTACAACTCCAAGCCCCGCCAGCCAGGGCGCGAACACCCGCGCGGCATCCGGGAACAGCGGCACGGCCAGGCGGAGGTAGCCGTAGACGCCCATCTTAAGCAGCACGCCGGCCAGCAGCACGCTGCCGGCTGTCGGGGCTTCGACGTGCGCGTCGGGCAGCCAGGTATGGAAAGGGAAGAGCGGGACCTTCACCGCGAAGGCCAGCGCGAAGGCGGCGAACAGCCAGAACTGGGCCTGCGCCGTCAGCGCACCGCCGTAAAGCGCCGGCAGGGAGAAGGTCCAGACGCCCGCGGCGGCGTGATGGGCCGAGACTACCCACAGTATCGCCGCCAGCATCAGTACCGAGCCGGCCATGGTGTAGATGAAGAACTTCAGCGCGGCGTATATACGGCGGGGGCCGCCCCAGATGCCTATCAGGAAATACATCGGTATCAGCATTCCTTCCCAGAACATATAGAACACGAACAGGTCAAGCGACGCGAAGACGCCTATCATCGAGGCTTCCAGGAACAGCAGGCAGGCGTAATAGGCGCGCCGGCTTTCCTTGATGTAGCTGAAAGAGGCCAGCACCGACACCGGCATGAGCAGCGTGGTGAGCATTATCAGCAGCAGGCTGATGCCGTCGATGCCGAGGAAATATTTTATGCCGAAGGACGGCAGCCAGGGCTTGTCCAGCTGGAACTGCATAGCGGCCAGGGCGGGATCGAAGCCGGTATAAAGTTTAAGCGACACCAGAAAAGTGAGCAGCGCGGCCGCGAGCGCCAGGCCTTTGAGCGAGCCCTCTTTTTCCGGCGGCACCAGAAGCAGGGCCAGCCCGGCCGCCGCCGGCAGGAGTATAAGAAGTGAAAGCGGGTTGGTTATCAGTTCCATTTAGATTACCCAATAAAGCATCAGCGCCACGCCTGCGGCGAAGACCAGCGCGTAAATATCCAGGCGCCCGCTCTGCGTCTTCGCCAGCGCCTTTCCGGCGGAGTAGGAAACCTTCGCCGTGCCGTTCACCATAACGCCGTCTATGAGGCCCGCGTCCACCAGCTGGTACATAACCCTGTCGGAGACGAAGCGCAGCGGCTTTATTATAAGTCTTCCATAGACCTCGTCCACGTAGAACTTGTGGTATATCAGGGAGTGCAGCCCGGGCAGCGCGTTCCTTAGCGCCGCAGCGGTCTTGGGCAGCGTAAGCAGCAGGGCCGCCGCGATGCCGGACAGGCCCGCGGCTACGGAAATGTACATAAGGCGGGCCGCCAGCGGGCCGCTTTCGGCGCCGTGCGCGGCAGCGGGCTCGAGGAAAACCAGCAGGCGGTCTTTAAGCAGATAGCCGCCGGCGAGCGCCAGCGCTCCGAGCGCGGCCATCGGCAGCGTCATTAAAAGCGGCGATTCATGCGCGTGCCCGTGGGCGCGCTTTTCGCGGAGGAAAGTAAGAATGACCAGCCTGGTGGTGTAGAAGGCCGTCAGACCGGCCGTCAGCACTCCCGTGCCCCAGACAAGAAGGCCGCCGTGCTCGAAAACTTTTTCAAGTATCAGGTCTTTGGAATAAAAGCCGGAAAGCCCAGGCACCCCGGCTATCGCCAGCCAGCCCGCGGCCATAAGGAGGAAGGTGAACGGCATTTCCCTGCGCAGTCCCCCCATCTTGAACATGTCCTGCTCGCCGCTCATACCGTGTATGACCGAGCCGGCGCCCAGGAACAGCAGCGCTTTGAAGAAAGCGTGCGTCGCGAGGTGGAACACGGAGGCCGAGAAAGCTCCCGCTCCGGCCGCCATGAACATATAGCCCAGCTGGCTTACCGTGGAATAAGCCAGCACTTTCTTTATATCTTTCTGCAGCAGGGCTATGACGGCGGCGAAGAACGCGGTGAAACAGCCGGTGAGCATCACCACTTCCAGCGCCTTCGGGGCCAGCTCGTAGAGGAAGTGCAGGCGGGCCAGCATGTAGACGCCGGCGGTTACCATGGTGGCCGCGTGGATCAGGGCCGAGACCGGCGTGGGGCCGGCCATGGCGTCGGGCAGCCAGACATAAAGAGGGAACTGAGCGGATTTGCCGGTGGCGCCGAAGAAAAGCAGCAGGCAGATCAGGGTCGGGGCCCCCATGCCGAGCACGGTGACGGAGGTCAGCAGCGGGGCGCTCTTTTCCAGCGTCGCGAAATCCATGGAGAAAACTCCGCCGGCGGCCAGCAGAGCGGACAACAGCATAAGGCCCAGCAGGAAGCCGGCGTCGCCCACGCGGTTGGTGATAAAAGCTTTTTTCCCCGCGGAGGCCTTTTCGGGGTCTTCGTACCAGAAGCCTATCAGGAGATATGAACACAGGCCCACGCCCTCCCAGCCCACGAACATGACCAGCGGGTTGTCGGCCAGCACCAGCGCCAGCATGAAGAAGACGAAAAGGTTCAGGTAGGCGAAGTAGCGGTTATAGCCGGCGTCGCCCTTCATGTAGCCGATGGAGTATACGTGGATAAGGAAGCTGACCCCGGTGACTATCAGCGCCATCACGGCGGAGAGCGGGTCGAAGCGGAAGGCCGCGTCCACGCTGAAAGTGCCGGCCGAGATCCAGTTGAAGAGGGTGTCCCTGAGCAGCCGGTTCTCCGGGGGCAGGTTCAGCAAATCGGAGAAAGAGAGAGCGGCGAATACAAAGGCGATGAGGATCGCGAGCGAGCCGATGAGCCCCCCCGCTTTTTCACCCAGGAACTTTTTCCCCAGCAGGCCATTGACCGCGAAGCCGGCCAGCGGCGCGAGGAGTATCCATTTAAGCAGAGGGTAGTAGTTTCCTTCCATGTTTTTAAAATCCCGGTCAGCCCTTCAATTCCCTGATATTTTCCGCTTCAAGAGTTTTGAAAACCGGGGCCAGCGCTATTATAAGCGCCAGGCCCACTCCGGCCTCGGCGGCGGCGATGGCGAAAAGCATAACGGCGTAGGCCTGCGAAACCGTTCCGGGGCCGAGGGCGACCAGCGCTATGTTTGCGGCGTTGAGCATCAGCTCCAGGAACATCAGCATGCGCACCAGGCTGCCGCAGGTAAGGAAGCCGGCCGCCGCCAGGGTGAAGAGGACGAAGGACACGGCCGCGAGTGGGTAGGCGCTCATGCCGCCTCCTTTTTTTCCGCGGGGGGCTGAACCGCCGGTTTGCCGGAAGAGGCCGCCAGGGCGACGGCGGCCACTATGGACGCGAGTATCACCAGCGATAAGAGCTCGAACTGGAAGGCGAAGCGCCCGAAGAGGGCGCGGGCGAGCTCCAGAGTGCCGGTTTCCGAGAATGCCCGGGAGAAGGCCGCTGTTTTGAGCGCGGCTGAAAGTTTCAGGAGTTCCGTCAGTATCACGGCGGCGGCGGCCAGGCCGAGTACTTTCGTGAAACTGGCTTTGGCGGGTTTATCCCGCCAGGCCGCGGGAGTCGTGGTGAGAGCCACGATAAAGAGCGTCATGATGGCGCCGGCGTAAAGTATTATCTGGAGGGCGGCCAGCAGCTGGGCGCTGAGGGCGAGGTAAAGGCCGGCGGTGGAAAGGAGCGCGGCCAGCATGAGCATGGCCGCCTTCACGGGGTCGCGCTGGAAGAGCATAAGCAGGGTGGCGAGAGCGGCCAGCCCGCCGAAAAGATAGACGGCGGCGGCAATTATCATTGTTCCCCCCGCGCTTTTAAATATTCGTTCGCCAGGCGGTTGGCGGCGCCTTTGAGGGAGGGTTCGCCCGGCAGGTTCCTCAGCAGGTTTTCTTTGGTCATAAGCAGCTCTTCCCGGGAGGCCGCGCCGCCGGGGAGCTCCAGCGTGTCCATTGCTATGGCGTCCTCGGGGCAGGCCTCCACGCACATGCCGCACATTATGCAGCGGGAGAGGTCCAGGTCGAAAGCGGCGGGGTATTTTTCTACGGTGTTTTCGGGGTACTCCGCTGCCTCTATGTGTATGCAGTAGGCGGGGCAGGCGGTCTGGCACATGAAGCAGGCTACGCACTTGGGCGAGCCGTCGGCGCGGACTTTAAGGCGGTGGCGGGTGCGGAAGCGGGCGTTGCCCTGCAGGGGGATGGTCTGCTCGGGGTAGGAAACCGTCAGTATGTTCTTCGGGGCGAAAAGGTTTATGAAGAAATGGCGGGTGGTGACGGCGAGGCCGCGGCCTATCTCCCAGAGATAGATCCGCTCCAGCAGGTTCAGCGGTTTGTTGTTTACTTTCTTTACGCTTATCATAAGTTCTCGAAGAAAACACTTAACTGCTTACCGCGAGATGCGAAGTCGGGGGCCTGGCCGGGATTTTGCCCCGCGCACCCTGGAAGATGGAAACCCTTGCGTCGGTTTCCCCCCGCATTGGGATTTTATGGCGGGGCCCCCCCTTCCGCAAAGGGTGCGCGGGGCAAAACCCCGGCCACCCCTACATGCAAAACTGCTTACTAATTACCGACCA
>CAIQNV010000105.1 GCA_903873295.1 uncultured Elusimicrobia bacterium
CGTGGAAAAAGTCAAGGGGGAGCTGCTCTCCAGCCTGGAAAGGGCCTGCCTGACCCCGGCTGCCTCCTTCATCATCGACAACAAGCTCTTCCGCGCGAGGACTTTCAATGTTTACTACCTGACGAAGCCCGAAGAGGTGTCCGCTCATGAGGTTCGCCTGCGGCAACTGGTGAACGGCGACGGCGAAGCAATAGACTTCGACCTCCTCGCCGGCGCCGTGCGGATAGTCAGGCAGGACGCGCAGTTCTCGCTCGTCTATATCGGCAAAGAGCTCGGTCTCCACCGCGGCTGGTCCGGCACCGAAGAGGGGGCTAAAGTCAAGCTTGAGGAACACAAGCAGTTCCTGAAGGAAAACAAGCAGGAATTCATCGGTTCACGGATAGTGAAACTGGACAAGCCTTATGCCTTCGGCGACATCAGCGTTAGTTATCTGGTGAACAGCTATTTCTATTGGTAACGACCGTTGAATAAAAGAAGCGAGGGACTTAAAAGAGTAAAAAATATGGCCAAGCAAATATTTCGTGGCACCTTTTCCCGTTCCCGCCTTTCTCAATATATACCGCATCATAAGCTTAACCACTGGTTAAGTTAAAGGCGACTTTGCTTAGCCGCCGCTCCTGAATCAAAAAACCGGGCCGCCCTGGTGCTTCGGCCTCATGTGGGTTCTCGCGGGACAGGGTAAACTTATATCAGGAAGCGTTGGGGAGGGGAAAGCGGGTGGGCAGCTAAGACTAAAAGAATTAAGGAGATTGATAAATATGAAAAGTTCAATATACGCGGTGGTAGCGATCATGGGGCTGGCCGGCGGGGCCTACGCCGGTACGGCGGCCGAACAGCTCGGCTTTGATAAAACGGACCCGGCGCAAGTTATAGCGCAGGTTCCGGCGCCGGTGCGGGTAACGAACACGGCGGCGGTGATAAAAGAGGCTAAGGCAGTGCTCGGCAACCCAGCCGCTTTCACGGTGAAGCGGATGGGGGTGGTTATCAGGGACCTGGACGAGGCGCGCGGCGGTCTGGCCAGGTTTTCCGCTGAGAGGAAACAGTTAGACGCCCTGCGGGACGCCGTTGATAGCGCCCAGCGCAGAAAGGTCCGGGAGGAACTGGGAGTAAGAGAGGAAGGTTATACAGGTCTGACCAGGAATAGCCTGATAGTTAAGGCGGGGACCTCAAGGATTCAGGCGCTGGCTGAGGAGGTTTTCTACGGCCGGGACCTGTCGTCCCAGGTGGGCGAAGCCGACGAGGCCGGTAATATAAACGGGGAAGCTCTGGTCTGGCACCGGACAAAGGGCTGGGTGACGGTGAAGAAATACCCTCTTGAGGGCATACCGGACAGCCCCCAGGCGATAGAAAGCGCTAAAGATTATGTCATCGCGCAGGTCAAGACGGAGACCTCCTTTAAAATCACCAGGAGCGAAGAGGGTATCTGCGGCGGCGCAGGGCCGTCCTATATGGTGGACGTCATCGTCAAAGGCGTTCCCGGGAGCGTGAAGACTTACGGCATCCTCGCTTCCGAGCTCCCTTCAGGCGCGCCGGGGCTTATGGCCTCCGACGAATGCCGCGAATAACCTGGCGGCGGGCGCATGGTGAACGGCGGGGTATCGTTAAGGCTAGAGTGGTCGGTAAATCTAAAGAATTAAGGAGATAA
>CAIQNV010000106.1 GCA_903873295.1 uncultured Elusimicrobia bacterium
AGGGTGCGCGAGGCCACACCCCTGCCAGGCCCCCGACTACGCTTCTCTGACGTGAGTAAATTCCGGCCTGCCGCGCTTATTCACCCTTTAAAATTTGAATCTTTATCTTATCGGCGGCGGACCAGGCGTCGAGCAGGCATTCCTCGGTATCCAGGTAGGCGTGCGCGCCGGTGCGCCCGCAGAGGAGCAGGTTAGGGAAAGCCGCCAGCTCTTTTTTGGCCGCCGCCAGCGGGCCTTCTGACCCGGCGTAGAGCAGCGGATAGGCGTGCGGCAGCCGCTCCACCGCCGTCGCGCCCGCCTCAAAATACCCGAACAGCTTTTTAAAAGCGGGCGAGTCGAAGGTCAGCGCGGTCAGCTTTTCCTCCGGCAGGTTCCATAAGGCGTCGCCCTCATCGCAGAAAAATTCAAAGGTCAGGGGCAGCCAGCCGCCGGGCGCCATCAGCGGGCTCCAGTTGGCCAGCTCGCAGACCCTTGAGAACCCCGCGTCGGCGTCGGGGAAATATACCCAATGCTGCGGAAGCGGCTTCTTCCGGCGCAGCGCCGCAAAAAGTATGACCAGCGAGCGGTACCTTAGGCCGCCGCCCAGCCCCGCCGGCGCTCCGGGAATAAGCCCCAGCAGCGACCTGAGGGGGATAGTAGAAGCCAGGAATTTAAAATTAACCGCGGCCCTTTCCCCTCCCTGCCGGAAGGTAAGGGAGCGCGGCCGCCCGTCCTTGAATTTTATCTCCAGCGGCTCGGCCCCCGCAAGCAGCTCGGCGGAAGGGCCGGCGCTTTCCCGGAGCGCGGCGGGCAGCTCGCCTATGCCTCTCTCGGGGTAAAGAAAGCGGCCGGCGTTCTCTTTTGAGGAAAGCCTGCCGCCGAACAGCTCCAGCAGCAGGGACTTTACGCTGAAG
Source organism: uncultured Elusimicrobia bacterium (assembly GCA_903873295.1). Classification (GTDB taxonomy): domain Bacteria; phylum Elusimicrobiota; class Elusimicrobia; order Elusimicrobiales; family UBA9959; genus UBA9959. The sequence continues at coordinate 894 of CAIQNV010000106.1, forward strand.
CCTCCGCCTATGCGCCGCTCCGCCCAGAGAGGGGAGAGCTCGTCCGTTCCGAGGCCCCAGACCTTCTTTGTGTAGTCCCGGAAATAGCGGTCGTGGACGCGCGGGCCAAGGCGGGTTTCCAGCCAGCCTTTCAGGGTAGCCGGCGGCTGCCGCGTCTCCGCGCGGCGCCCTTTTGAGAAAAGCACGGGCGCGGCGTAGAGCAGGCCGTTCAGGAAAGTGGGAGGGTATTTGAGCAGGCGGCCGCCGGTGAAGACGGCGCTGTTCCTTTCAGGCCGCAGAATAGCGCGCCCTTTCAGCAGTTTTTCGGTCCACTCCCTGACCGCCGGTTTTGAAAAATAAAGCCTGTGTCCGCCCAGGTCAAAAAGGAAATTTCCGGCTTTGGCGGTCCTGGAGAGGCCGCCGGTCTCCCCGGCCTTTTCAAGGATAAGGGTCCTGAGGCCGGAGCCCTTAAGTCTTTCGGCCAAGGCCAGTCCGGTTATGCCGCCGCCCAGTATCAGAACGTCAGTTTTTAGCTCCATTTTAAGTGCTTATATTCTACAACACTTAAGAGCGTGGGGCCGCGTGAAACATGCCGCATATCCGCCACGGTTTTATTCTCTTCTGAAGCCGCCTTTCCCGCTGTGTGCTACGACCTGGTCTTAAAACTTACTTCAACCAATAAGAATTGAAGTGACACACCTTAATTAAGCGGGGATTAAATTGTGTGTCACCTTAACCGGCGAACCGGCGTATTATACGCACCAGTTCATTTTGTTGTGATGCGATCGCCTTGAGCCACGAGGATAAAACCATCGCTTGACGGGGGCTCTTGCAAAGCCGGCCCGCCCAAAAGATGCTGGACGAAAAACGCGACCGTTGCACGCCGTGCCGTAATGCGCACCTGACGAGAATCCGCCGTGCCGCAGCGGCAAATGTCATAACCGAAGCGATCCGGCTCGTCCAACATCTGCACATGATCGGCATCTTTCAGCGTCAGCTGAACCGTCCCAGGCGGCGCGTGCTCAAAAAAACGCTCATAATTGGCCGACTTCGGTGCGCAGATGCTGGAAGCGCGCCAGGCGACTTCCGCGCCGATGAGAAGCAAAGGCGCGCGCAGCCCGCCAAGCAAACCATGCACCACTGAGATATTGCCATTGTCATCGGGATCGATGGCAACCACGCTGGCGAACACGCCGTAACGGGCGGCGGCAAGCACGGCGTCCTTCCCGCCCATTGAATGGCCGGCGACGCCGATCCTCTTGGCATCAACCCCCTGTGTTTCTATCAGCCAGTCAGCGATAATGTTCGCGTTGCGGGCCAGCTCCAGATCACTGGTAAAAAGCGAATACCAGCCATGTACTGCCACAATAAACCCACGTGAGGCAAGTGCGCGGGCGTAACTCTCGTACTGGTCGTCAGCTGCCATAAGGCCCGGCAAAAAAACGATGGAGGGAGCTGATGCCTTGGGAAGGGCGGGCTGAAATAACGCGATCGACAGATCTTCCCCCTGATAGTTCACTGTTATTCGCCTGGAAATAACTAGTTGCGGGCCGGGGCCGGCCAAATCTTCCGCCTGCAGCTCAACAGCATCCAGGTCAAGCGTTTGGCTGTTCGCATAAGCCGCTCCGGTCATGCCCAGCATAAATATCGTTATAAGGATTTTTTTCATATTTTCCCGGCTTCTTTTTCTTGTCATTAACGCAAATTTCTTCTATAGTCGTTTTGCAGTTCAGCGCCCATTGCTTTGCTTTGAATTCGCAGTTCAGGCTGTCAGCCTTGCGCGGTTCCAAAATCTCATGTTAGAGTTTACCCTGTCCGCCGCCTGACCACCTGAGACCGAAGACCCCGAGCGGTCCGTTTTCCGGCCCAGGAGCGGCGGCTTAGCCGAGTAGTCTTTCGTTAAACCTCCGGTTTAATGCCCTGCGGCTTGGAGCTGCCTGCGCACAGGGCGAAGCTGTTGTCGCGGTTAAGGTTATGGTTCCTGAAGGACATTAAAAGGGAACCCGATTAAATGACGCAGAACTTAATTGAACAGGAATTAAGCTGTGCGTCGCCTTAACGGAAGGCGGGGCGTGAACGACGAGCCGGAGCTTCCTGATATTGACTGAAAATGCCGCGATTTTTAGTATCATACTTCTAATATAGGTATTACGGTTTTCCGAAGTGCCGGGAGCTTACGCTCCCGACGCGGAAGAGGCCGGCCGGCTGCTTGAGCCCCACGAACAACACGACTGCGCCGTGGAGAATTGAGCGCCGGTAGATTAGGGAAAATAATCAATAGATACCAAAATCAAGGAGTTTCTTAACCATGAAAAATAACATTCGGGTTTTTGCCGTAATGGGCATATGTTCTTTGGCGGCTTCTCTGGCGGCGGCGGGCCCCGCGGCCGATAGTCTGAAGGCCGGCGCTTTCGGCCGGCTCGGGGTGATCTCGGCGCCTGAGTCGCCCGCGCCCTCCCTGAGCGCGCCCGCTGACGGTTCCCCGGCCGACTTCGACCTGCGCGGGATCTTCGGCCGCCCCAGAAGAATTTCTCCGGTGGCGCGTCAGCAGCGCGGCGGCGCGGCGCTTTACAGCGTGATTCTCGCCCCTCTCGCCAACATCTACCTTAAACCTGACGCTTTCTTCACCACCGCGAAAGGCACGAAGGTCTATGTAAGCGGGAACGAAGCAACGAACTGCCCGGATGGCGGCAATACCTGCAAAGACCGGGAAAAGAGTTTTGTGATACTTACCACCGATAAGAATGAAACTTTTTTCGTGCGGGGGATGGAAATAGCCGTTATGCAGCCTATTTACAACGGCTCGAAGACCGTAGTTATAGACGGGGAGAAATACACGCTCAGGCTGTACGCCAACACTTCCGTTCCCGGGAACAGCAAACTGGAGATCAAAAGCCCTGCGGGGATAGCGTTTGCCTGCACGCTGCAGAAGCTGGGTGACGCGGCCGCGCAGAAAGGCGTGGATATAGCGCTTGCGAAAAATTATAAGCTGGCCTACGGGAATGAAGTGACGCAGGGGCCCGGCGGCGCGAAATTCACCGCGAAGCTGCTGGTGTACATGATAATGTATCCCGTTGAAGGAAATATAAATTATTTCATCTTCAACCCCGAGGAGCTGACCCCGGGCGGCAGCTCCTTCCCCTCATTCGAGCCCGGCTACGGGTTCAGGCTTGACGGCGGCGCGCTGGAGATCTATAAGCTCTGAAGCCGGCTTTACTGCGGAGCGGGGAAAACGAAAAAGGCGGGAGGGTTTTTATACCCTCCCGCCTTCATTATGCTTAAGCTTATATCCGTTTTAAAACCGGCTTGCGCGCCGGGCCTAAAGGGAAGCTTAGAAGCTCGCTTTCAGCGTGTCGAACATCGGCTGAACTCTCATCCAGGTGCTGTCGGCGTTGAAGCTGGCGGGCAGCGCTTTCCCGGCGGTGTTAGCCTGGAACGCGATGGTCTGCAGGCCGAACATCGTCGCCATGAAGTTGTACACTTCGGAGTAAGCGATTTTGAAGTAGCCGTTATCGCCCCATTTCTCGGTCCAGCTGTTCTTGCAGATGAACGCCTGCTCGGCGTCGTTATAGCCGACCAGGATAATGGCGTGGCCGCCCAGCTTTTTGCCGGTGGTGTAGGAGTAGACGCCTGATTTGTAGGCCATGAAGTCTTCATAGACCATCATGGAGGTTGTTATAGGACCGTACTGAACAACGGCGGCTTTCATGGCGTTATCGTCGGGCCAGGAGATCGTGCCCCACTTGTCGGCCTTGTACGCGGTAGCTTCCCAGCCGGGGGTGGCTGCGCCGCAGGTCCCGTCGGTAGCCGTGTAGGGATACACGGTCTCAAGAGGAAGCCCGGTATTGACGATATAATCGCCCTTAAGCTGGCCGCCCTGGCAAGAGCCGGCGCCGCTGCAGGAAACCATTACCTGCTCGGACAGGTCCAGATTCTCTCCGGGTCTGTTCTGGTTGATCAGCACGTAGGACTCAAGCGTGCCGGTCATGCCGAAAGCCCAGCAGGAGCCGCATTTCATCTGGTTCCTGACGGGAGTCACGAAGTTGCCGTTATTGTTTCTCCAGTCAATGGCCGCGGGGACTTTAATGCTGGGGACGGCAAGGGTGGGAGCGCCCAGCATGGTGTTCATGTTCAAGCCGACAAGTGAAGCCCATTTATCCTTGGGCATCCTGGTGACTGAAGTTTCGCCGGCGACCCATTTTGCGCCTTTCTGCGAAATAGCGTCCTGTATCTGCTTTATCTGCTCATTTATCGATCCGGTGAGCTCACCGCTGAATGCGGGCATGGTGCCGGCAATCAGCAGCAACGCTGCTAATCCGGAAAGAATGTTCTTCCTGGTGTTTTTCATTCGCGTTCCTCCGTTAGACATAGCCGGCCGCCGTCAGGCTGACAGCAGGGTAAAGTTGACCTTTATCGCAGCCATCCTGAAAGCGAGAGCGGAGCTTGTGAAAATTCAGTCCTTATGTACGATCTTCCCGGACTGAAGATTCCTCTCTTCCCAGCTTTTGGAAATTTTACCGCTTGCGCGGTCAAGTGTCAACAACTATTTCACAAATATTTAACAAATTAATTCGGCCGATAATATCCGGAAAACGCGAAAAAACCGCGGGGACACTTGATTTAGCTCAACTCTCGTCGTGGAGCCGGCTATCGTCCGGAAGACCCGTAAAATGGGCCCAGCCCGTACGGGGGAAAACCGTACGGGCCGGGTTACGCGAAAAAGTCAGTTATTGTCTCTGGTCTGGCCTCAACATAGTCTACAGCCCGGGAGCGAATACCGCAAAGGCAGGAAGACCTACGCAATGGCTCTATTATGGCCCAGGCCGGCCTGGGACCTTTACCCCGGCCCTTGTGGGTCTTTCGCCTTATGGCGGCCGCGGTTTCCCCCGGGCTGTGCCGGGAAGACGGATAATATATCTCCCGGAGATTTGATAAAATAGAATTTCCTCATGCCCGATATCCCTGTCTGGAACAAGTGCAATAACAAATGCCTGATGTGCGCCAACACGGCCGGCTTCGGGCTGAATACTTCCCGCGACTACAGCCTGCCCAGGCAGGTGTTCAGATTCGAGAAGTATTTGCGCGGCGCCGCGGCCTACCGGAAGAATTCGCTTACGGCGGGCGCCTGGAACCTGACCGGCGGCGAGCCCACACTGAACCCGGAGTTCCTTAAGGTCATAGCCTATTTCAGGCGGCGGCTGAAGGGGGAGGAGCTCACCCTGCTTTCCAACGGGCGGCGCTTCTCCGACCCCGCTTTTGCCGCGGCTTTCGCCGCCGCGGCCGGGCCGCCTTTCATTCTGGCGGTTTCCCTGCACGGGCCTATGGCGGCGGCGCATGACGGGGTGGCCGGGGTAAAAGGGGCCTTTAAAGAAACCCTGCTCGGCCTTGAAAACCTGCTTGCTCTGCCGGCGGCTCCTTTCCTTGAGATAAGGATCATCCTTCACAAGCTCAATTACCGGCGCCTCGGCGCGACGCTGGGTTTTGTAAAGCGCTTTTTGCGGGGGAGGCGGTACCGGCTGGTGGTAATGCATTACGAGGCCGAAGGCAAAGGGGCCCGCAATGAGGGGAGGCTCGCGGTCAGGCTTTCCGCCGCCGCGCGGCAGGTTAACGCCTGCTCCCGGACGCTGTCGGGGTCCCGGGAGGCGCGCCTTTACCATTTTCCGCTCTGCCTGCTCGCGCCCGGACTGCGCCGCCTGTCGGTGATCAGCCTGCCGCCCGAGGACCGGGCCTATCCGCCCGTCTGCGCCGGCTGCCGCGCCCGCGGGAACTGCGCGGGGCTGATGAAGCCTTATCTGCGGCGCTACGGGCACGGGGAATTGAAAGCGCTGCGTTCCGGAGATTGAAAGGCTGTATTTTTTATATTATATTGATAGCCCGGGCCGTCCCGGAGCTCTAAGGATAATGAAGAGTCTTCTGCCGCTTATCTTTTTATTGCTTTCCGCCTGCTCCGTAGGCGGCGCCGGCCTGCGCCGCGGCAAGGACGTCTATCCCGACTTCGCGGCGCTTAAAGCCGTCAACACCGAGGGCCTGGACTATTCGCGTGAAGTTTATGACCGCGGCTCCCCCGTTGCCGTCTTTGCCATACACGGGGGGGATATAGAAAGGACCACCTCGCGCCTGGCCCGCAGCGTGGCTTCCGGTGACCTGAACCTTTATCTCTTCAACGGCTGGCTGGGCAAGAAGAGCGGCCTTCTGCATGTTACAGCGGCGCATTTTGACGATCCCGCCGCCGTGCGGCTGGCCACCGCCGCCGTCCTTGGGATTTCGCTGCACGCGCAGGCCGACCGCGGCGCCTGGGTCTGCGTGGGCGGGGCCAATATAAAGGCCGCGGTCCTGGTGGCGGGGCGGCTGGAGGACGCGGGCTTCGCCGCCATTACGCCCTGTGAGCGCCTGCCCGGGACCTCGCCTAATAATATCGTGAACCGGCCCTCGGCGGGCGGGGTGCAGCTGGAAATAACCCTGCGCCTGCTTGAGCGGCTTGAAAGGGACGAAGAGGAAATGTCAAAATTCAGCGGCGCGGTGAGGCGGGCGGTTTTTGAATTTCTAAGTACGGCGGCAAAGTAAGACACGGGAGTGCCGCGGCACAATTCGAGGAACAGGAGTATCGCACAATGAAAAAAATAAGGATTTTCGCTTTCGGCGGCAACGAGGTCTCCCCGGTGGGGCTTAAAGACAAGAACGGCAAGGCCATCAACCCCGACATCGCCATGCAATGGCAGCGCACCGCCGATACCGGCAAGCTGGTCGCCGATATTTTCGAGAAGCACCCCGAGGACCGCTATGTGATGACCCACGGCAACGGCCCGCAGGTGGGCAATATCCTGATGCGCGCCGAGATGTGCCGCCCCACCTTGTTCCCGCTGTCGCTCGACGTCTGCGTGGCCGACACGCAGGGCGCCATGTCCTTCATGCTGGCCCAGCTCAATAACGAGCTGAACATCCGCGGCATAGACAATATCGTGGCCGGCATCGTGACGCAGGTGGTGGTGGACAAGGACGACCCCGATTTCAAGACCCCGTCCAAGTATATCGGGCCCTCCTACTCCAAAGAAGAGTCCGTCCAGCGCATCAGGGACGGCTGGGCCATGAAGGTGTACAAGAAGGACGAGAAGGGCGCGGAGATCTGGCGCCGCGTGGTGCCTTCGCCCGTGCCGGTGGATATCGTAGAGATAGACGCCATCGAGGCCATGCTCGATAAGGGCATAGTGCCGATCACCGTCGGCGGCGGCGGCATCCCCGTGCGCGAAGTTACCCCCGAGCTCAAGGACGGAAAAGAGATCTATACCACCAACTACGGCGTGAAGTACACCAAGCCCGCCAAGGGCGAGAAGCCCCTTAAGATGTATACCGGCGTGGAAGCCGTAATAGACAAGGACCTGGCCAGCGCCCTCCTCGGCTGCATGCTGATGAAGCGCGCTAAGGCCCGCGGCGAAGATGTCGAGGTCAGCCTTACCATCTTCACCGGCGAAGACGGCGCCAAGCTTAATTACCAGAAGCCCGACCAGCGCGATCTGCGCGTGATAAAGGTTTCCGAGCTGGAAGCCATCTACAACCAGGTCCCGCCCCCCTTCCCGGCGGGTTCCATGGGTCCCAAGATAAAGGCCGTCATAGAGTTCGTGAAGGGCGGCGGCAGCGTGGCTTATATTTCAAAGACCGATCTGTTCGAACAAACCCTGGCCGGGAAAGCCGGGACGACAGTGCTGCCCGGATAGGGAGCAGGCTGCCGGCAGCCAGGTCCCCGGCTGATCAGGCTGCGGCCGATCTTATAACTGGCAACTGGTGACTGGTAACTTTCTTTTATGAAAAAAATAAAGACTTTGCAGTGCATTCGGTGCGGGAAAGACCATAAGCTTACGGAAACCAAGTACAACTGCAACGCCTGCGGCGGCAACCTGCAGGTGCTGTACGATTATAACCTTATAAAGAAGCGCCTCAATTACGAGGTGCTGAAAGACAACCCCGAGCGCAGCATCTGGCGCTACCTGGACATCCTGCCGGTATCCAGCATAAAGAACGTGCCGCCGGTGCAGGTGGGCTGGACCCCGCTTTACCGCGCCGAGAAGCTGGGCGCGGAGGCCGGCGTGCCCAACCTGTTCATCAAGGACGACGGTCGCAACCCCAGCGCCTCTTTCAAGGACAGGGCCAGCGCCGTGGTGACCGCCCGCGCGCTGGAGCTGAAGGAAAAAGTCATAACCACCGCTTCCACCGGCAACGCCGCGGCTTCGCTGGCCTGCCTGACCGCCAGCCTGAACATGAAGACGGTTATCTTCGTGCCGGAAACCGCCCCGGCCCCCAAGGTGGCCCAGCTGCTGGTCTTCGGCGCCACGGTCATTATGGTCAAGGGCACTTACGACGACGCTTTCGAACTGTGCCTGAAGGCCACGGATGAGTACGGCTGGTACAACCGCAGCACCGGCATAAACCCCTTCACCCGCGAGGGCAAGAAGACCTGCTCTTTCGAGATCTGCGAGCAGATGAACTGGGAAACCCCCGACAAGGTCTTTGTCTCCGTGGGCGACGGCAATATCATCAGCGGCATCTGGAAGGGCTTCGTGGAGTTCCACCGCCTCGGCATCATCGAGCGCCTGCCGCAGCTGGTGGCGGTGCAGGCCGAGCATTCGGATTCCGTAAAGCGCGCCTTTGAGTCAGGGGGGGACGTGCAGCCCGTGTCCGGCGCCACCATAGCCGACAGCATCTCCGTCAGCCTGCCGCGCGACGGCATGGCGGCGGTTATGGCCATACGCGATTCCGGCGGCTTCGCCGTAAGCGTGACCGACGCCGAGATCCTGGACGCCATCCCGCGCATAGCGCGCGGCTCCAATGTTTTCGCCGAGCCCGCCGCCGCCACCTACGCCGGCCTGCTAAAAGCCGTAAAGGAAGGCCGGGTGAAAGAGAACGAATCGGTGGTGCTGCTGATAAGCGGCAACGGCCTGAAAGATATACAGAGCGCGATGCAATCCGTGGGCAAGCCGTACGTGATACGCCCCGATATTATAGAGCTGCGCAAGCTCTTAACCGAGAATAAGCTGGTCTGACGCCCAGGTTTAACACCCCTAACCACGCGTCAGGTGCGTCCAGCCATCTGATATCGTGGTCTATCAGTCATGACGGGGCACAACTAAGAATTGATTTCCCCAAGTGCATTTTGTAATCTTTTAACAGGGGAATGTCACCGCAGCGCCGATTTTGCGGTGATTAAAAAAATGAAAAAAGCACGCAGGGGTTTTACGCTGATAGAACTGTTGGTCGTTGTTCTCATTATAGGCATCTTAGCCAGCACGGCCATACCGCAGTATTTTAAAGTAGTGGAACGCGCCCGGTTAGCGGAGGCGCAGAGCATGTTCGCTACCGTGAAGTCCGCCCAAATGGCTTACATAACCAAGAACGGTAGATTCGCGAATAATTGGGGGGACTTGGACCTGACCTTCATGAACGCCAGGGGCAAACCTTGTACCGGCGCAGGCCCCTGCGTCCAAAAGATCTACTCTTATATGCTGGACACGGACGGCTCTATCTACGCAACAAGGAACCCCGAGCCCACCCCGGCGTCAGACTACGGCATTTATACGCTGATATATGACATAAACAGCGCGGTCACGACCTGCACCCAGGTGAACTGCATACGCGACCTGATCTAACCTCCCAACCATGAGGAATCAATGAACAAATCCATTATTCTGCTTGCCGCCGCCGCGTTCCTGTGCGCCGGCTGTGATAAATTACCCAAAAGTGCCGCCGCCCAGAAAAAACTGGCTGCAGCAGAGGAGGCTGCGGCAAAGGCTCAGGCGAAGTTCGCGTCCAGGGTCGCGGCCGAAAGTGCGGCCAAGGGTGCGGCCGGAGGTGCGGTCGAGAGCGCGGCCGGGGGCGGGGTCAAGGCGGCGGGCAAGCCCGGCGACGCGGGCGAGGCATTGGTCGCCATGCTGTGTTCTTCCCCGAAGCTTATGGAGAATATCGAGAGCGACATGGATCTGCTTGAGGCTCTTTCCGGCGAGGGCGGAGACCGCGAGGAGGTAAAGCGAAAGTCCCTGGCGTTCCGTAAGCGCTACCGTACTGCGATCGAAAAGAAGCTGTCCGCGCGCGGCGCCACTTACGAGGAGTTTTTCTCCTACGCGCTGGGCCGGGCCATTCCGGCGCAAAAACATAAATTCAAGACGCTTATAGAGGAGAAGTGCCCCCGCGGCGACAAGGCCCTGGTTGAAAAAACGGCCGGAGGTCTTATGTACTACTTTACTGCCGCTGTCCCGCAGTAAGCCGGGCGGGAATCCCGGTGTTTTACGGTCGGTTTTGGCAGTTCTTCTATGAGAAGATTAACCCGCCTGGGTCTGCCCGCTCATGTTTACTATAGAGGCAAGCGGCGGGCGCTTTTTGCGTTTATGGCGGTTCATAAGTTTTGTAAAATTGAACAATAACACTGTTCAGAGGGGGGGATCAATGAAAAAGACGATACTTATAGCTTTTGCGGTTTTGGCGGGAGCCGTCCTGAGCGTCCATGCCGCGAAGATGCGGGTCAACGGGCCCGCGGCCCAGAAGATGTGGGAGGCCCTGAACCTGATGGCTAAACTCGAGGACCTGCCGCTGCACATTATCGACGGCGGCTCCGACACGATAGCGGTCCGCAGCCTGACCTGCGCTTCGGAAATGTACGATGCCTGCTCTTTCTTCGTGAAGGTGAGCGGCGCGGAGAAGCTGATAGTGCATACCGACGCCGCGGGGAAGATCATCGACGCCCTGTACGCTAACGGCGTCTACCCCAGCGAGGACGATCCCAGCCTGTCCCAGTCCGCCGGCAATGTGTCCTGCTCCAAAACCAACGATTATTACGAGTGCGCTATCGCTGAACAAGCCGGAAAGCATGACGGGAGCAGGAGGCCTTAACCCGCCTGGGCCTGCCCGCATAATTCCCGAAGTTTAAGCCGGCCGCTAATAAGCTGGTCTGACTCCGGAACTCCTGACATAGGGTATAGCTCTTCCGTTGGTAACACCGTTTTATCGCCAGTTCGCCCCTCGGATCCAAACCTGTCCGCTTTCAGTGAGCGGCCATCACGCGACCATAATCCCGCTGACCGCGCCATCGGCCGGTCTCTGGCAAGGTCAGGGCTGTGCCTGACGCCGCCCCGGGATTCCGCAGCAGCGCCGCGGCGCCGCGCGCCGGTTTGCTGCCGGCCGCAGGGGCATCATGGCCGCTTTTATGCTCCGGTTCTGGCTGGACTTTTGGGCCGGCTAAGCCGGGGCCATATGGCCTACTCCGCAATGACATATAGCGCGGTTGCGGGTGCCTTTAGTCCGTGGCCCGGCCGGGTGCCGGGTGGTATAACATATGCATATAGTTAGGTTTTCCCGGGGAATATAAATGAAAAACAATAAAAAATTTTTAATTGCCATTTTCGTCTCGCTGCTGCTGCCGCGCCTGGTTCTTGCCGGCAGTTTTGAAAGCGATGTGCGCGGGGTCGGCGGCTCCCTGCGGGCCTTCAAGGCGGAGAGGCCGGCGGCCGCCGGCATAAACGCGGCGCCGGCGATACCGGGCGAAAAATGGTGGAGCCTGGACGCCTTCGGCTCCGCCCATAAGGCGATAGCGCAGGCCGCCCTGGCGTATATTAACGCCCGCGGATATCGCGACATGGCCGCCGCCCGCATGGACGTGGGCCCGGGCAGCAACGATGAAAGCGCCCATCCCGGCGGCATCCTCAACGGCGGCAGGACGGACGAGCTCTGGTTCGGCGAGAAGCCCGAGACCGGCGGCGGCGTGCTCCGCAACTACGCGAATTTCAAGTTCCACGAAGCTTACGCCAAACTCGGCACCATCTGTCACCTGACGCAGGACATGGCCACTCCCACGCACGCGGCCAACGTGCAGCACGGCATAAACGACAGCTTCGAGGGCTCAGGCAAGGATACCGTTAGGATCGAGTCCATCCGCTTCTACAAGGACCTGGAGCCCTACGCCTATTACCAGGCGCTGCAGGACGACACCCGCCGCCGCCTGCCCGGCTGGAAAGACCCCAAGACCGGGGAGCCTTACTGGGTCCCCGCGCCCGACGCCCCGCCGCTCGGCCAGGACGCCACCTACGGCCCCTGGGGACATTATGGCGGCAAGAACAACCTTGATATTTACGCTGTGCGCACGCAGGCCGAAAACGGCGGCGCGCTGGTCAGCGCCAGCCCCGAGATCCGCTTCCAGCGTCTGGCCGCGGCGGCCGAGGCCACGGTGCGCGTGCTGGAGTCCGCTTCCCGCAGGCTGCCCCCGCTGGTGCGCGGCCTCGCCGTGACGCCCCGCGAAGGCGGCGGCGCTGTGCTGAACTTTACAGCGCTGGACAACCGCTCCGGCAGCGTCAATTATATAGTGAGCCTGTACCGCGACGGCGTCAGTCTCGGAGTGGTGGATAACGGGAGCGCAGCGCTTACCGCTCCGGACGAGTCCGGCATTATGCGCAAGGCGGACGTATACGCGGGCTGGAGGGGCGACCTGGACGGCCGCCCGCTGCCGGCCGGCGACTATGTGCTGGACGTCCGCCTGGTGGATACGGACGGCAACCGCACCCCCGATCTCGTGAATAGCGGCGACAATGCCGCCGGCCGTACGACCGCGCCCATAACGATAAAATAAGCGACGCCCCCGGGCGCGGTTTCCCTCCTATTCCTGTCCCCCGCAATAGGCCTTTCAGGTAAGCCCGCTTGGGCCTAAAAACACCCATCTGCAGGGCCTTATGGCTCTGATGTTTTGTCGGTTTCCTACCTATACTATAAGACAGGACTCGGCCGGCAAGGCCGGGCCATAGGGAGGAAATTGATGAATAATAAGCTTATCGCAGCGCTTGTCTGTTTCGGTATGACAGGAGCCGCCGGCGCGGCCGAGGTGGACTTCGATAAAGGCGTGGACCTCGCCAAAACCATAGAGCAGGCCGCTGACCTCAAGGCGCCCTTCCCGGGCCAGCCCGGTTTCGGTGACCACCATCCCGGCCAGTGGGACAATAATAACTTCCATAATTATCCCGGACCCAGCCAGGGCCACGTAAGGTATACCCGCGATTGTAATACCTTCAATTTCGGCCCTTCGGCCGGCCCGATGCAGTCCGAGATGGCGCGGCTTGAGAGCGTGGAGTATGTGCAGGAATGCCACTACGTGCCTGATCCTCCCCCGCCGCCGAACCCGAATCAGCCCAATCATCCCGGCGGTCCCGGAGGCCAGCCCGGCGGTCATCCCGGTGGCCCCGGCGGTCCCGGAGGCCAGCCCGGCGGTCATCCCGGCGGGCCCGGCGGCCCTGGTGGACATGGCCCCAAAGCCGCGGACGGACTCCAGACCAAGGGAATGCAGTGCTTCGAGCGCCCCGCGGACGTGTTCCGCCGCACCGCGCAGCTCAATATGGCACCTCGCCAGCTTCTGCCCTGGGAAAATGATTCCTTCGAAGTCTGCATAGAGGGCCCCCGCGTGGACATCCGCACCCGCTCAGCCGCCTATTCCTATAATATAGCCGAAACGGGCCAGTATGATATTCAGTATCAGCTCACCCCGCAGTACAAAGTAGCGACCGCTCCCGACCATAACGGTATGACCCTGGCCGGCTGGGCCTTCAAAGACGGCAAGTTCGTCCTGAGCGTCAACGACGTCTGGGCCCAGTACTACGCCGGCGAGAAGGTCGCGATAAAGGTTGAGCTGATCAAGGACGGCTTCCTGTTCTTCAACACCAGCCTGGGCGAGAAGGAATTCGTCCTGGACCCCGCCAACAACTATCAGCTGTCTTTCGTCGAAGGCGACCTGGCCAAGACCAAGGACTTCGTGGACACCCGCGGCGATCGCGGTCCCAAGAAGTTCTTCGCGAAATGGAGCTTCCGCCGCGTCGGCAGCGTCTCCACGCAGGAGACCGTCGACAAGGGCAGCACCGAGAAGATAACCCAGTAAGAGCGGAGAAGTACAATAGAAGAAGGGCCTGCTTTATAAGCCGGCCCTTCTTTTTACGCCCGGGGGAAAAATTAAACAGGCAGCGCTATAGTAAAGGCCGAGCCTTTCTGCAGCTGGGATTTGGCGAAGACCTTGCCGCCGTGAACCGCGGCTATTTTCCTCACCAGCGCCAGGCCGAGGCCCCAGCCCTCCACCTGTCCGGTGAAGGAGGCTTCCACCTGGTAAAACCTGTGAAAAATATTGTCCAGCTCTTCGCCGGGTATGCCGGGGCCGTTGTCGCCTACGGAGAGCAGGGCGTAGCCGTCCCGGGACTGGGCCGACAGTATCACCAGCCTCTCCGGGCCCTTGTTGAATTTCACGGCGTTGTCGATGAGGCTCTTTACCGCGGAGGCGAGAACCTTGCGGTCGGCCTTTACCCTTATCGCTTCCGGCGCCGCTACTCTTATAGTGAGGCCCGGCGTTTCCTTCAGCCTTTCCCTGGCGTCTTCCGCTATTTCCCCAAGGAAGTCGGCCGCGTCGAATTCTATCTTTTCCAGCGAGGAGGCGTCCAGGCTGTCTATCGTTACGAAGTTCAGGAGGCTTTCCACTAAACCGTTCAGTTTCTGCCCCTGGCTGTAGATGGTTTCCGAGGATTTTTGCACTATCTCCGGCATTCCCTTGGCGCGGGATTCGTCCCGCAGGATCTGCGCGTAGCCGTTTATGGAGGCCAGCGGGGTCTTGAACTTATGCGAGATCAGCGACAGGAAGTTGCGGGCCATGCGCTCTTCAAGGCGCTGGGCGGTGACATCGGTCAGTATCCAGAGCCTGCCCTCGGCGATCTGGTTTCCTTCCTTGTCTTCCCTGAAAAGTTTTATAGCCGAGCCGTCCAGATAGAACCGCTTGGGCTTTTCCCGGTAAAGCTCGAAGTGGGAGACCGCCTCTTCCCCGCCCATTATGGTTTCCAGGGCGGGCTTCACCTCGAAATCCTGGAAGGCGCCGCTGATATTCTCGAACTTGTATTTTTCGTGCTCCAGGTAGGTCTTGGCCGAGCTGTTTATTATGATGATCGCGCCGTTGATGTCGGTAAGTATGGCGCCTTCTTTTATGCGCCTGAAAACTATCTCCATCTTGCGCTTCTCTTCCCTGACGGTGGAAAAAAGGCGGGAGTTCTCTATGGCTATGGCGGCCTGGCTGGAGAAGGCCTCAAAATTATTTTTGTCCGTTTCGGAGAAGTCGCCCTCTATCCGGTTTATCGCCTGCACCACGCCTATGACCTTGCCCTTGATTATCATCGGGCAGGTCAGCAGGGAGCGCGTAGTGAAGCCGCTCTTGGAGTCGGCCTTCTTGGAGTGGCGCGGATCGGAGGCCGTGTCGTTTATGATAATGGAGCGGCCCTCTTTCGCGCAGGTGCCCGCTATGCCCTCGCCCAGTTTGAAGCGCATCTTCTGCACGTCTTCCGGCAGGCCCAGGGCCACGTCGAAATAAAGCTCCTGCGCCTTTTCGTCCAGCAGGTAAAGCGAGGCGCGCTCCGCCCCTACCACGCGGGAGGCAAGGCGCATGATGGTGGTGAGAAGTTCTGAAATATCCAATTTTGAGGAAAGCAGCCGGGACACCATCACCAGCATTTCCAGACTTTCCTGCGACTGAGTTATCATCCTGTTACCGTCCTAAAAAAATATCTGTAAAAGTATTTTATAATAGCTCTTCCACGTAGAACGTTCCTGCTTGTAGGCGTTGTAGGCCAGGTCCAGCGCGCTTTTTTCGTTGAGCCCCAGCTTCAGGCCCGCTATGGCCGAACTTGCCCGGTCCGCCTGCCTGAAGGATATTTTACTATATCCAACGTAAAGATGGCTGTCATATTCCGGTTTCATGCTGCGCGCTATCTGCGCGGTCAGCGCCCATTCCGGAATGGCGGTCAGCTGGCGGAAGGTCCCCAGGCTGGCCAGCTCCGACTGGTCCAGCGCCGGGCGCGACAGCGCGGAATTGGAGATCCCCGACGGCTTGGAGAAGCCGGCCGCCGAGGCCAGGAAGAAGAATTGGCTGTAGAAAGATCTTTCGACCTGCACTTCGACCGCCGACTGCGAGAAAGTTTTTCTTTCGCTTACGGGGCTGCTGATAAAAGCTTTCTGCCTGGCCCAGGCGCCTGAAAGCATCAGGTGCGTGTAGCTTTCCTCGCGGCCTTCGCTGAGCGAGGTCAGCAGGTTGAGCTTTCCGCCCGCGGCGCCGGAGCGGAGGTACGGCGAAACTGGATAGAGAAAAGGTTTCAGCGTGACGAAATAATTGGAGCCGGAGTACATGAGCGGCAGGCGGAAGGAATAAACCCTGTCCCTGTAGCCGGCGCTGTCCTTGTAAAAAGAGACGTTCAGGCCGGAGGTGAAGGTGCGCGAGGAACTCCTGAAAACCGTTAAGGAATTTTTTTTAAAGCCGTTGGAGCCCGTGGCATAATCATTTTCGGCCCACCAGGCGGCTGGCGCGTGCGGCACGGTAAGCGCGGCGATGGCCGCGGCGAGCAGTAAACGCTTCATCGAGTATATTATATATTAATATTCCCGCATTACTGCGCGAAAACGAACGCCGCGAAAACAAAAAACCCTCCCGGTCAGGGGAGGGCTCTTGCGGGAGGCTCAATCGATGTGCCGGGGTCGGGCCTCTCCGGTTTATTTTACGAACAGGAAGAAGTACTGCAGGAAGTCGTATAGGTCGCAGTTGACCAGGTTCACATCCACGGGGCTGTTATTCATTACGCCGCCGATATGGCCGTTGACCTTGTTATAGGTGAGGTCCACCTGGGCGTGGTTGGAGTAGCCTTTCACGCTGACTATAGTGGCGTCGGCCAGGCCTTCCGACATGTTGAATTCCAGTTTCACCGGGGAATTGGAAATATTGCCGTCCAGCAGGCCCTTCTTCCAGTTGACGGTGTAGCTCACCGGGCTGTTGTTGGCGCCGCCGTAGACGGTGACCTCCTCCGTGCTCCAGACGAAGTTCAGGTCCACCGGTGAAAGGTTAGCGCCGCCTCTTATGGTCTTCCTGTCGTGGTCGATCTTCACCTCGACAGGTGAATTGTTAACGCCGCCGGTTATGGTCCAGTTCAGCTTGTTTAACTTGATGTCCACCGGAGAAAGGTTCATGCCGCCCTTCATGGTCCCCATCTTCACCGCGAAGGTTGATTTGTTGTTAAGGCCGAAAAGCTGGTTATAGACTTTCTGGCCGACTTTGACTTCGGTGATGTAATAGTAGCGGGCGAGGCCTACGGCGTAGTCGGCCGCGTCGAGCCCCGTAACATCCACGAAGACCATGTAGCCGCCCAGGTTATCCTGGAAAGGCTTTACCCTGAAGCCGGCCAGGGTCAGCTCCCGCACCGCGGCGTAAGAGTCCTGGCCGTGCTCTATCATGCCGATAATGGTATCGTTCATGTCCGGCTGCGCGGCGTTGACGGTGATCTTGCGCAGCGTCAGCCACTGGTTGTTTCTTGGCGCTTCCGGGGAGGGGGCCTTTATCGCGGGAAGGGAGAGGCCGGCGCTATTGAGGACCTGGCTTTCGCCGGCCGAGGCCGAAAGTGTCCCGAAAACTGAAATTACCGCCGCCGCCAAGTAGGATAGTTTATTCATGCAGTGAGACCTCCAGGCTGGATATACTTATAGTATGCCGGAAAGGCGGGGCTTCGGCAACAGGCACAAGGCCCAGCGGCCGGCTGTATTTGGGCCCCCCGGGTCTGGGCCTTTTAGCCTTGAGGCCTCTGGGTACTGTCGGACTTGACAGGTCAAACCAGTCTGCTATACTATTTGCGTGGCAGGCAGAATGCGGTCAGTTCCGCAGCGGGGCCTACAGCCGTAGAACGGCCGGCCGGAGGATTTATGAAAAAAACAATGATGCTGGCGATCCTGGCGGTGATGGCGGCGGCTTTGCCGGTTAAAGCTGCCGGCGCTCAGGCTGATTTCGACGGCAATAAGGGCGTATCAGGGAGCCCGGGGTCCGCTCCCGCGGTTTCTGCTCCGGCCCTGGCGGATATCACTAAAGCTAAAACCAAGGCCGCCCCCACGGACTGGACCGTGATGGTTTTCATCAACGGCAAGAACAACCTGGAAATGGCGGGCCTTTATAATGTCAACCAGATGGAGAAGGTAGGCTCCACCGCTAACATGAACATCGTGGTGGAACTGGGCCGCATGAACGGCCAGGCCAGCGGCGATACCGACATGGACGGCAACTGGACCGGGTCTCGCCGGCTCTACATAAAGAAGGACACGAATCCGAACAAGATCACTTCTCCCGTGGTCCAGAAAGATAAGGTCGTGGACATGGGCGACTATAAGCGGGCGGTGGACTTTGTGAAATGGTCCAAGACTAAATATCCCGCCAAGCGCTATATGCTGATAATCTGGAACCACGGCTCAGGCTGGATGGACCCCCTCGGAGATAAAAAAGGCATTTCTTTCGACGACGAAACCGGCAACTATATCAGGACCCCCCAGATCGGCCTCATCCTTAAGGAAGCCGGCAAAGTGGATATCATGGCCTTCGACGCCTGCCTCATGAATATGGCGGAAGTGGCTTTCGAGGTGAAGGACGACGCGCAGGTGATAGTGGGCTCGGAGGAGACCGTGCCGGGGCTGGGGTATCCTTACGACCTCTTCCTGGGCGCCATGGCTAAAAAGCCGGACCTGAGCACCGAAGATGTCGGGGCCGTGATGGTAGAAGCCTTTAAGATGTTCTACGACGCGGTGAAGAAGGGCGGGCAGCTTTCCGCGCTCAGGGCTTCAAAGCTGGACGGCCTGGGCGTGAAGATGTCGGAATTCGCCAAGCTGGCCAAGGAAATAGGGAACCTGGACGCGATGAAAGCGGCTCGCGCCGGGGTGATACGCTATGACTGTATAGGCGAGAAATCCGACCCGGACATGAAGATCTCCTTCTACGGCGACGTGGGGCAGTTCGCGCAGCTGGCCGCCGCCGCCGACCTGAAAGAGCATCCGAAAGCGGCCGAGTTCAAGGCTTCGGCCGCCGCCCTGCAGGATTATATCGACAAGGAGCTGATGATAGACAATAAGGCCTCGGGCAAGAACCGCGTGGGCCGCGAGCTTTCCGAGAGCAGGGGTATCTCAGTCTATCTGCCGCCGGTGGAAAGCCGCGTAGCGCAGGAGCGCCTGGAGGGCATCTTCGAGGGCAAGTATATTGATTTTGCCTTCGATAAAGCGACCGGCTGGCACGACTTCGTTACTTTCCTGTACAGCGCGAAATAAGAGCCGCGCGCCCGATAAAATACCCCGGTCCCCCCGGGGTATTTTTTTGGGGAGTTTAGATCTGATCATCAGCGCTTTATCCGGCGCCCGCCGGGTGAGCCGGAACGCAAAAACAGGGTCGGGCACACCGTGCCCGCCCTTCCCTGCCTCGCCCTCCGCGCTTACGCAAGCGTCGGGCTCCGGCGGGGTTTTGCTAACCCGGCCCACCCGGCGGGCGCCAAGGGCCATACATGGTTCCCGGGAGGAGCGGTTTATTTAATAGAATTTAAGAGTGAAGAGAATACTGCTGGCGAATTTTGCGGAATGTCCCGAGAACCTGCATTTTGAGCGGGCTTTTATCCGCGCCCTGGGGAAACATAAAAGACTTTCGCTCGATATCGTCCACGATTTTGATTTTCACTACGATTTCATAGGGGCCCTGCCGCCGCCGGGGGGGAAGCGGTTCAAGTATGCGGGGCTGGAAGCCCTGAAGCGCGCCGCCCGCGGGCCATATGATCTCCTGCTCCTGCTTGATTTTCCCAAGCGCGCCCGCTGCGCGCCGGCTTTCCTGTGGCTGGCGAGGGAAGCCAAGGCCGCTAAAAAAATTTATATAGCGAATCATCTTATCCCCATGCCCGGGCATAATTTCACGGCGGACCTGGTCCGGCGGCTGAAGGCTTTGGACGCGGTGGCCGCCGGGTATATGCTGGAGTTCGACGACCGCGGCTTATGGGGGGAAATGGGTCTTGGCGGTGCCCGCCTTCTCAAGCGCGGCTACGCCTCGGACTGCGAATACTACCGCCCGGAGCCGGGAGCTGCCGGCGACTATGTTTTCTCGGCCGGCTCGGCCGGGCGCGAGTTCGCGGCGCTGGCCGGGGGGGTCAGGAACACCGGGCTGGGGCTGAAAATTTTCAGCGACTCCAGGCCCGCCGGCCTGCCGGCCGGGGCGCAGTTCCTGCCGCTGGCTAAAAATCTGCATGATCTCCGGAGCGCCGCCGCCGGTGCCCGGGCGGTGGTGCTCCCCGTGCGCGACGACCATAAGAACGAGGCCGCCGGCAATTCCATCGCTTTCCTCAGCATGGCGCTGGGCCGCCCGGTGCTGACAAAGCGCACGCCGTACATGGAGCGGTTCATCGAGGACGGCCGGAACGGATTTTTCTACGACACACTCTCTTCGCTGTCGGTGGCGCGGGGGCTGGGCCGCATAATGTCGCTTTCCCCCGCCGCGCTCAAAAAACTCGGCGCCGCCGCCCGCCGCACCATCCTCCGGAAAGCCAGCCTGGACCGCTTCTGCTCCGGCTTCCTGCGGCGGTTCCTGTCGTGTTAGCCGCTTTTAATTTGTTAAAATTTCCCCGCGGCTTTTCGGTATAAAACTCAATTTATGGATCAAATCTTAATTCTCGACTTCGGCAGTCAGTATACCCAGCTTATCGCCCGCAGGCTCCGCAGCTTGCGGGTTTATTGCGAGATACTCCCCTTCAGCGCGCCGGTGGAGGATATCCTCTCCCGCTCTCCGAGGGGTATTATTCTTTCAGGCGGCCCCTCCAGCGTTTACGACAAGGCCGCGCCCAGGCCGGACCCGGCCGTGTTCAGCCTGGGGATACCCGTGCTGGGCGTCTGCTACGGCATGCAGCTCATGGCCCGCGAATACGGCGGTGATGTGAGCAAAGCTCTCCAGCGCGAGTACGGGCTGGGCAAGGTGAAACTGCACAAAGGTTCGAAGCTCCTCGCGGGCCTGCCTGCCGCCTTAAATGTCTGGATGAGCCACGGCGACGAGGTTAAGAAAGTCCCGCCCGGCTTTAAAGTCACCGCCGCGGCCTCCGGCGCCGGAATTTCGGCCATGGAAAATCCGGAGCTGGGGCTTTACGCCCTGCAGTTCCACCCCGAGGTGCACCATACGGAGCGCGGCGTAAAGATGCTCGAAAATTTCGCGCGCGCCATCTGCGGCTACAAAGAGCGCTGGACCCCCGCCTCCTTCCTTTCTGAAAGCGTCGCCGGGATAAAGAAACAGGCCGGAGGCAAAACCGTCATCTGCGGGCTTTCCGGCGGCGTGGATTCCTCCGTGGCCGCCGTGCTCGCCCATAAAGCCATAGGCGATAAACTGCGCTGCATCTTCGTGGACACCGGGCTGCTGCGCCACGGCGACCGCGAGCGGATGAAAGAAGTTTTTCACGATAAGTTCGGCTACAGCGTCCGGATAGTCGACGCCTCCGCGCTGTTCCTCGGCCGCCTCAGGGGCGTGACTTCCCCCGAGCGGAAGCGGAAAATAATAGGCCACACTTTCATCGAAGTGTTCGACAAGGAAGCTAAAAAGATCAGGGACGCCGCTTTCCTGCTGCAGGGCACGCTTTACCCCGACGTGATAGAGTCGGTTTCCGTAAAGGGCCCGTCGGCCGTAATAAAGAGCCATCATAACGTGGGCGGCCTGCCCGCTAAGATGAAAATGGGGCTTATCGAGCCGCTGCGGTTCTTCTTCAAGGACGAGGTGCGCGAGCTGGGCCGCAGCCTTAAAATTCCGGAGCCGGTGCTGATGCAGCATCCCTTCCCCGGGCCCGGCCTGGCCATAAGGGTGCTGGGCGAGGTTACCCCGGACAGGCTGAAAATATTGCGCGAGGCAGACCGCCTGATGCGGGAAGAGATCCGGGCCGCCGGCTGGTATCCGAAGATCTGGCAGGCCTTCTGCGTGCTGCTGCCGGTGCGGTCCGTGGGCGTGATGGGCGACGAGCGCTCCTACGAGTATACGATAGCGCTGCGCTGCGTGAGTTCGGTGGACGGGATGACGGCGGACTGGTCAAAGCTGCCGCACGACCTGCTGCAGAAGATCTCTTCCAGGATAGTGGGCGAGGTGCGCGGAATAAACCGCGTGGTCTACGACATCACCTCCAAACCTCCCGCTACCATAGAGTGGGAGTAGGTTAAAATATTCTTACCGTTTATCGGCGGGCCGGATCATCAGGGGTTTTTGCGGCACAGGGTTCGTTGCAGTTTTGGAGCCGCCGACGATCTCGAAAAACTTCCCCAACGCCCAGCGGCAGTTGTAGGGAGACTTCCCGGAGAGTTTTTCTTCAAAATGCACCGGCACCAGCTTTTTCCTTGCCGGAGCCTCCGTCCCTTTCTTCTCTTCCTGTTTGCCACGGGGCTGTACCGTTTTCTTTTTTACGGGCCCGGCGGAATTATTGTCCCCGGACCTTAGCCTCACTGCCGGATCCGTGAAAAATATGGCGCCCTCGCGCCCCCGCAGCAGGCCGGAGTCGGGAACGCGGACGGTTTCCGTGCTGCCCGCGGCGGCCGGCGCGGGGGAGAGGCAGATAAGAGCCGTCAAAAATAATTGCAGCATAGGTCAGAGCGCTTTGCCGCGGTCCGCCGAAGGGGGGGCGGGAAGCGCAAGATCTTCCCCGCTCCTCCGGCGGGTTCCGGCAGTCCGCCCGGCGGCAAAGAAAGCTTTCCAATCCGCGTACCCCTCCATGCCTTCGGGCGGCTCGTCCTTCCAGGGGAGATCTAAAGTCGTTTTATAAAGTGCCGATTCCGCCCAGGGGTTTTCCCGGACCCTGGCCAGCCAGGCGCGGTCTATAAAGCCCTGCCTGGAGGCTTTCGCCCATTGCGCCGGCGGAACTTGCCGGTGGGCGATGACATTGCCGACGGTCCCCAGGCACTTGCGGCACACCTGCAAAGGCTTCCGCCTGTATAAAAAATCCGCAAGCCGCTCCCGCAGTCCGCTCAGAGGCCTGAGCCGGCAAAAATCCCCTTCGCGGTCTTTGTAAGCCAGCGACGTGGAGCAAAGATAAAGGCGGCCTTTCCTGACCGGATGGCAGTCCCAGGCGTGGCCGGCCTGGCAGCTTTCAAAAACAGCCGCGCTCTCACGGGCGGAAAGGGCTCCGCGGGGCTGGAAAAGGCGGAAGCTGTGATATTCCCGCACATTTAGCCCTTTGCCTTTTAAGACGCAAAGGCGCTTCAGCTTCTCCAGGGCTTTGGCGGAAAGCGGGCAGCCGGGATAATGAGAGAGCTGTATCCTGTCCACATGATCCACCCAATCCAGCGAATTCTTATGAAGCAGCGTCCCGTTGGTAAGAAGCTGGACGCAGCGCGCGATGCCCGAGCGGCGGACCGCTTTAAGAAGCCCTTTCAGGTCCGGATGCAGAAGGGGCTCGCCGCCGGTGACGCGCAAAAAATTACAGGATGCCGCGGTGCGGAGCGCGGCCAGGTCGCGGAATACGCCGCCGGGCTCGGCCGTTTCTCCCCGGACCGCGGGGCTGGAGCGGCTGCAGCCGGCGCAGGCGAGATTGCAGCGCGAAACCGCGCTGATC
>CAIQNV010000107.1 GCA_903873295.1 uncultured Elusimicrobia bacterium
ACGGTGGCCCGCATAGAAGGGATACTGCGCTCCGTGCAGCAGGTTCCGGAGGGCATGGCCGGAGCGCTGGAGCGGGGCCCCGTCGGCAAAGAAGAGCTGCTCGGTATGCTGAAGGAGGCGGTTAAAAAAAACCCCGAGATCTACGGCTCCGCGGTCGCCTTCGCCCCCTACGCCTTTGACAGCGGAACACTTTACTACTCGCCGTATTATTACCGGAAGAACAAGAACTCCCTTTCTTTAGACTGGCTGGGAAGCGACAGCTACCGCTATTTCGTGGCCGATTGGTTCCAGATCCCGAAAGAACTCGGCAAGCCGCAGTGGTCGGAACCTTATTTCGATGAGGGCGGCGGCAATATTTTTATGGCGACCTATTCCGTCCCCTTCTTCCGGACGCTGAACGGCAGGCGGACTTTCGCAGGGGTGGTCACCGCTGATATCTCGCTCAATTGGCTGCGGGAGATGGCGTCCGAGATAAAGATTCTGGACACCGGCTATGCCTTTCTGCTTTCAAGGAACGGGAGTTATGTCACACACCCTGACGAAAAGCTCATCATGAATGAGACTATTTTCGGGATCGCTGAGGAGCTCGGCGACAGAAAATTACGCGAGATAGGCCGCGCTATGATAAGCGGGAAGTCGGCCTTTATCCTTTCCCCCCAGATAAATTCCGGGCAACCCGGATTTTTGTATTACACCCCGGTCACTACCTCAGGCTGGTCCCTTGCGGTCCTATTCCCGCAGAATGAATTGATGGCCGATATCACCCATCTCAATTGGCTGGTTTTATTCCTAAGCGGAACAGGCATGCTGGTTTTGATCGTAGTTGTCGTTTCCGAGGCCCGCTCGATCACCGGCCCGCTCACGCACATGGCCGACGCCACCGCCGAGATCGCCTCTGGAAATCTTGACTTTAAAATGCCCGAGACGCGCTCGGAGGATGAGGTCGGAACACTTTCCCGCGCCTTCGGCTCAATGCAGCAGTCGCTGAAAAGCCACATCGCCCGCCTTACCGAAGCGACCGCCGCCAGGGAAAGAATAGAGAGCGAGCTTAACATCGCCCGCGAGATACAGCTCAGCATTCTTCCCAAGATCTTCCCCCCCTTCCCGGGAATGCCGGGGCTGGATCTTTTCGCCGTGCTCAAATCGGCAAGGGAAGTGGGCGGGGACCTGTACGATTTTTACCCGATGGATGACGATCATTTCTGCTTCGTCGTAGGCGACGTGAGCGGAAAGGGCGTGCCGGCTTCCCTCTTCATGGCGGTGACAAAAACCCTGTTCAAAGCCACGGCCGTAAAGAATACGCCGCCCGAAGTTATCCTGGATCAAGTGAACGCGGAGCTCAGCAAGGGCAACGAGAAAGCGATGTTCGTCACCGCTTTTTTCGCGATCCTGAACACCAGAACGGGAGCCGTTGAATTCTCTAACGGCGGGCACAATCTGCCGGTTATCCTGAGGAAAGACGGAAGCGCCCGGTATCTGGGGCGTACGGGCGGCATGGTAGTGGGCGCGATGGAGGGGATCAAATTTGAGCGGGGCACGCTGACGCTCGCCCCGGGCGACAGGTTTTTCCTGTATACCGACGGGGTCACAGAGGCTATGGACGAAAATAAGGTTTTATTTTCCGACGAGCGCCTGCTCAGGGAGCTTGACCTGCTCGCCGGCCTGCCGGTGAAGGAAGTGCTGAACCGCCTGCTGACGATGCTGGTGGATTATTCCAAAGGCGACCAATCAGACGACATAACCATGATGCTGCTGGAGTACCAGGGCCCGAAATAGGATTTAGGGCTTCCGGGTTTAGCGGGGTACGGGCCGGCCACGGGGTTGCCCATTCCGCCGCGCAGGAACCGTTGCGCGGTTCCCCCCGAAGCGGGGCCCCCCTCCCCAAAGCGGCTCCAGAGCAACCC
>CAIQNV010000108.1 GCA_903873295.1 uncultured Elusimicrobia bacterium
GGCTTACGGTTTTCATGATTGGCAGTATTTTCGACTCAAAATACTTCGTACGTGCGGCAAACTGAAAAATGACTCATTTAAACAGGATTGAAGCACTGTTTTCTCGACGTTCGTGCACTGTAATTCCAGAAGTTCCATATATATATGACTGGATCCGAATTGCACACCGACTTCGCGCCGGCGGCGCGCAGCGGCCCTGAAACGCTTAACGCGCAGCGGGGAGAAGTTGAGCACAGCGACCTTTTCAGCGGCATAGTTTCTTCTATCCCGGACCTGCTGCTGGTGCTGAATGAAAATAGGCAGATAGTTTACGCCAACCGGCCCGCGCTGGATTTTCTGGGGATAACGGGCCTGGAAAAGCTGCTGGGCCTGCGCCCCGGCGAGGCCGTCAGCTGCGTCAACGCCGGCTGCCCCGGGGGCTGCGGCACCAGTGAAAAATGCTCTACCTGCGGGGCCGTGCTGGCCATTTTGGGCAGCCAGCGCGGCGAGAGAACCTCGAAGGAATGCCGGATACTCATGAAAAACGGAGTCAGCCTGGAAGCCCTTGACCTGAAAGTTACCGCCGCGCCCATAGGAGTGTCGGGAGAGAAATTCACCGCGTTCTACGTTTCAGATATCAGCCACGAAAAAAGGCGGCGGGCGCTCGAGCGTATTTTTTTCCACGATGTCCTGAACACGGCCGGCGCGCTGAAAGGCTTTTCCGAAGTTATGGCCGATGAGGAAGACGCCAAAGCTCTGCGCGGCTACGGCGGAACGATAAACCGCATCTCGCAGCGTCTGGTGGAGGAAATAGAGGAGCAAAGGGAGCTGCTGCGGGCCGAAAGCGGCGACCTGCTGCCGGCGCCGAAAGAAATAAAGGCGCGCGAGCTTCTGGCGCGCATCGCCGAAGCGTACAGGACCCACGAGGCGGCGAAAGGCAAAGAGATAAAAGTGCTGCCCGGGCCGGAGCTGACCCTGATTTCCGACGAAACCCTGCTTTCCAGGGTGCTGGGCAATATGCTTAAGAACGCGCTGGAGGCCTCGATTGCCGGAGAGGCGGTCAGCGTCGGAGCCTCGGCCGCGGACGGCCACGCCGTTTTCAGCGTGCGTAATCCGGCCGTTATGGCAAAAGAAGTAAAGCTGCAGGTCTTCAACCGCTCTTTTTCCACCAAGGGGGCAGACAGAGGTCTTGGCACCTACAGCATAAAACTGCTTTCGGAGCGCTATCTTAAAGGCGAAACCGGCTTTACCAGCGAGGCGGGCGCCGGCACCGTCTTCACCCTTAAACTGCCGCTCGGAATATAACCAGCCCGGCCTTTTCCCGCGTTCCCGCAGTTAAGGTATAATATTTATAAATAGCGGGGCCGCCGGCGGCGGTTCCTTTGGAGGCCACGGTGAATTTTCAGGACATAATTTTAAAATTAAATCAGTACTGGGCTAAGCAGGGCTGTACCCTGATACAGCCTTACGATCTTGAGAAGGGCGCGGGCACTTTCAACCCGGCCACCTTCTTCGGCTCGCTCACCTCGAAGCCGAACAGCGTGGCTTACGTCGAGCCCTGCCGCCGCCCCGGCGACGGCCGCTTCGGGCAGAACCCCAACCGCAACGGCAAATATTACCAGTACCAGGTCATTATAAAACCGCCGCCGGGAAACATCCAGCAGGTCTATCTGGACTCGCTGAAGGCGGTCGGGATAGATCATGCCGAGCACGACATCCGCTGGATAGAGGACGATTGGGAATCCCCGACGCTGGGCGCCTCCGGCGTGGGCTGGGAAGTGTGGCTGGACGGCATGGAAGTCACGCAGTTCACCTATTTCCAGCAGATGGCCTCCTACGAGCTGAACCCGGTAAGCGTGGAGATAACCTACGGCCTCGAGCGCGTGGCCATGTTCGTGCAGAAGAAGAAGCGCATCTCCGACATAATGTGGACCGGCCGCCTTACTTACGGCGAGGTGCACAAGGGGCAGGAGGAGCAGTTCTCTCATTATAATTTCGAGGAAGCGGACACGGAGAACCTGCGCTTCAACTTCGACCGCTGGGAGAAGGAGGTCTTTCCGCTGGCCGCCAAGGGCTATTACCTGCCGGCTTTCGACCTGGTGATGAAGTGCTCGCATAATTTCAACCTGCTCGACGCGCGCGGCGCGATCTCGGTCTCCGAGCGCGCGGTGCTGATAAAGCGCATCCGCGACATCGCCAAGGCCTGCGCCCGCGCCTGCGTGGAAATGAACGAGCCTGCGGAAAAGAAGGAGACTTCAAATGCTTAAACGAGACGCCCTGCTTGAGATCCGCATTGAGAACATCCCGGCCCGCTTCGTCATTTCAGCCGAGGAGCAGCTGAAAAAATACGCGGCCGAGCTGCTGGCCGGGGCGAACCTGCCTTTTGAAGGCCTGGAGGCCTGCGGCACTTATAAGCGGCTGGTGCTTTATATTTCCGGAGTGCCGGCCAGGACCGAGGAGAAGCTTCAGAGATCATACGGCCCCGCCGCCCGCCTGCTAAAGGACGAAAAAGGCAATTTCACCCCGCAGGCCGCCGGCTTCGCGCGCTCGCGCGGCACCACCCCCGACGAACTTGGCGTCGAGACCGTGCCCGGCAAGGGCGAGGTGCTGGTCTTCGAGACGAAGCTCCCCGGGCGGGCTTCGGTGAAGGCGCTGGCCGAAATTTTCCCGCAGCTTATTTCCAGGCTTCAGTTCCCCAAAAATATGGTCTGGGAAAAGACCCGCTTCCGCTTCGCGCGGCCGATCCGCAGCCTGCTGGCGCTCTACGGCGACAAGCAGGTGGCTTTCGGCGTGGCCGGCATAAAGTCGGGCCGCGTTACCGTCGGGTTGAGCGCCAAAGGCTCCCGCCAGCTCAAGGTTTCCTCGGCGGAGAAATACTTCAGGACGCTGGAGAACGCCAACGTGATAGTAAGGGACGCCGACCGCCTGGAGATGCTGCGCGGCGAGCTCGCGGCCCTCTCGAAGCGCATGAAGCTGTCCGTCGAGGCTGACCCGGAGCTGCTGAGCGAGAACCTTTATCTTATTGAGTACCCGGTCTGCGTGGTGGCGGGCTACTCGCAGGAATTCCTGAAGCTGCCGCACGAGCTGGTGCACCTGGTGATGAAGAAGCAGCTTAAGTTCTTCACTGTCGCGAATTCCAAAGGCGAGCTGCAGCCCTATTTCGCCGGCATACGCGACGGCGTGTCGAAAGGCCAGCGCAACGTCGAGGAGGGCTTCCGGAACGTGCTCGAGGCCCGCTTTCACGACGCGATCTTCTTCTATACGCGCGATCTAGCCATCCCCCTGGCGGACTTCCGGGCGAAGCTGGGCGCCATCACCTTCCAGGAAAAGCTGGGCACCATGCTGGACAAGACCGCGCGCGTGGAAAAGCTGGCCGCCCTGCTCTGCGGCGGCTGCGGCGCGGCCGTGAACAGGGAGGAAGTTGCCGCGGCCTCGGGCCACGTTTATTCCGACCTGACCGCCAATGTGGTGCGGGAGTTCACCGAACTGCAGGGCGTGATGGGCTATTATTACGCTAAGAACTCCGGCCTTTCCGAAAAGGTTTCCCGCGCCGTAGGGGAATTTTACCGGCCGCTGTCGGCCAAGTCCCCCCTCCCCTCTTCGAAAGAGGGCGCGCTGGTCTCCCTCGCCGGCAAGCTGGACACCCTGGTCTCCGACTTCTCGCTGGGGCTGATCCCCTCCGGCAGCGAGGACCCCCACGGCCTGCGCCGGGCCGCGCTGGGCTCGGTCCGCATAATACTGGAGAACGGTTTCAGGTTGAACCTGCGCGACGCGGCCGCGGCCGCTTTCGCGCAGCTTCCGTCGGAGGCCGCCGGCAGGGCCGTCGAGCCGCTGCTGGACTTTATCTGGCAGCGGGCCGAGGCCGTCTTCACCGAAGCCGGCTACCGCTTCGACGAGGTTAAGGCGGTGCGGGAATTCTTCATGAGCGGCGGGGATCTGCTTGACTGCCGGGACCGGGTGAAGGACATAAACGCCCTGCGCGGCAATCCTGACTTCGCGGGCATAGCCATGGCTTTCAAACGGGCCAAGAATATATTGCGCCAGGCCAAAACCCCGCTCAGCGGGATACCCGAAGAGGCCGTTTTCGCGCAGGATGAGGAAAAGGCCCTGTACGGCGACATTAAGCGGCTGTCGGGCAGGCTTAAGGCTCATGTCGACGACCGGGATTACGCCGGAGGCCTGCGGGAACTGCTTTCCATAAAGGGAAGCCTGGACAGTTTCTTCGAAAAGGTGATGGTGATGGCTGAGGACGCGAAGGTCCGCGACAACCGGCTGAACCTGATCAAATCCCTGGTAAATATTTTCGAAGGCGTGGCCGACCTGTCCCAGCTGCAGTAAAGAGGTCGTTCAGGCAACGAGAATGCCGCCGGATATCCGGCGGCGTTTTCATTTGATAATTCACCACAGAGGAAGATGAGGGGGATGGGGAGGAGCTGTAATTCTAGAAGGGGTACCCTATCTTTATGATGGCGTTGGTGCCTTCCGAGCCGTAGGCGAAGTCGACCGTGGCCACCAGCTGCGGCCTGATCACCAGCCTGGCCGAGATGCCCGGCCCGTATTTCAGGTCGCGCGCGCGGAAGCCGGAAACTTTATCGAAGACCGTCCCCACGTCCAGAAAAGGCGCTATCTCCGTTTCGCTGATGAACTTGAGGAACGGGGTTTTGGAAAGAGTGATGCGCTCCTCGATGTTGAAGACGAACTTGCCGCGGGCGGTAAAGCGGCCGTCGCCGGCCATGCGCAGGCCCGTGCTTTCCCCCAGCTGGGGCATCGCGTAAAAAGGCAGGGCGTCGCCGCGCTGGAACTGCAGAAGGGAATGCACCGCGGTCACGAAGCGGCCCTCTTCCTTATAATTATAATAATTCTTCATCTGGAAAGAGTAGGTGCGGTACTCGTAGTCCGAGCCCAGCTTTTTGTTGGAATAAAGGACCGAGGCGCTGGCGTAGGTGCCTATCTTCGGCAGAAAGGGATGGTCGGTGTCGTCGTAGACCAGCGAGAAGCGGTTGGAGTGGAAGGTGCGCAGCTCCGAGGCTTCGGCGTAGTCCTTCGGGAAGATCTCCTTCACCTGTCCGTTGTCCACCGGCCCGCCGTTTATGCGCTTGTCGAAATAGGAATGGTTGAAATTGACGAACAGGTGCTTTATCAGCGGCAGGTCGAGGATGACTTCCTCCCCTGTCATCTGTAGCGCGTAATTCGCCTTCTTGCCGCGTTTTGAGTTAATGCCGAAGCCGTAGAAGGAGGGCTTGCCGGTGATCCAGTGCTTGACCTCCGCGCTCAGGCGGATCCCCGAGGAGAAAACGTCGGGCGTGTAATAGTACGACATCAGTTCCCGCTCTACGCGCTCCGAGCGCGAGGCGCGCAGGATGAAATAGCGCTTCTCGTCGGGAAAGATGTAATGCCGGTAGGTGAGGGTGGTCCGCAGGTTCTCGTTGTAGCTGACCGACGGGACGATGACGGATCTGATATCGCCGGTCTTTTTGTCTTTTACCGCCAGCACCGGCATAACGCCGAAACTCGGGCCGAGGTCCTTGCTCGAATCGACCACCGGGAAGGGAATGAGCGGGCCGTTGGGCGTGTTTATGGTAATGGCTCTCATCAGCCTGGCCAGCAGGCCTTCCGTGGGGACCGGGCGGTCCACCGTCTTCAGGATGTCTTCCTTGGTCTTAGGCTCCGGTTTCACCAGCTCTTCTTTGGCTTTGGGGCCGGGCTTGACCAGCCTGCGCTTCTTAGGCGCCTGGGCCAGGGCGGCGGAGGCGGCGAAAAACAGAAGTGCCAGGGAAAGAAGGGTGAAACGCTTCATTATTTTATAAAACCCAGCGATTTCACTATCGGCATTTTTCTGCCGTAGCCGAATGATTTTTCCGTCACCTTCAGCGCTATCGGCAGCTGCTTGCGCTTGTATTCGGCCGCCTCCACTCGCCGCAGTATCGAGAGGACCAGCTCCCGCCTGAAGCCGCGGGCGACTATTTCCGGCGGGGTCCGGTTCTCTTCTAAATAGAGGCGCAGAATTTCGTCAAGCGCTTTATAGGGCGGCAGGTCGTCCTGGTCTTTCTGTCCGGGCTTGAGCTCGGCCGTGGGAGGCCTTTTTATTATCGCGCGCGGGATCGCTTCCCCCCCGCGGTTCAGGTAGGCCGCCAGCCTGTAAACTTCGGTCTTGAAAAGGTCCGCGATGGGCGCTATCGCGCCGGCGGTGTCGCCGTAAAGCGTGCAGTAGCCCACGGCTATTTCCGACTTGTTGCCGGTGGCGAGCGTCAGCCAGCCGTTGGCGTTGGACAGGGCCATCAGCAGGCTGCCGCGCGCGCGGGCCTGGAGGTTCTGCATGGTAAGCGAGACTTTTCCGCCGGGAGCCTCCGCCTTCAGCCCGGAGAGGAAAGCGCGGTAGACCTTTTTTATGGGAATGGTCTTTGTCTTTATGCCGAGGCAGAGGGCCAGCCGCAGCGCGTCGCCGCCGCTTTGCCGGGAGGTGTATGCGGACGGCATCAATACGCCCGTCACGTTTTCCGGGCCCAGCGCCCGGGCGGCCAGGGCGGCGACCACGGCGGAGTCTATGCCCCCGCTCAGGCCCAGCACGGCCTTGGTGAATCCCAGCTTGTGAAAATAATCCCTGATCCCCAGCGTCAGTGCGGCGCAGATCTCGGCGATCTCGTCCTGCGCGGGGGGCGGCCTGCCCGCGGGGCCGGCGGCTTCGGTGTCCACCAGCACCAGGTCTTCCCCGAAAGCTTTGGCGTGCGCGGTGATCCTGCCGGCCGGCGACAGCGCGAAACTGTTCCCGTCGAAAACAAGTTCGTCGTTGGCGCCCGCCTGGTTGACGTAGATTATGTGGGCCCGCATCTTTTTTGCCAGGCCGGAAAGTATCTTAAGGCGCAGCGCGCTTTTGCCCCGGTAGAACGGGGAGGCTGAGATGTTGATCACTATCGAGGCTTTCCCGGCGCAAAGGGTTTTTGCCGGATTGTTCCTGTAGAGCAGGCGGCTGGGCAGCAGGGCGGTGCCGGCCCAGATGTCCTCGCAGACGGTGAGGCCTATTACCGCGCCCCTGAAGTTTATGGGCTTGTTCTCCGCGGCCGGCTCGAAGTACCGGGCCTCGTCGAAAATATCGTAAGTGGGCAGCAGGGATTTGTGCCTGACGGCGGCTATTCTCCCGCCGTGTATGAGCGCTATGGAGTTAAGCAGGGGCTTGCCTTTTTTCGCCGGGTTGCGGTCGACATAGCCTACGGCCAGGGCGGTGCCGAGCTTCAGCGCGGCGAGGGCTTTGAGCGCCCGCAGGTTTTCAGCTATAAAATTTTCTTTCTCTAGGAGGTCCAGCGGCGGATAGCCGGTGAGCGCCAGCTCCGGGAAAACGGCGAGGTCCGCGCCAAGGGCCTGCGCCGCGCGGGCGAAATCCTCTATAAGCCGGGCGTTGCCGGGGATGTCTCCCACCTTGGGGTTGATCTGCGCTATGGCTATTTTCATGGTATTGCCTTGCTTCCGGATGTCATAGTATAGAAAATAAGCGCTGCGCATGTAAAAAGAGAAAAACCAGAAGCATTATATAGTAAAATTCTTTGGGACAGGGATTGCCGTGAGGAAATTTATGAGGCTGGATATAAAACTGGTCGTACTGGCGGCGCTCTCAGCGCTGGCCTGCGGCTGTGTGCGGGTGCATCAGGTGGACAGAGAGACTCTTTCAAAGCAGATCATGCAGTTCGAGCCTATGGGCAACCGCCAGGCTTTTTTGAACGATTTTCACGCCATAAGAGAAGGCGCTTCCGGCGGCGCGGGCCAGAGCGCGGGAGGCGGTTGTGGCTGCAATTAGAAAACTCCTCTTTACGCTCGCGCTGCTGGTCTGCTTTGAGCGGGCGGCGGTTTCAAAGCTCAGCACGGAATTTGCCGTCAACTCGATGTACCAGAGCGGACATGGCGGCAAACAAGTGTATGACGGCTCCGGCAACCAGTCCATCGACCTTTACGAGCCGGTGCTCTATATCAATTCGCAGATAGACCACAACACCAGCGTCTTCGGCACCGCCGTCTTCGACGCCCTCAGTTCCGCTTCCGCCAAAGCTTTTGACTCCGGGACCGGGGCCTCGGGCGGCCGTAAAAGTTCCGGCGGAGAAGATGATGAAGGGGAGGGCGGCGGAGGCGGCGGGCTGATCCAGGGCTGGCAAACCCGCATAGGCCTCGACGGCGGCTATTCGAAAAAAGTCGGGACCTGGGCCTTTACCCCCACCGCCGGATATTCCAGCGAGCTTTCCTATCGGTCGCTCCACTGCGGACTGAACGTGCAGAAATTCCTGGCCGAGGATAACTTCGTGCTTTCCGCCGGGGTTTTTCACTTCTCCGACGCCGCAAACCAGTGGAGTCTCGTTAAAAACGGGTTTGAGGGTTTCAAATCCAAGACCACTAACTCCGTCAATGTCAGCGCTACCCAGCTCCTGAGCCAGAACGACATTATTCTCGGCGGAATAAGCTATACGCGCCAGTCGGGCTTCCTGGGAGGAACGCGCAATACTGTCAGCACCGGCCCGGTCACCTCGGACCGCGCCAACGAGATCCTGCCGCAGGGCCGGGATAAATTCACCGCCAATACGCGCTATGTCCGCAGCCTCGGGCAGAACCTGGCCTTCCACCTGGATTACAGGTATTATACCGACAGCTGGAACATACGGGCACACACCTGGGAGCCGTCGCTGGCCATGTCTTTCACGGACGAGAAAGGCGTTTTTCGCGTGCTGTACCGAAGGTATTCGCAGACCGCGGCCAAATATTACGCCGCAGGTTTCTCCGGAGCCCGGGGCGTTAGGACCTCCGATTCCGACCTGGCCGGATTTACTGCTAACGAGGGCGGCGCGCAGTTCTCCTACGCTTTCGAGCCGGGGGAGGAAGGCGGCATCGACTGGTCCTGGGGCGGGACCGCGATCTATTATAAGCGCTCCAACGATCTGCAGGCGCTGATCTTTCAATTGGCGCTGAACGCTAAATTCTGATGGCTGAACCTCTTATAATTTCGCGGACCTGCATGGGGTCCCCTTTCGAAATAACCGCCTATCCCGGCGGTCCCTCCGGCGCGGCCGAGGCCGCGGTGCTGACCGCTTACGCCGAGATCGGGCGGGTGGAGGACCTGCTTACCGATTTCCGGGACAGTCCTTTGAGCGCGCTGAACGCCGCCGCCGGCGGGGCTCCGGTAACCGTCCCGGCGGAACTTTTTGACCTGCTGGAATTTTCTCTCGGGATATGCCGGGAGTCCGGCGGCGCTTTCGACATCACTTTCTCCGCGGCGGGTATGCTCTGGCGCGAGGCTTTCCGCACGGGAGTCCCCCCCGCCGGCGGGGAGCTCCGGAAAGCCCTGCGGCTGGTGGATCACTCTAAAGTGGAAATGGACAGGGCGGCCTGCTCGGTACGCCTGCCGGAGAAGGGGATGAGGATAGGCCTGGGGTCCATAGGCAAAGGCTACGGCGTGGACAGGGCTTTCCGCGTGCTGAAAGACCTCGGGCTTGAGAATTTCTGCGTTAACGGGGCCGGCGACCTGCGGGTCGCTTCGGGACCCGGGGCGCCGCGCCCGTGGCGGGTGGCGGTTAAAAACCCTTTCGCCAAAGATGACAGGGCGGCCGGGTTCATGGAGCTGCGCAACGGGGCGCTGGTGACCTCCGGAGACTATGAGCGCTACTTCACGCACCGCGGGAAAAAGTACCATCACATAATCGACGCGCGCACCGGCGGGGTAAGGGACGATATCGCCAGCGCAACGGTGCTGGCTTCCACGGCCGCGCTCGCCAACGCCTATACGATCTCGGCTATGGCGCTGGGCCCGGAGGAAGGAGCGGCGTTCCTCCGCCGCCGGCGCGACGCCTCGGGCGTGCTCATCTCTTCCGCCGGGGCGGTCATAAACTGCAATATGAAGACGGCTGAATTCAAGGGAGATAAAGAGTATGCCTCAAATAGATCTTGAGACAGTTTCGGCCATGACTTTCCTGGCGGTATTCGCCTCGGGACTGCTTACTTCCCTCACCCCCTGCGTGTACCCGCTGCTGCCGATAGTCGTAGGCTATCTCGGGTCGCGCGAGGGCGGCGCCGCCAGCCGCTTTCTTGCCAGCCTCTCCTATATCCTCGGCATGGCGCTGGTCTACTCGGCGCTGGGTTTGGGCGCGGCGCTGACCGGCTCGCTGTTCGGCTCGCTGACCACCAACACGTATGTCTATCTTGCTTTCGGCCTGCTGCTTCTTTACCTCGGCGGCAGCATGATGGAGTGGTACTACATCCCGATGCCGAACCTGCCGGGGCTGGCGCCCGAGTCGCTGAAGAAATCCCCTTTTGTCGGACCTTTCGTTATGGGGCTTACTTCAGGCATGGTGGCCTCGCCCTGCACCGCCCCGGTGCTGGGGACGCTGCTGGTCTATGTGGCGGCCAAAAAGGCGGTGGTTACCGGGACGCTGCTGCTCTTCACCTTTTCGATGGGGCTCAGCAGCATGCTGCTTATTATCGGTTTCTTTGCCGGGAGCCTCATGCCGAGATCGGGAGCGTGGATGGTGACGGTCAAGAAGGTTCTGGCCTTCCTGATAATCGGCGCCGGTGTTTACTTTATCTACGCGGCCGGGAAACTGGCCTGAGTTAAGGAGGAGTATATATGAAAAAGACGATCGTTTCAGTTCTTGTTCCGTTCGCGGCGGGCTGTCTGCTTTACGCCGCTCAGACCGTTGCCGAGAATTTTACCCTGCCGGCTCTGGACGGAAAGCAGTTCAAGCTGGAGGATAATCTGGGCAAAGGGTATATCGTGCTCAATTTCTGGGCGCGGTGGTGCTCCTCCTGCGAGGAAGAGGTCCCGCAGCTTGCGGCTCTGATGAAAAGCCCCGGCGCCGACAAGGCCCTGTTCGTGGGCGTCAACGTAGGGGACAATGAGGCCAAGGCTTCCAAATTCGTAAAGAAATTCAAGTATCCCTATCTCGTCGTGCTGGACAAGGATAAGGCGGTAGCTAAAAAGTACGGCGTGCTGGGTCTGCCGGTCACGCTGATAATCTCCAGAGAGGGGAAGGTGGTTTTCAGCGGCTCGAGGCCGCCCAAGAGCTTCGACTTCACTAAATAGTCCCCCGCCGCCGTGCGCGATTCTCTTAAGTCCGTTGAAACAGCGGGCTCTGATATGATATTATAAGTACGTTGAAATCCTGCTCCTTAGAGGGCGGGAAAAGAAACGGACAGCGATCAGAAACGGAGGATAGTAAAAATGTTAAACGTATCGATGAAAAGCATGCTTGAAGCAGGAGTTCATTTCGGCCACCAGACCTACCGGTGGAATCCCAAGATGGCGCGCTATATATTCGGCGAGCGCAACGGCATCCACATCCTGGACCTGCAGAAGACCGTGAAGGAAATAAAGAAGGCTTACACCTTCGTTAAAGATTGCTCCAAACAGGGCAAGACTTTCCTTTTTGTCGGCACCAAGAAGCAGGCCAAGGAAATAATCCGCGAGGAAGCTATCCGCGCCGACGTTTCCTGCATGCACGAGAAATGGCTGGGCGGCACGCTCACCAACTTCGAGACCCTGCGCAAGTCCCTCAAGCGCCTTGAGGAACTGGAAAAATTCGAGAACGACGGCCTTTTCAAGGTCATGTCCAAAAAAGAGGTTTCCCGCCTGAGCAAGGAGAAAGCCCGCCTTGTGAAGCTGCTCAGCGGCATCCGCAACCTGCGCGCGCTGCCCGACGTTATGTTCATCGTCGACCCCATAAACGAGGCGAACGCCCTGAAGGAAGCCCACAAGCTCAAGATTCCCGTGGTCGCCGTCTGCGATACCAACTGCGACCCGGACCAGCTTGACTGGCCCATCCCCGGCAACGACGACGCCGCCCGCTCAATCAGGCTGTTCTGCGCCACTATGGCCGACGCCGTGATAGACGGCCGCGCCGAAGCGGAGGCCGAGAAAGCCGCCGCCCACCAGCTGTCGCAGGACGCCGCCGCCGTGGCCGCCGGAGAGGTCCAGCCCGAGGGCGAAGCCTACGCCGAACAGCCCCTTGAGGAAGTTCCCGCGACCGAAGAGCCCGTCAGAACCGAAGAGTAATTCTTTTTCAGAATTCGGGGGCGCGGGCTGTATACGCCGGCGCCCCCTTTCTTAACCCACCCAAGGAGAACATCGATATGGCAGCAATAACCAGCGAGCAGGTAATGACACTCAGGGGGCAGACCGGGGCCGGCATAATGGCCTGCAAAGGCGCCCTTAATGAGTCAGGCGGCGACCTGGCCAAGGCCGTGGACATACTGCGCAAGAAAGGCCTGGCTGGCCTCGCCAAGCGGGCCGGCCGCGCGATGAAAGAAGGCGTGGTGGTCGCTAAAGCCTCCGCCGACGGCAAGACCCTTTCCCTGCTCGAGCTCAACTGCGAGACCGACTTCGTGGCCAAAAACCCCGACGTGACCGGCTTCGCCAATACCCTGGCCGCCGAGATGCTTACGGACGCGCCCCTGGCCAACCCGGCCGAGAACGAAAAAGCCAAAGAGCGCCTTCAGGCCCTGGCCATGAAGATGGGTGAGAACATGCAGATCCGCCGCGGCGTGGTTTACTCGGCCTCCGCGAACACGGCCTCCGGTTTTTACGTGCACAGCGACAGCCGCAAGGGCGCTATCGTCGAACTTTCCTTCGACGGCAGCGTCGCCGCCGCCAAAGCCGGGCTTGAAGCCCTCGCCAGGGAGCTGGCCATGCAGAGCGTGGCGATGAGCCCGAAATACCTCCGCCGCGAGGAGGTCCCCGCGGACCTGGTCGCCAACGAACGCGAGATCTACAAGGCCAAGATGGAGAAGGACGAAGAGACCGCCAAGGTCATCGCGGCCGAGGACGGCAAGACTTACAAGCCGAAGCCGCCCGAAGCCATCGCGAAGATGCTGGACGGCCGCGTCAACAAGTTCTTCCAGGAGTCCTGCCTGCTCGAACAGGCCACCATCCGCGATTCCAAACTTACCGTCACTCAGGCGGTAAAGAACCTCGGGGCCAAGCTGGGAGGCAACGTCGCGGTCACCCGCTTCAACTGCTTCTTAGTCGGTATAGAATAGCGACCGGCCGGGAGTCGGGGGCCGGGAGTCAGAAGTAACGGCCCCCTCCCCCGCTTCAGTTCCCGACCCTCGACTCTTGACTGGTTCTAAGGAGGTTTATGTATAAGCGCGTCCTGCTCAAGCTTTCCGGAGAGGCCCTCGGTTCCCCCGGAGACGGCCGTTCCATAAATCCTTCTTCCCTCACTTATATCGCAAAAGAGATAGCCAAAGGCATGAGGCGCGGCACGCGCCTGGCCATAGTAATAGGCGGCGGCAATATCTGGCGCGGCGCCCGCGACGGGCACGGCATGATCGACCGCGTCACGTCGGACAATATGGGCATGCTGGCCACTATCATAAACGCGATGGCGCTCCAGTCCGCGCTCGAGCACGAGGGCGTCTCCACCCGCGTGCAGACCGCCATAGAGATCTCCCGCCTTGCGGAGTCCTTCATCCGCCGCCGGGCGCTCCGCCACATGGAGAAAGGCCGCGTCGTTATTTTCGCCGGCGGTACAGGCAATCCTTATTTTACCACCGACACCGCGGCCGCGCTGCGCGCCGCCGAGATAAATGCCGACGTGATCTTCAAGGCCACGCAGGTGGACGGCGTCTATAACTGCGACCCCAAAAATAACCCGAAGGCGAAGCTGATCAGGGACATCACCTACATGTCCGCCATAAACAAAGGCCTCAAGTTCATGGACGCCAGCGCCCTGACGCTCTGCATGGAGAACCATATCCCTATCTTGGTTTTTAATCTGCATACGGCGGGCAATATCCGCAAAGCCCTGGCCGGAGAGAAGGTAGGCACGCTGATAAAGCAGGGATAAAATGGACGAGAAAATACTTTCCGCTATCGAACGGCACCAGGCCGCCGCGGCGGCGCTCGCGGCCGATCATTCCGCGATCAAAGCGATCGCGGAAGCCCTGTCCAAAACCGCGCTGGCCGGCGGCAAAATACTTATCTGCGGCAACGGCGGCTCCGCCGCCGACAGCCAGCACATAGCGGGAGAGCTTGTGGGGCGCTTTAAAAAAGAGCGCCGCGCCATAGCCGCCGTGGCTCTCAGCGCCGACACCTCCATCCTCACCTGCCTGGGCAACGACTACGGCTTCGACCGGGTGTTCGAGCGGCAGGTGGAAGCGCTGGGCCGGCCCGGCGACCTGCTGCTCGCGATCTCGACTTCCGGCTCCAGCGCCAATGTGCTTAAAGCCGTGCTGAAGGCGCGGGAAGCCGGCCTGGTGACCGTAGGATTTTTCGGGAAGAGCGGCGGCGCCATCCTGCCGCACTGCGACCTCGCCTTCCTGGCCCCGGAGACCGATACGCCGAGGATCCAGGAGATGCATATTCTCGCCGCCCACATAATCTGCGAGCTCGTAGAGGATGCCGTGGCCCTAGCCCCCTCCCGCAATCCCTGACCCGTCAGCCCCGTTTTTTACCCCACGCGTTTTCTTAAATATAATATAATTGATATCAAGACGGGCCGATGGTGTGCCCGCATTAGGAGGGCGTTCATATGGCGGAATTTTCTATGCAAGACGTGATAGCGGAAGCTGAAATGGAGATGCTTGATAAGGTGGAGAAATTCAAGCGCGAACTTACCTCGCTGCGCACCGGCCGGGCCAACCCGCAGCTGCTGGACAGTGTCTATGTGGAATATTACGGCTCGAAGGTCCCTCTCAAGCAGGTGGCGGCGGTTTCGATCCCCGAGCCCCGCACCCTGGAGGTGCGGCCCTGGGACGCCGGAGCGGTGGACGCCGTAGAGGAAGCGCTCAGGAAAATGGATTTCGGCTCCTCCCCGTCGCGCAACGGCGGAGTGATACGCATAAGCCTCCCCCCCATGACCGAGGACCAGCGCAAAAAGATGGTGAAGGTCGTGCACAGCATGGGCGAGGATTCCCGCGTGCAGATGCGCAACGCCCGCCGCGACGCCCTGGAAAAGGTCAAGAAGGCCCTGAAGGCCGGAGAGGTTTCCGAGGACGATTCCAAACGCAGCGAGGAGACGGTGCAGAAGCTTACCGACGCCAGCGCTAAAACCATAGACGCTATCGTCGCCGCAAAGGAAAAAGAGCTCCTTACCGTTTAAGACAGCCGAATGCCGACAGCCGATAAACCCGACCCCGCCCGCCTGCCCGCCCATGTCGCCATAATCATGGACGGCAACCGCCGCTGGGCTAAAAAGCGCGGCCTGCCCTCGCTGGCGGGCCACAAGGCCGGAGTTGATTCGGTGCACGCCGCGGTGCGCTTCGCCAGCCGCGCCGGCATAAAAGCGCTCAGCCTCTACGCCTTCTCCACTGAAAACTGGCGCCGCCCGAAGCTGGAGGTCAGCGCGCTGATGTTCCTGCTTAAGCACACCATAACCTCCTACGCCGAAGAGCTGGACAAGGAGGAGGTAAGGCTTATACTGAGCGGCCGCATAGAAGAGCTCCCCCGCCCGGCGCGGGAGGCCCTGAGGGCCGCGGAGGAGCGCCTTAAAGATAATGCGGGGATGATCTTAAATATCGTCCTCAACTACGGCGGGCGGCAGGAAATCCTGGACGCGGTCAACAAGGCGCTGGCCTCAGGGCTGAAAAGCGTGGATGAGGGATCTTTTTCAAAACTGCTTTATTCCCCCTCCCTGCCCGACCCCGACCTGCTGATACGCACGTCGGGCGAGATGCGGATCTCCAATTTCCTGCTGTGGCAGACGGCCTACAGCGAGTTTTACGTGACGGAGACGTTCTGGCCGGATTTCCGCGAAGAGGAATTTACCAAAGCCCTGCTCGAATACCAGGAGCGGGAAAGAAGGAGAGGACAGTAATTGTGGATCGAAGACAGCGGCTCATGAAGACTGTCTCGGAATCTTAAACTACATATGCTTCTACCAAGAATTCTTACGGCCTTAGTCGGCATCCCGGTGGTCCTGCTTCTGATACGCGCCGGCGGCCCCGCCTACGCGGTTTTCATATTCACG
Organism: uncultured Elusimicrobia bacterium; assembly: GCA_903873295.1. Lineage (GTDB taxonomy): Bacteria > Elusimicrobiota > Elusimicrobia > Elusimicrobiales > UBA9959 > UBA9959. Next base: position 15,915 of record CAIQNV010000108.1, read on the forward strand.
ATAATCGCGCTGTGTCTTTACGAGTACTCCACGCTCATGAAGCTGGGGTCAAAGCCGGTGCAGTCTCCCACGCTGTACTTCTTCGGCCTGCTGCTGCCGGCGGCCCTCTACTTCGACCGGTACAGCGCGGCGCAGGCGGGCGGCAACAATTTCACCGGGCTCGTGCTGGCGCTTACGGTGATAGGAGTGATGAGCTATGAGCTGTTTTCCTCCAAGAAATATCTCGAGCGCATAGGTCTCACGCTGCTCGGCATTTTTATGATCTCGTGGTGCCTCTTCCATTTAGTGGCCATACGCGACATAAGGCCCGACGGCCTCGGCCTGACGCTGATGCTGATCATCACCGTCTGGATCATGGACACGGCCGCCTATTTTCTGGGCAAGAACCTCGGCCGCCGCCAGCTTTCCACCATCAGCCCCAAGAAAACCTGGGAGGGCGCGGCCGCCGGCTTTATCGCGGCCATAGTAACGGCCTGGGGCATAAGCCGGCTGACGGGCGGTTCGATCTCCCCCGGTTTCGCGGCCGGCGCCGGCGTGCTGATAGGTATTTTCGGCCAGGTCTCCGATCTCGCGGAGTCCATGCTTAAGCGCGCCGTCGGGGCCAAGGATTCCTCCGGCCTGCTGCCCGGCCACGGCGGGATACTTGACCGCTTCGATTCCTACATCTTCCTGGCCCCCGTTATCTATTATTATGCGGTGCTCGCCGGCTGATCCGCGAAATAAGCAATGAAAAACGTCGTTATCCTCGGCTCTACCGGCTCCATAGGCGTCAACGCCCTCAGGGCGGTCAGGAACCTCGGCAAAGGCTGGCGGGTGCTGGGGCTGACGGCTAACTCCGACCTTAAAGCGCTCTCCTCCCAGGTCAGGGCCGTAAAGCCCGCCTGCGTCGCGGTCTTCGACTACGCCGCCTGGAAGGAGTACCGCGCCTCCGTACCGCGCGGCGTGAAGCTGCTCGCTCCCGGCGTGGAAGGCCTGGTCGAGATGGCCTCTTTGAAAGAAGCCGACATCGTGCTCAGCGCCGTCGCCGGGGCCGTGGGGTTCGCGCCGCTGCTGGCCGCCATACGCGCTTCGAAGCACATAGCGCTGGCCAACAAGGAGCCGATGGTGATGGCCGGCGAGCTGCTGATGAAAGAGGCGCAGCGCTGGCAGGCGAAGATCATCCCCGTCGACTCCGAGCCTTCCGCTATTTTTCAGTGCCTCGCCGGGATCGAGCCGGGCCGGTACGATGCCGCCGTCTCGCGCGTCTTCCTGACCGCCTCCGGCGGGCCCTTCTACGCGGCTAAAGGCCCGCTGGACAAAGTCACACCGGAGCAGGCGCTCAGACACCCGCGCTGGAACATGGGCCCCAAGATCACCGTGGACTCCTCTACGCTGATGAACAAGGGCCTTGAGGCTATAGAGATAAAAAATATATTTTCGCTGCCGGTTTCTAAAATAGAGGTGCTGATACATCCGCAGTCGGTGGTCCATTCCGGCGTCGAATTCAAAGATGGTTCGGTGCTGGCCCAGCTGTCCTGGCCGGACATGAGGCTGCCCATCCAGTACGCGCTCACCTGGCCTGACCGCGCCCCCTCCCTGGCCGAGCCGCTTGATTTCATAAAGCTTTCCCGGCTGGACTTCGCGCGGCCCGATTTCCGGCGCTTCCCCTGCCTTGGGCTGGCGTTCGCCGCGGCGCGCAGCGGCGGCATCTGCCCGGCGGCGCTGAACGCCGCCAATGAAGTGGCGGTGGAGCGTTTTCTCGCCGGCGGGCTCCGCTTTACGGAGATCCCGGCCGTGGTTGAAAAAGTCCTGGCGGCCTGCCGCGGCGATTCCCGCGAGCGGCTTACGCTGGCCGGCGCGGTTGAAGCCGACGGCTGGGCGAGGCAGAAAGCCGCCGAAGCGGCGGACGGAATCAGGAGGAGAGGTAAAAAATGATCATCTCGATACTGGCGGTATTGTTCACTTTCGGCCTTGTGATCTTTCTTCACGAGTTCGGACATTTCATAGTCTGCAAGCTCTCGGGCATAAGGGTGGAGGCCTTCTCCTTCGGCTTCGGCCCGGAGCTCTACGGCCGCACCGCAGGCGTCACGCGCTACTCGCTGAGGGCGGTGCCGCTCGGGGGCTATGTAAAGCCCGCCGGAGAAAGCCTGGAGGAAGTTTCCGGGGCTCCCGACGAATACTTCGCCAAACCCTGGTATACCAGACTGGGCGTGGTTTTTGCCGGGCCTTTTATGAATTACCTGCTGGCCTTCGTCCTTTTCTCCGGCGTGATACTCTTTGTGGGCGAGCCGGTGTTTTCAGACAAGCCGGTGATAGGCGAACTTTCCCGGGGCTATCCCGCCGAGACGGCCGGCCTTAAGACCGGGGACAGGGTGCTCAAGCTTGACGGCGTCGCCGTCGAGACCTGGGCCGCCATGGCCGACAAGATCTACAGCAGGGTTGAAAAAGAGATCGCCGTGACCTACAGCCGCGCCGGAGCCGAGGGTTTGGTGAAACTTACCACCCGCAAGGCCCCCGACGGCTCGGCGCGCGGCGTAATAGGCATTGCTCCTTCAATGGAATATAAGCGCGTGCCGGTCCTGAAAGGCGTAGCCATGGGCGCCCACCAGTGCTGGTACTGGACCGCCTTCACCGTTAAGACGCTGAAGGCGAACTTCGATAAGCGCGAGAAGCCCGACCTGGCCGGGCCCATAGGCATAATCAACATCGTCAGCAAAGCCGCGCATACCGGCCTTGCGGACCTGGTTTTCCTGATAGCGCTCATCTCCGTGGCGGTGGGCTTCTTCAACCTGCTGCCCATCCCGCTGCTCGACGGCGGCTGGGCCGTGCTCTATCTTTACGAGGGCATTTCGCGCCGTAAGCTCACGGGCGGGATCATGAAGTACGTGAACGGCGCCGGCATAGCGATGCTGCTCTCCATACTGCTTTTCGCCACCTACAGCGACATCATGCGCATCGTAACCTCGCGCGCCGCGAAAAAAGCGGCCGCCGCGCAGTCGCAGGAGAAATAGATGGGCTGCTCCTGCCGCGGGCCGATGCGCAAGACCCGCAAAGTTAAAGTGGGCCGGTTCGCGATCGGCGGCTCCAGCCCCGTGTCGGTGCAGTCGATGTGCAACACCGACACGCGCGACCTTAAAGCCACCGTCGACCAGATACGCCGCCTTGAAGAGGCCGGCTGTGAGATCATACGCGTGGCGGTGCCCGATATGGAGGCCGCCTTCAACCTCGGCCGCATCAAGCGCGCCATCTCCATCCCGCTGGTCGCGGACATCCATTTCGACTGGCGGCTGGCCGTGGAGGCCGTGCGCCAGGGAGTGGATAAAGTGCGCATAAACCCCGGGAATATCGGGGAAAGGTCCAGGGTCAAGGAAGTGGTGGGCACCTGCAAAGCCGCCGGGATACCGATAAGGATAGGCGTGAACGCGGGCTCGCTTAAAGCGCTGAAAGAGAAGCCCCGGCCCGCCTGGAAGCCTTACGACTGGGCGAAACAGATGGTGAAGGAAGCTCTCGACGAGGTCCGGACGCTGGAGCGGCTGAATTTCCGCGACATAGTGGTTTCTCTGAAGGCCGACGATATCGAGCGCACCGTGATGGCCAACACGCTGTTCGCCTCCAAGTCCGACATCCCGCTGCATCTCGGCGTTACCGAGGCCGGCAGCTTTCTCGCGGGCACAGTGAAATCGTCGCTGGGCATAGGGCTGCTGCTGGCGCAGGGGATAGGAGATACTGTCAGGGTATCTATCACGGAAGACCCGGCCATGCAGGTGCGCGCCGCCTACGAGATACTTAAAAGTCTGGGGCTGCGGCGGTACGGGCCGGACCTGGTCTCCTGCCCTACCTGCGGCCGCTGCCAGGTGAACGTGGGCAAGGTCATCCACGAGTTGGAAGACAGGATCTATTCGGACCGCAATCTGCTGAAGAAAGCCGAGGGCCTGAAGATAGCCGTGATGGGCTGCGTCGTGAACGGCCCCGGCGAGGCCCGCTCGGCCGATTTCGGCGTGGCCGGCGGCAAAGGCCGGGGCATCTGGATAGAGAAAGGCAAACAGATCAAAGTCGTAAAAGAATCCGAATGGGTGAACGAAGTGATCAGGAAGATCAGAAGCTCTAAATAATGCGCCCGTGAACCCCGGCGGGTCCGCCGGCAGCGGGGCAGATCAAGGAAATCCTACTATGAACAAACCGGAGAACAAGCAGAAGGCGGAGTCGGCGGCGGTCACGCCCCGCGCGCAGGATTACTCGCAGTGGTACCTGGACGTCATCAGCAACGCCAAGCTCGCGGAGCATTCGGCGGTGCGCGGCTGCATGGTGATCAGGCCGCACGGCTATGCCATCTGGGAAAAAATGCAGCGCGAGCTCGACGACCGCTTTAAGGCCACCGGCCACGAGAACGCCTATTTCCCCCTTTTCATCCCGCTGTCGTTCTTTTCGCGCGAAGAGAAACATTCCGCCGGCTTCGCGAAGGAATGCGCGGTGGTTACGCATCACCGGCTTAAATCCGTGAACGGCGAGATCGTTCCCGACCCCGACTCCAAACTTGAGGAGCCCTTGGTCGTGCGCCCCACCAGCGAAACCATCATCTGGGCGCAGTACAAGAACTGGATACAGAGCTACCGGGACCTGCCGCTGCTGATAAACCAGTGGGCCAACGTGGTGCGCTGGGAGATGCGCACGCGGCTGTTCCTGCGCACCGCGGAATTCCTCTGGCAGGAAGGCCATACCGCGCACGCCACTGAGCAGGAGGCGCTCGAGGAAACCTGGCGCATGCTCGACGTCTACGCCGATTTCTCCGAGAACGTGATGGCGGTGCCGGTCATCAAGGGCCGCAAGACCGAGGGCGAGCGCTTCGCCGGGGCGCTGGAGACGCTTGCCATCGAGGGCATGATGCAGGACGGCAAGGCCCTGCAGATGGGCACCAGCCATTACCTTGGGCAGAACTTTTCCAAAAGCGCCGACGTCAAGTTCCAGAACAAGAGCGGCCAGCTGGAGTACGTTTACGCCACGAGCTGGGGAGTCAGCACCAGGCTGGTCGGCGCGCTTATCATGACGCATTCCGACGACGCCGGTCTTGTGCTTCCGCCGAAGCTCGCCCCGGTGCAGGTCATAGTGATCCCCATTTTCAAGAACGAAGAGGAGCGGGTAAAGACAGTGGAAGAGGCCAGAAAAGTCGTCGCGGAGCTCAAAGCCCTCGGGGTCGCCGTTCGTCTCGACGACAGGGACGGCATCATGCCCGGCGCGAAATATTATGAATGGGAAGGCAAGGGCGTCCCGCTGCGGATCGAAGTCGGGCCGAAGGACCTGGAAAAAGGTTCGCTCTGCATCGCGCGCAGGTTCGTGCCGGAGATAAAAGGCGAGGCTGCCGACGCTCAGAGACGGCGCCGCAAATCTTTCCTGCCCAGGGCGGAAGCGATCGCGTCGATCGTCCCCACGCTCGACGCCATGCAGAAAGAGCTGCTGGAGCGGGCCCGGACTTTGAGGTCCGACCGTACCCGGGTGCTGGATAAGCTGGAAGATTACGAAAGGTTCTTCAAGGACGAAGGCGGAGGTTTCGCCTGGGTGCACTGGGCGGGGAGCGCGGAGCAGGAAGAGGAGATGGCCAAGCGCTTCGAGACCAGCATCAGGTGCATCCCGTTCGAGGACCAGCTCCCTGCCGAAGCCAGGGGAGAGGGCCTTTGCATTCTCACCGGCAAACCCTCTAAACAGAGGGTGCTGATGTCCAGATCGTATTAGAACAGGCCGCGCGGAGCGGGGTGTATTGCCTAAGGCCGTACGCCCCGTTTCTTTTGCGTCCTTTATCCTTTATTTACCCCCCCGCATTTGTTAGAATTTTCTTATTAGGCAACGCGACTCACCGGAGGTTCCCGCAATGAAACCCAATGACTTCATGAAATTCATGGAAAAGGCCAAAATGTATGACCTTACCCAGCCCCTGAGCATCCATACGCCTCCGTGGCCGAGCTATATGCCGCTGCAGCTGCAGTACTTCAAGCGCATAGCGGGCGCGCACATGGGCCAGGGCGCCAATGGACAGATAATGACCACCTCCAACCACGTGGGCACGCATATGGACGGGGAGATCCATTTCTACAGCGCCGGGCGCACTATCGGCGAAGTCCCCATGAAGGAATGGGTGGGCAACGCGGTGGTGGTGGACATTTCCAAGGACGTGGGCGATTATGACCTTTATGAGCCGGAATTGCTGATGAAGCGCGCCGACATCCGCAAGGGCGATATCCTGATCATCAACACCGGCTATCACAAATACGCCTGGTATGAAAAGGGAACTTGCGACGAGGTGCGCTATTTCTGCAAGCACCCCGGCCCCGGGCCGCGCTTCCACAAATGGGCGCTGGACATGAAATTCAAGTGGATAGGCGTGGACTGCGGCAGCGCCGATCACCCGATGAACACTATCATCCGCAACTGGCATCCGAAGCTCTTTGTCGAAGCCGAGAACAAGCTTGTGGAAAACTACGGTAAGAAATGGGACGAGCTGTTCCCCCAGGACATTTACTACCAGGTGATGCACCTGAAACTGTTCCCCAAGCGCCTGGTCCACGCCGAGAATATCGGCGGCGAAATAGACAAGCTTTCCAACAAGCGCTGCTGGCTCGGCTTCTTCCCGCTGAAAGGGCTGGAGCTTGAGTCCGCCATGGGCCGCGTAGTGGCCTGGACAGCATAAACAATCGGGAATCGAAGGTCGAGGATCAAAAATCCCGGAAGGGAACTCCAGATTCCGGATTTTCGATTGGTTTTGGAGGATATATGCCGATAACGTCAGAATTTGAATATGTGAAACCGAAGGACATGGACGAAGCCCTGCATGTTTTTTCGCTTTACAGGGAGAAAGCCAGTGCCCTCGCCGGGGGCACCGACCTGGTGGTGCACCTGAAAGAGAACTTGGCCCGCCCCGAGGTGGTGGTGGACATTAAGGCCCTGCAAGAGCTCTCCGGGCTTACCCTGAAGGAAGGCACGCTGCACATCGGCGCGCTGACGACCTTCTCCGAGCTTATAGATTCCCCGGTCATAAAGAGCAAGTTCCCCCTTCTCCGGGAGGCGTCCCTGACCGTGGCTTCTACGGGAGTGCGGAACCGGGCCACCGTGGCCGGCAATATTTGCTCCGCTGTGCCGTCGGCCGACTCCGCGCCCGCGCTGGCCGTTTACGACGCGGAGGTGCTGACCCGCAGCCTTAAGGGCGAGCGCCGTATCGCCGTCGGCGAGTGGTTCACCGGCCCTAAAAAAACGGCCCTGCTGCCCGAGGAAATAGTTGTCGCTATTGAAATGAAGCTGCCGGCAAAGAAACACGCCGGCTGTTATATGAAGCTTTCCCGCTACGACGGCGAGGACCTGGCCCAGGGAGGCATAGCCGTCCTGGCCTTCTCGGATAATACCTACCGGCTGGCCGTTTGTGCGCTGGGGCCGAAGCCCGCCCGGTGCCCGAAGACCGAGGCCGTGCTTAACGGTAATAAGCTTGGCGAAAAGCTGGTCTCCAAAGCCAAAGAGACCATACTGCAGGAAGTGTCCCCCATCAGCGACATCCGCTCCTCAAAGGAATACCGTCTGCACATGACGCAGATAATGCTCGGCCGCGCCCTGGAAATTGCGGTGGCCCGGCTGTTCGGAAAAGGCCCGAAGTACGGGACGGAGAACATCTGCTAGGAGACCCCGATGAAACCACAGAATATCCAATTCACGTTGAACGGCGAAAAAGTTTCCCTTCAAGTCGAGCCCAGCGACGTACTGCTGGACGTGCTGCGCGGAAAACTCGGCATCAAAAGCCCTAAGGTGGGCTGCGACCGCGGCGACTGCGGCACCTGCACGGTGCTTATGAACGGCAAAACCATCCGCTCCTGTCTGGCCTTGGCCATGGAGGCCGACGGCGCCGAGATAGTGACGCTGGAAGGGGCGAACAGCCGCAAGTGGACCCAGAAGCTGCAGAAGACTTTTCACGCGAAGAACGCTTTCCAGTGCGGCTTCTGCGCGCCCGGCGTGATACTCTCCGCCACCGAACTGCTCGAAAAGAATCCCAAACCCTCCGCGCACGACATCAAGGAAGCCATCGCCGGCAACCTCTGCCGCTGCACAGGCTACGAGCCGATCGTTGAAGCTATCGCCGAAACGGCTAAGGGGAAGTGACATGGACCTTCAGAAACTTATAACCAAGCCTAAGAAAAGCGCAAGATCCAAAAGGGCCGGGGATGAGCTGACGGTAGTAGGTCAGTCCGTCCCCCGCATTGACGGCTGGGAGAAGATCAAGGGCGCGGCCAAATATACCGACGACCTGGAGTTCGGCCCGGGCCTGCTCTACGCGGCGCTGGTGGAAAGCCCTTTCGCGCACGCCAGGCTAAAGTCCATCGATATCTCGAAGGCGGAGAAACTGCACGGCGTGGTGAAAGTGGTCACGGGACGGAACTTCACTCAGAAGTTCGGGCTGTACATGAACGACCGTTACGTCTTCGCAACCGACACCGTGCGCTTTGTCGGCGAACAGGTGGCCGCCGTGGTAGCTACCGACCCCAAGATCGCCCTGCGCGGCGCCGGGCTGGTGAAAGTGGAATACGAGGAGCTCCCGGCGGTGATGGACGCCGTGAAGGCGCTGGAGAAGGATTCCCCGCTGGTCCATCCCGACCTGAAGAGCTACACTCACGTGCCCTGGTTCTTTCCCAAGCCGGGGACCAATATAGCCCACTGGCGCAAGATCCGCAAAGGCGACCTGGCCAAGGGCTTCAAGGACGCGGCCCTCGTAATGGAGGATACCTACACCGTGCCGCGGTACGCGCATTGCGCCATAGAACCGCACTCGGCCATAGGCCTCTACGACTCTTCCGGCCGCCTGACGATGTGGACCTCGTCGCAGTCCCCCTTCACGCAGCGCCACGTGTTCGCTGAAACCCTCAAGTCTTTCGGCCTCAGCCACAAGGACGTGCGCGTTATAAGCACGTACATCGGCGGCGGTTTCGGCGGTAAGGCAGGCGTCACGATGGAGATCATCGCGGCGGCTCTCGCCATCTCCGTGCCCGGCCGCCCGGTAAAGCTGCTGTGGAGCCGCGCTCAGGAATTCTACAACACCTACCAGCGGCTGGGGTGCACCGCCAAGATAAAGATGGGCGCGTCGAAAGCCGGCAAGATCACCGCGCTTGACTTCAAGCTGCACTGGGACGCGGGCGCTTACGTAGAATACGGCGCCAACGTTGTGAACGCGGCCGGCCTGTCGGCCAGCGGTCCTTACAAGGTGGACAATCTCAGCATCGATTCGATGTGCACCTATACCAACCTGCCGCCCTGCGGCGCCTATCGCGGCTTCGGCTACTCCGAGTTCCTTTTCGGCCTGGAGTCCCATATCACCCGGATGGCGCGCGAGCTGGGGCTGGACCCCATCGAGTTCCGCAAGAAGAACGCCATCAAAGAGGGCGACATCCTCCCCTATGGCGCTCACATGAACCCTACCGGCATCCGGGACGCCATCGAGCGCGTCCAGAAAGAGATCCGCTGGGACGTAAAGGAAAGATCCAAGGACCCGAAGAAGGCCATCGGCAAGGCGCAGGTCTGTTTCTGGAAATCCCCCGCTATGCCGCCCAACGCCAGCTCCAGCGCCTTCCTGAAGTTCAACGAGGACGGCAGTATAAATATTCTGGTTTCCGGCATGGAGATCGGCCAGGGCCTGCTGACCGTGATGGCGCAGATCGCCTCCGAAGTTCTCAGCGTGCCGGTCTCCAAGATACGCGTGGAGACGCCTGACACCGACCGCAATCCTTACGAGTGGCAGACCGTGGGCTCCCATGTGACCTGGGGCTGCGGCAACGCGGTGAAGCGCGCCGCGCTCGAGGCGCGCGAGCGCATCCTGGACCTGGTGCAGCGCGTGCACTGCCTGGACAAGAGCACTCTGTATCTAGAGGATCAGCATGTGAAGTGCCGCACCAAGCCGGACTTCGCGCTGCGTTTCAGCGACTTCGTCATCAACGGCATCCAGGCTGATGACCATACTTTCAAGGGCGGGCCCATCATGGGTTCGGGCGTGTTCATGCCTGAATTCGCTTCGGCGATCAGCGATCCGGAGACCGGCCAGGGCGGCCATCCTAACGTCCATTACACCACTGGCTCCGCCGGAATAATACTGGAAGTGGACCGCGAGACCGGCAAGATGAAGATAAAGAAAGTAGCGCTGGCCGTGGACTGCGGCAAGGCTATAAACCCGGACCTCGTGCGCGGCCAGATCGTGGGCGGCCTCCTGCAGGGCTTCGCCACCGTGCTTTACGAGGACATGCGTTATAACGAGAAGGGCAAGCTGCTGAACCCCAACTTCTCGGACTATAAAATACCTACCGTGATGGACATGCCGGACCAGGTGGTGCCGATCATCATCGAAGTGGCCCAGCCGGACGGCCCGTTCGGCGCCCGCGGCGTGGGCGAGCATACCATGATCCCGTGCGCGCCGCTGATCGCCAACGCGGTGGAAGACGCGCTGGGCGTACGCATCAAGTCGATGCCGGTCACCAAGGAGAAGGTGGCCCTGGCGGTTAAGGCCCAGGGGAAAAGGTAGTGGCGCTTCCGGGTTTAGCCCGGGTAC
>CAIQNV010000109.1 GCA_903873295.1 uncultured Elusimicrobia bacterium
AAAGCCGTTTGTTTTATCTATAATAACAAAAAAGCGGGGCGGTTTCCTTGAATTTTGGCGAGTTCCCCCGCGCCCGGTTGGCCGGGCGTATTCGCGAAGATTGTTGGTTGGTCAGTCGTCGGCCGGGGCGGGTTCTATATCAGGAGTTCCTGCTCCCTGCGGCAAGGTTCGCAGGCCTTCAGATGCTCGGACAGCTCCGACTTTTCTTCGGGTCCGAGTTCGCCGGTCAGGTCTCCGGCCGACAGTTCACGGGCTTTTTTGCAGTCCATAGATTCTTCCTTACTCTATATTTAACACTAAAACCCTGAAAAAGTTCCGGTGCCTTTTTACGATTTCTGAAAACGCGCCAGCTTATCCTTCAGGCTCGTCTTGGCCCTGTTAAGCAGTGACTTGACCGCCTTGACTGAACAGCCCAGGACTTCCGCTATCGCCTCATAGGAAAAGTCCTCGAAGCGGCAGAGCAGTACGGCGGTCTTCTGGGTTTCCGGCAGGGCAGCCAGCGCTTTTTTTACAGCGGAAACCGTTTCTTCCCTCAGCAACAATTCGATGGGCTGGCGGTCTTTCGCGTCCGCCACCTGGAGGCCCGGGGAATCTTCCTGTCCCCCGGGTCTCTCGTCAAGGGACACCACCGCGGCGTCTTTATTTCTCTTGTTCAGGAAATTGAGGCAGGTGTTCCTTGTGATGGTGAACAGCCAGGTGGTGAATTTAGCCGTAGGGGCGTATTTCCCCCCTGCATTGTAGATCTTGATAAATACTTCCTGCGCGGCGTCCTCCGCGTCGGCGGAGTTGCCAAGGAATCGAAAAGCGAAGGCGAAAACCCGCTGCTTATGGGCCTCTACCAGCTCGATGAAAGCGGCTTCCTCCCCGCTCTTGAAGCGGAGCATCAGCCGGGCGTCCTGGTCCATATAATCTGTCATCGCGGCCGCAGGGGCCAACACAATTTTATTATATTGGAGAAGACATGGACAGGCCGCCCCTGGACTCACCAGCCGTTTTGAGCGGCCCCACTATGGCGGAGGGTTCACTGTATCCTGATCGCGCCCGCAGGGCAGGCCCACACGCAGCCGCCCAGGCGGTCGCATTTGGTTTCATCCGTCACTTTGCACTTGTTCGTCCCAGGTTCAAGGTACAGGATCTTTTTCGGGCACATTTTCACGCACTTGCCGCAACCGGTGCAAAGCTTCTCATCTATGATGACGATCCCGCTCATTCAGGCTTCTCCTGCAGAACTATCTCGAACTCCGGCGGCGCGGAGAGGTGCCGCTTGACCAGGCAGAGGTCCACGGACTTTATCAGCGCGGACCTGTATTGCTCCGGGAAACCCTTCGGCAGCGTTATGTTCATACCGATTTTCTTTACCAGGTGAGCCTTCTGGTCCCAGTCGAAGTCCAGGTTTATCTTGAACCCTTCCGTCGAAAGACCGCGGCCCTGCAGGAAGGAGACCGCGAATATGCCGGCGCAGGTGCCCAGGGACGCCAGGAACAGGTCGAAAGGCGTCGGGGCCGACCCTTCGCCCCCGGCGCTCACCGGCTGGTCCGTCTTTATCTCGAACCCATTATGCGACGCTATTATTTTCTTGTTGCCGCCGAATGTTATCTCCATTTTTCCGCCTCCGTAATTGCGCTCCCGCATTATTTTACGCCCAGCACATCCTCCACCGCTTTTTCCAGGGTTTCCTTCGGCAGCGCGCCCTGCACTATCTGCGGCTTGCCAGACAGCGGGATGAAAAGCATCGTCGGGATGCTCTGTATGCCGAAAGCGGAAGAGAGCTCCTGCTGCTCGTCCGTGTTCACCTTGTAGACGTCCAGCTTGCCGGCGTACTTGGCCGCCAGGTCCGCCAGCGCGGGGGCGAGCATCCGGCAGGGGCCGCACCAGTCGGCGTAAAAGTCGACGATGCAGGGCTTCGAGCCGGCGAATTTCCATTCCTTGCCGGCGGCGAAATCGAACACTTTGGTCTTGAACGTATCAGTTGTAAGGTTTTCCATAATGCCTCCTTCCTGATTCCCTCGCCCGGCTTGCCATCTCCCGGGCGCGCTTTTCATCCTTCCTATATTAGATGCCCGGGACCGCGAAAAGGATTCAGCATATCTTAACACATCTCTTAAAATGTTCATATCCTTCCCGCGCCCGGCGGCTTAAATGAATCCTTTACCCTGTTCATGCATCTAATTGGAAAGAAGCTTCAGGAGGCAGTCAATGATACCGAGTAAAAGACTTTTTTCAGCCGTGTTCCTGCTTATGCCCTTAACAGCCGGGGCCGCGTCGGTCACGCTTGAGACCGCCGTAGATAAAGGCCTCAAAGCCGACAATATATTGAAGGAAGAGGCCGCCCGTGTCGGCGCGGCTAAAGCGGGCGCGGACCAGGCCCGGCTTTCCCGGTACGGCGGTTTCAAGCTGAAAGGCATGTACACCAACGGGACCGACCCGGTCTACGCCTTCGCCACGGCAATGAAACAGGGGAGTTTCAGCATGGCCTCCATGGCGGCCATAAACGGCCCGTCCGCGGCAGGCAACTATATGGCCGGACTAGAGGCCGGCGTCCCCCTCTTTACCGGCTCCGCGATATCGAACGCTATAAAAATGGGCGGGCTGGGCGCCGAGGCCGCGCAAAGCGGGTACGAGCGGGCGCGCGCGGGCGTAACCTTCAGGATAACCTATCAGTGGCTTACCGTGCTGCTCCGCCGACAGCTGGCAGAGCTGGGCTCCTCCACTGTAAAGGCCGCCGAAACCGAGCTGAAAACGGCCCAGATGCTGAAGGATAAGGGCATGGTGCTCGGGTCCGACTATTACGGCGCCGAAGCCATACTTTCCACGCTGCGCGGGTACAGCCTGAACTGGAACAAAGCGCTGAGCCTTGAAAAAGAAAAACTCGCGATCACCCTGGGAATGGACCCTACGGCGGAAGTAGAAGCCGAAGGCGCGCTGAGCGAGGCATCCTATCTCGAAAAGACCGGCGGCGAACTGGCCGCCGCGGCTGCGGCGGGCAGGCGGGATATCAAAGCGCTGGAGAAAATGGCGGCTATCGCCGGGACCTCGGAAACCATGCAGGAAAGATCCCTGCTTCCGGTGGTCGAGGCTTTCGGGACCTGGGAAACCAATTCGGTGAACCTTTCGGATTTCAGGTCCAACCGGCTGCTGGGCCTGCGCCTGACCGTTCCGCTCGGCGACCCCGCCTATTTCGCGAAAAAAGACGCGGCCAGGGCCGAAACTTCCATGGCCGCGAGCCGCCTGGACGAAGCCCGCAGACAGGCTACCATCGAATTAGCAGAAGCGCTTAATAACTACGCCGCGGCGAAAGAAAGCCTCCCCGTGGCCAAAGAAACTCTGGAGAAGGCCGGACAGTCGCTGGAGCTCTTCCGCCCCCTGTACCGCCAGGGCCGGCAGAGCGTGCTGGAAGTCCTCCGCGCGCAGGCGTCCGTGCTGCAGGCCGAAGCGGCATACTATGAAACTCTGTATAAGCTGAACCTCTACCACGCGCAGACGCTGCTGGCCTCCGAAACCCTGGACGCGGCCGCCGTGGCGGAAATGTCCCATAAGCTGGAGCGGAAATAGCCCGATGGAGAACCCGATGCAAAACGAGACGAACCATAAATACGGAATAGCCGGGCGGATAGCCGGGGCCTTCATAAGCTCCCGCCTCACCCCTATACTCATTATCACCTTCATACTGCTGGGGGTCTTCTCCACTTTCAAGCTGCCCCGCGAAGAGGAGCCCCAGATAAACGTGCCCATGTTCGACGTCATGGTCCCGTTCTACGGCGCCGCGCCGAAGGAAATAGAAAAGCACCTTGTGGAAGTGGGAGAGCGCAAGCTCTGGGAGATACCCGGCGTGGAATATATCTACTCCATGGCCCAGCCCAACTTCGCCATGTTCACCGTGCGGTTCAAAGTTGGCACCGCGCCTGAAACCGCGGCGAACCTCATCTACACCAAGACGATGGACAACAAGGACCTGATGCCGCACGGCGCCGGGGAGCCGCTGATCAAGTTCCGCGCCATCGACGACGTCCCCGTACTTGCCCTGACCCTCTGGGGAGAGAACAGGGACGATTACGAACTGCGGCGCACGGCAGCGCGGATACAGACCGAGCTGAACGCGGTCTCGAACGTTTCCGAAACCCTCATCATAGGCGGACACAAGCGCCAGTTCATAATCCATTTCGACCCCGCGGGCCTGGCCCGGCACCGCCTGACGCCGCCCATGCTGGCCGGCATAATAAAGATGTCCAACGCACGCCTGCCGGCCGGGCATTACAACCGCGGCGACACCAAGCTGCTGGCCGAGACCGACGCCTTCATACGCAGCGCGGACGACCTTAAGAATATAATCGTGGGCGTTTACGACGGCCGCCCGGTGAAGCTGTCGGAGGTGGCCGAAGTGAAGGACGGGCCGGACGAGGAAGAGCGTTCGGTCACTATGCTGCACGGGCCGGCTTCGCCGGTGAAGGCGGCAGGAGAGCGGCCCGCCGTCACCCTTTCGGTGGCCAAGCGCCGCGGCGCCAACGCCACGGAAGTGTCCCGCGCCGTCCTGGACAAAGTGGAGGCAATGAAAGGCCGTGAAATACCCGACGGGACGAACATCACTGTCACCCGCAACTACGGCGAGACCGCCAAGGCCAAATCGGACGAGCTCATCTACCACATGCTGCTGGCCACGCTGTCCGTGACCCTGCTCATCGCTATCACGCTTGGCCTGCGCGAGGCCGCCGTGGTACTGGTGGCCATCCCGGTCACGCTCGCCCTGACCATGCTGGTGTATTACCTCTACGGCTACACGCTGAACCGCATCACGCTGTTCGCGCTGATCTTCTCCATCGGCATCCTGGTGGACGACGCCATAGTGGTGGTGGAGAACATCAACCGCCACTCCGTGCTGAACCGGAAGAATTCGCTGTTCAGGAACATCCTGAACGCGGTGGACGAAGTGGGCAACCCGACGATACTCGCCACCTGGACGGTGATCGCCTCCATACTCCCCATGGCTTTCGTCAGCGGGATGATGGGGCCCTATATGCGCCCGATACCCATCGGCGCGTCCGTCGCCATGCTGTTCTCGCTGGGAGTCGCTTTCGCTTTCACCCCGTGGCTTTACGCGGTGGTGGTGCGCCGCTGGCCGCTGAAGCACTCCGACGATAATAAGGAAGGCCTGCTCGACCGGCTGTACCGCGGCCTGATGAAGAAACTGATCTTCCAGCCCGCCAACGGAAAGAAGTTCCTCCTATTCACGGCCGGACTCCTGGCCGCCGTGCTGGCCATGGTCGCCTACAGGCTGGTCATCTTCAAGACCCTGCCTTTCGACAACAAGAACGAGTTCCAGGTGATCATCAATATGCCGGAGAGTTCCTCGCTGGAGCGCACGCAGCGGGCCGCCGGCGAGATGGCCGGTTTTTTGGCCTCCGTTCCCGAAGTGCGCGACCTGCAGGTATACGCCGGCGCCTCCGCGCCGTACAACTTCAACGGGCTGGTGCGCCATTACTTCCTGCGCCGCGAGGCTTACCAGGCGGACATACAGGTGAACCTGTCGGACAAGGGCGCACGGAAGCGCCAGAGCCACGACATAGCCGCGGCCGTGCGCGCCCCCCTGAAAAAAATAGCCGACGGCTACGGCGCCCGGCTGCAGGTAGCCGAAGTCCCCCCGGGCCCGCCGGTGATGGCCACCCTGCTGGTGGAGGTGTTCGACCCCAACCCGAAGAACCAGAAGGCGCTGGCGGAAGAGATCAAGAACCTGCTCAGGAATACCGAAGGGATAGTGGACGTGGACTCCTATATACCGGACGGCCAGCCCATAACCAGGCTATTGGTGGATAGGGAGAAAGCCACACTCAACGGAGTGGCGGCCGCCGAAATAGTGCAGACCGCGGCGCTGTCCCTTTCCGGCTCGGACATAGACTCCGCGCACGTGGAGGACGAGAACGAGGCCGTGGACATCCGCCTGCGGCTCTCGCCGGAGAGGCGCCGCCAGCTCTCCACGCTGAAGGAGATAAAATTCTTCTCCCCCAACGGCACCATCATACCGATGGCCAGCTTCGTGACGGCCGAGAACGGCCTGGAGAACCAGCCGGTATACCACAAGAACCTCCAGCGCGTGATCTACGTTACCGCGGATATCGCCGGGGGCACCGAAAGCCCGGTCTACGCGGTGCTGGACCTGAAGGCCAAAATAGACGCCCTCTCCAGGGCGCGCGGAACGGAGATAACACAGTACTTTACCAGGCAGCCGGTCAGTGCCTCGGAAACCGCGATAAAGTGGGACGGGGAATGGCAGATAACCTACGAGGTTTTCCGCGACCTGGGCCTGGCCTTCGCGATGGTGCTGGTGCTCATCTATATCCTGGTGGTGGCCTGGTTCGAGGATTTCTTCACGCCGGTCATCATCATGGCGGCCATACCGATGGCGCTGATAGGCATTATCCCGGCGCACTGGGCCATGAAGGCCTTCTTCACAGCGACTTCGATGATAGGCTTCATAGCCTCGGCCGGCATCGTGGTCCGTAACTCCATCATACTGGTGGACTTCATAAACCTGAAGATCCGCGACGGGATGCCGCTGGCCGAGGCCGTCATAGAGGCCGGCGTAGTCCGCTTCCGCCCGATGCTGCTTACGGCGCTGGCTGTCATCGCCGGGGCGGGCGTTATCCTGTTCGACCCGATATTCCAGGGGCTGGCGATATCGCTTATAGCGGGACAGATAGCCGCGACGCTGCTGTCCCGCGTGGCCGTGCCGGTGCTGTACTATCTGGCCTTCAGGAACAAACTTAAGAACGCGCACGTGCGCAGAGCTGAACCTAAGCCAGGAGAACTGACGGACGAGGCGCTGGGCTATACCGGGGAATGAACGCTGAGGAGGATAGGATGAAACTTAACGAAGCATTAAGGCTGGCCGCGGGGCTCATAGTACTGGCGAGCGTCGGGCTGGCGGTTTATGTTGACCTGAGATTCCTCTGGCTGACGGCCTTTGTCGGCGCCAACCTGCTGCAGTCCGCTTTTACAAAATGGTGCCCGGCTATGTGGGTCTTTAGAAAGCTGGGCCTGAAGGAGTGCTGAAATGAAGATCGCGGGAATAATAATATCGGCGCTGCTGACCGCGGCGTTCCTGTTCCTGGGTAAAGTCCGGAATCCTGATTTTTATCCGGCCGCGCTTATAGCCGGCTTCGTCCTGTTCCGCCTGGCCACCGGCAGCGCCTGCCCGCTGGTATGGCTTTTAAGCAAGGCGGGAGTCAAAGGGCTGGCCTGCCCGACGGACTATAAGCGGTAGATGTGTTCAGCGGAACTGCTCGAGCTGCTTCTTTAGCAGGCCACGGGCGCGGTGCAGCCTGGTTTTCAGCGCCGCGACGGACACCTTTATGCGCCCGGCCGCCTCGGCGTTGGACAGGCCTTCTATATCGCTGAATGTTATGGCTATGCGGTAATCGGCCGGCAGGGACGCCATAGCCTTGCTTACCGCGCGGGACAATTCGTTCTTCAGCGCGTTCTCGTTGACGCAGGAGCGGGAAGGATGGCCCTTCTTGTTCTCGGCCGGCATCTCGGAGAGAGCTTCGGCTTTGACCTTCCGGAACCGCTGCCAGCAGTTATTGGCGGCGATGCGGTAAAGCCACGTACTGAAGGCCGCGTTGGCCTTGAAGGAAGTTATATGTTTCAGGGCGGAGATGAACGTTTCCTGCGCCACGTCCTGCGCCTCGGAGGGCATACGCGCGCAGACGCTGGAGGCGATGCCGTAAAGGCGGTCCTTATATTTCAGGACCAGGGCTTCAAAAGCCTTGTTATCGCCCCCCTGGGCACGCGCAATTAAAGTTTTTTCTTTATCCATAATACCGCCCCTTATTTTATGCCGGAAGCCATGAAAACCGGGAATTCGCGCTCAGTACCGTCGGCGATAACTTTTCTTATAGTGTAGGCTGTCGCCGCGGCGCAGCCGCTGAAACCGGCTTCAGCCATTACTTTCAGGATCGCTTCCCTTTCAAAACCCAGGTGCCGGACGGTCGCAACGGATCCCCCTCCGTGAAAAGTTCCCGGTTCGGTGTCCAGGTCCGCGATGCAGAGCGCACCCCCGGGAAGCAGCAATTCATAAAAAGCGCTTACGACTTTTTTGACATCCCCGATATGGTGCATGGCCATGCCTGAAACGACCAGGTGGTAGCGGCCGGCGGGGACCGGGTCCTGTTCAAGATCCAGTTTCACCGCCTCCATATTGGTTTTTTTACTTTGAGAGATTTTATTCCTTAAAGCCCGGATCATTCCCTCCGAGCTGTCGGCGCCCGTGATGCGCCGCACCAGCGGGGCGAACATAACGCTCAGGAGCCCGGTGCCGCAGCCGTAATCGAACGCATCCATTTCAGTCGACAGGGAAACTTTTTCCCTTATGGCGCGGACAATGGCCCCGGCCATTTCCAGCCGCCGGGGGTCGTCGTCCCAGGTAGCGGCCGCCGCGTCGAAGAAATTATTACTCGGTGTCATAGATCCGTTATGGGTGATTTATTTTTTCCTGACCGGGGGTTTCGCGCCGGACTTTTTTAGGGCCGGAACGACAGTTTTGCCCTTGCCGCGGACCGGGGCGGCGCGGTGCGGGCGCTTGCGGGCCCGCACATGGCGTTTGACTGCCCAATAACGGATTTTGCCCACGTCGAGGTGCGTAAAGCCCATGGACGGATAATAGCCGACACCGCCGGCGCCGAGTTTCAGGGCGTATTTCTTGACGGCGGTTGAACTGTAGCCCGGGATCCGGATATCCGCGGCCCAGCCCAGCATATGCAGGCTGTGCTCCGCGGCGCCAGGGACCATACGGTTGAGCTTAAGACTCCGGTAGCCGCTCATCAGCAATATGCCCCTCTTTCCGAAATGGTCCTCCACGGCGTCCAGCAATTCCACCAGCTTTATCGCCATGGTCTTTTCCGCGCCCGTAAGGCTGCACCGGGCTATATGGTTGAATTTGGCCAGTTCGGCAAGGTCATACCCGCCGTCCTTCATCCTGTAATTTATGGTGATTTTCTCGCCCGTGTCTTTGCGCGTTATGGTAAGCCGCCCGTTCCCGCCCAATTTGACCGGCATCGGCGGCTCTATCGTCGTAGTGTCCACGAAGATATCCTCGCCGGACCCTTCCCCTTCCTCCGCTTCCGTAACGTCTTCTTCGTTTATCTCCGGAACGGCGGTGGACAAAGTTTCGGAATAGCTTGTGGCGGAGGCGGCCAGGCCCGCTATCCCGGCGGTGCTGATGCCCATATCGGAGACCGTGGCGGTACCGGGCGTCTGCGCCGATGCGGGGCCGCTGAACAGCAGTAATAATGAAATTGCGATATAGGTCATTTCCAGAAGACGAGCTCTTTTGACCGGGGTTTCACGAAAACGCTTCGCTTTTCATGAATTTAGCCTCTGCCGACACCTTAACTTCCCCTTCCTGTTTCAGTTCGGACCTGAGCAGGTAAAGAGGCGCGAAGTCCTTCTCTATCCAGGCCCTCAGCTCGACAGCAAGGCCGGTTTTTAGATCTGTAGGAAACATAAGAACGGTTATCGCTTGTTTTTCCGGGAGCCGCTCTCTTTTTCCTTCGCTTGAAATTTGAAAAGCCGTTTGTTTTATCTATAATAACAAAAAAGCGGGG
>CAIQNV010000110.1 GCA_903873295.1 uncultured Elusimicrobia bacterium
ACGGTACGCGTCACGCAACTGAAGTTTTTTTCGCATACCCAAATCATGCCATATTTTCCAGCCCCTAAATCAAGCCGTTTCCCCTATGAAGCCACCGGTTATTAGGCTATAAATTACCCACACGATAGGGAGAAGAGCCTCTATAATTTAATCAAAGAGGCCGGGCGGCTACGCCCGGCAGCCGGCTGATAAGGAGAAATTTATGGAGCGGGAAAAAGCTTTGGAACTTCTTAAAACCTACGTAAAGAACGAGAATCTGGTCAGGCACTGCCTCGCTTCGGAGGCGGTCATGCGCGCTTTGGCCGCGCGCCTGGGGGCCGACGCCGCGCTTTGGGGCCTGGCCGGGCTGCTGCATGACATCGACGTGGAGCTTACTGCCGGGGACCTGGCGCGCCATACCCATGAAGCGGTGAAGATCCTGTCGGAAAACGGGCTGCCCGCAGATCTTATAGAAGCCGTGAAAATGCATAACGAGGCGGCCCACGGCGGAAAAAAGCGTTCGGAGGTCTTTCACAGGGCGCTGGCCGCCGGAGAAACCGTCACCGGCCTGATAACGGCCACCGCGCTGGTCTACCCGGACAGGAAGCTCTCCAGCGTCAAGGCCTCCTCCGTAACCAAGCGGATGAAAGACAAGCGCTTCGCCGCCTCGGTGGACCGGGGAATAATACTTGAGTGCGAGGCCGCGGGGCTGAAGCTGGAGGAATTCGTCGAGCTTTCGCTGGGCGCGATGCGGGAAATAGCGCCTGAGCTGGGGCTGTAAAAGATACGGCGGCGATAAAAAAACCCGTCCGCTTTTGGCGGACGGGTTTTTTTACTGGCAGCCTGAGCTTCTTTTACTGGAAGAAGTAGATGTTGATCAGATAGTTCAGCTTTATATCAGTGAGCTCTATCGGCGTTTCCAGCTTGTAGGTCCTGGAGGCGATGAATTCCTTCTTGTTCTCGGCCAGGAATTTTTTATAGTCGGCGAGCTTTACGGCTATGCCGGCTTCGTCTACGGCGAGCTTGCTCTTGGAGCCCAGCAATTTGCCTATGTAAACCATCGAGAAGGAGGCGTCCTTCTTTACCAGGTTCACCGCCCCGGTGAGCAGATCGAAGTCGATGTCCTCTCCGTTCTTCAACTGGCGCAGCTGCAGCTCATGGTCCATGTTCTCTTCAGCCTTGGTCAGGTAGTAGAGTTTGAAGGTGGGCCTGAAAGCTTCGTTCTTTATGGTGAAGGAGGCTATCGGCGTCATGCCGGCCTGCTCAAGCGGCTCCAGCAGTTCGTGCTGGAGTTTCGTGATAGCCGCCGGGCTAAGGGCGTCGTAGTTCATGTCCTCCGCCAGGAAATCGCGCACCACGCGGCCGTCGGGGGATTCATATCTGAGTATGCCGAATTCATCCTTATATTCGGTGCCGGTCACTTTGACGCCGAACTTCCCCAGTATGGGAGTCCACTTCTCTACGAATTCCTTGAATTCGGCTTCGGTCTTCGCGTAGGTGAAAAGCTGGCTCCTGGAGGTCTGCGCCAGCAGATGCAGGCTGGTTATTTCCCCGGTGACATGGTTGCATTTTGCGGCGTCGGTCGGCTGGAGAACCGGAGCGGGAACCTCTATCTTCGAGGCTTTTACATCGCCGGCGGTAATATTCGTCAGTTCGGCGGCGCTAAGGGCTGAAACGCTCAGCATGGCCGCCGCTATCATCGCTAATTTTTTCATCTGGTATCCTCCTGATAAATCTCAACTGCTCTAGTAATTTTACCTTATCCCACCCCGCTCTCAAAGGGCAAAAAGGGCCCAGAGCCCCTGGGCCGTAAGGCCTATGATATTAGTCAACCCGGCTTTCGTTTCCAGCGGGTACGGCGCGGGGAGCGAGCAGCAGGAAGTTGTAGGCGCGCGCCATGGCCAGACTGAGCCAGGGCAGGAAAACCAGCGTTTTAAGCGCCGACGCCGCTACGGTCCAGGGCTTAAGGTCGAGGCTGGCTGAAGGGGCCTTCAGCTGGCCGGTTATTACGAAGATATCGGGCACCAGCACGTTGACGAGCGCGATAAGGGCGAGGAGCGCGAAGAGGCGGCTTTTCCAGCCGTCGGTGATCTCCGCGCTCAGCGCGAAGGAAGCCTTAACTCCGGTGCGGCGGTCTACGACGGCGTATTCGCTGAAGCCGTACATCAGGTAAAGTACAATGCCCGGCACTATCAGCATAAGCGCGCCGCCCAGGGTGACAAGGCCCAGCAGCAGGCTGACGGCCAGCGCGCGGTGATAGATAGGGAAGGCGCTGAACAGATCAAGAAAGCGCGCCCCGCCGCCCCGGGCGATCTTTATATAGACCAGGTTCGCCCCCGTGGCGACGGGGGTTATCACAAAAAACATGTAGGGCGCGGAGGCGAGCAGGGAATGAAAATGCGCCAGGAGATAGAAGGAGCCGGCCGACAGCGCGGCTTGCGTTAAGATTATCGGCAGCAGAAGCGGAAGGTTGTTGGTATAGTCGTCCCAGGCGCGGGTAAACCAGGAGAGAGCCTCTTTATCTTTTTCAGCGCTTTCCATTAGTTCCTTCGGCGTAAAGAGCGCTCGCCCGGTAAGAGCTCCTTACCAGCGGGCCCGAGAGCACGGCTTTCAGGCCCGCCTCTCTGGCTTTTTCCCCCCAGCGGGAAAATTCTTCTTCGGTATAATATTTTTCGACGGCCCGGTGCTCTTTCGACGGCGCCAGGTATTGGCCCAGGGTGAGGAGGTCGCAGCCGTGCGCGGCAAGGTCGTCCAGGGCTTTTACAAGCTCCTCAGGCTTTTCCCCCAGCCCGAGCATGATGCCGGACTTGGTGAGGATGTCCGGCCTGAGCTTCTTTGCATTGGCGAGCAGCCGCAGCGAGCGGCCGTAGTCGGCGCCGGCCCGGGCCGCCGGGTAGAGGCCGGAGACCATCTCGAGGTTGTGCCCCAGCACGTCGGGGTTGGAGCTAAGCACGGCTTCCAGCGCTTTAATGTCCCCCTGAAAGTCGGGGATGAGCGGCTCGGTCTTTATCCCGGGAGAGAGCTCTTTGATAAGGCGGTTGGTCTCGGCGAAATGGGAGGCTCCCCCGTCCGGCAGGTCGTCGCGCGTGGGCGAGGTGAAGACCACGTATTTCAGCCCCCACTTCCGGCAGAGTCCGGCGGCGCGGCGGGGTTCCCCCGGGTCGGGGGGCAGGGGCGCGGCTTTCTTTACGGCGCAGAAGCCGCAGCGGCGCGTGCAGCGGTCGCCGAGCAGCAGGAAGGTGGCTTCCCCTTCGGAGAAGCATTTACCCTTGTTGGGGCAGCGGGCCTCGTCGCAGACGGTATGCAGCGCGAGCGCCGCCAGCTCGGCCGCTGTGCCGGCGGCGGCGGACCCGCGCAGGCCCGCCTTGCTGCGGCGGACTTCGTCCACTATCCATTTCGGGAATTGCGTCATGTGAGTCTTTTAGTCTAACTCTTATCTCCTACAGGTTTCAACTCTCCTCATCTTTGCCCTATACCCCCCTTCTAATGAAAAGCGCCGGAGGCCGCGGGGACGCTGCACGGCTGTTCATGGACAGCTGCTCTTTTTGTAGAAATTACCATTACTATCAACACAAACATATAACCCGCCGCTTCCCGAAGAACCTGGAAGACCGGATACCGCCAGTTTGGAAGTCGGATTTGTAATTCCGACCCCTACGTTTCCGTCAACGATCAGGCTGCCGCCGAATTCGCCGTTGCTGCTCCAGTAATTATTATTCGCGGCCTTCGCGCTTATCGATGTCAGACAGCCTTTTGAAAGCGGATAATTCCCGACATTCTTGGGACAGGCCGCGCTATAATCCGACACGACGACCAGGGAACCGGACGATTTATAGTAATAGCGGTTCGCGCCCCGGAGATACACTATCAGGAGGCGGGAATAGGGATCCAGTTCGTAATCGGCGATAAGATCGCCGCTTTGCATTATCCTGGCATCGACAAAGGCCGAGCCGAAGCCCCAGGCGCTGCTGTGCCACTTGAAGTCCGCTTCCACGGTGCGGAACGCGTTGCCGTTATTAGTATATCCCGGATCGGTATAGCCATTGGGACGCGTGATCTGCAGCATGGCCAGGCCGCCCGAGTCCCAGGAATTGTCGGCGAAAACAACAGGATAAAAATTTGTCTGACTGCCGGCAAGATCGAAATAATTACTGTCCACAAGATCATAGCCCTGGGCATAGATCCCGCCGCTGACCTGTAATTTGTGCGCTGGATTCGAGTTGCCGATGCCGAGATTGCCGCTGCCATCGAGCGTCATCTCCGGAGTTCCGGCGGAATTCCTGAAATATAACGGGCTTGCCGCGCTTATTTTCCGTATGGAATCGCCCGGCCACAATGTCGTGGCGATAACGCCGTTGGAGGCGTAGATGTTGCCGGCGACATGAAGCGGATAGCCGGGGGTCAAGGTCCCTATGCCAATGTTGCCGGCGCTGTCTATAAGCATGCGGGCGGAAGGCGCGGTGTTCGTGCCGCCGGTCAGAAACCTGATAGTGCCGTCCCTGAAAAACTGGACAGCCTCCGTAGAGTGCCCGGCATTGGGAATGACATTTGCATCCCCCGCATCATTGCGGTACCAGTTCTGTGAAATGAACAGGCCGTCGTCGGCATAAGCGTAATTGCGCCAGATATATCCGACATCATTGCCCAAATTGAGCATATACCCGTTCGTTCGGGAGGCCTCGTAGGGGATATTGATATTGCCGCCGCTGACTTCAAGTCTTTGGGCCGGGGCGGACGTCCCGATGCCGACATTGCCGTTCTTTACGGTAAAGGTGGCCCCGCCCACGGCGAAGCTGCCGCCGGGGATGTCCGCGCTACCTCTGAACACTGAGTAACCGTCCACAGAGAACCTGTCCAGAACTTCGAATTCGGCCGCGTGAGCAGCCGCCCCGCCGAAAAGGCGGGTTAAAAGCGCTGAAATAAAAAGTTTCCTGGTGAACCTCATAAGACTACAAAACTATACCGGTCCCTATTATTAAGACTTTAAGCAGCTTCCCCTCTCCCTTTGAGGCAGACGGAATCTCCGCCCTGTTCCCCGACTTTGGGCGAATAAGGAGAGGACAACGCTTTATATGTCTTTATTATACAGAGAAGCGGCTTGAAAATCCCGAGGAAATCACGAGCAACGGCTCCGGAGGAGTCCCGCTCCCGGTCCCGGCGCCGCGGCCGGTCATTCCGTGATCTTCAGGTGCAGCTCTTTCAGCTGTTTCTCGTCGAGGATAGCCGGGGCGTCGCTCATGAGGCAGGCTCCGCTGGTGGTCTTGGGGAACGCTATCACGTCCCTTATCGAATCCGTGCCGCAGATGAGGCCTATAAGCCTGTCGTAGCCGATGCCTATGCCGCCGTGCGGGGGCGCGCCGAAGTCCATGGCGTTGACTATCATGCCGAAGCGCTGCTGCACCTGCGTCTTGTCGTAGCCCATCAGGCCGAAGATCTTTTCCTGCAGGGCGCGGGTGTGGTTCCTCACCGAGCCGGAGCCCAGTTCCACGCCGTTAAGGACCAGGTCGTACTGGCAGGAGCGCACGTTGCCGGGATCGGTGTCCA
The DNA here is from genome assembly GCA_903873295.1 of uncultured Elusimicrobia bacterium. Classification (GTDB taxonomy): domain Bacteria; phylum Elusimicrobiota; class Elusimicrobia; order Elusimicrobiales; family UBA9959; genus UBA9959. Next base: position 5,524 of record CAIQNV010000110.1, read on the forward strand.
GCTTGTGCTCCTCTTCGGGCAGCGGGGCGGTGAAAGGGTTGTGCGTGAAGGTCCAGGCGCCGCCCTCGGCGTCCTTTTCCAGCAGCGGGAAATGCCGGACCCAGAGGAAGGCCCACTTCTTCAGCTGCGCGGGCTTAAGGCGGGCTATCAACTCTTTGCGGAGCGCGCCTAGCGCGGGGGCCGCGACAGCGGCTTTGTCGGCGGCGAGGAAAACGGCGTCGCCTTCCTCCGCCTCCAAAAGGGTTTTAAGCGCCGCCAGTTCGGGCTCGGCCAGGAACTTCAGCGTGGGCGATTCCCACTTTCCGTCCTTGTACCGGAGCCAGACCAGGCCTTTGGCCCCGGCCTTTTTCACCAGGTCGGTGAGCTTATCCATATCGCCGCGGGAGAAAACGGCCGCCCGGGGCCCTTTTATGGCGCGCACCACGCCGCCGCCGGCGAGGGTCTCGGAGAAGACCTTGAACCCGGAGGTTTTGAAAATTTCGGAGCAGTCCTTTATCTCCAGCCCGTAGCGCAGGTCCGGCTTGTCGATGCCGTATTTAAGCATCACGTCGGAGAATTCCATTTCCGGGAAGGGCCCGGAGACCTCCTCGCCGATGTGGGCGAAGATGGCCTGCATCATGCCCTCCGCCACGCGGGCTATGTCCTGCTCGTCCACGAAGGACATCTCGAGGTCTATCTGGGTGTGCTCGGGCTGCCGGTCGGAGCGCAGTTCCTCGTCGCGGAAATTGCGGGCGAGCTGGAAGTAGCGGTCCATGCCGGACATCATCAGCACCTGCTTGAACTGCTGCGGCGACTGGGGCAGGGCGTAAAATTCTCCGGGGTTGTTGCGCGAGGGCACTACGAAATCGCGGGCGCCTTCCGGCGTGGACCGGGTGAGGAGCGGGGTTTCTATCTCGTTGAAATCCAGGCCGTACAGGTAGTTGCGCACAACCTGGGAAAGGCGGCTGCGCAGCACCATGTTCTTCGCCATGCGGGGCCTGCGCAGGTCGAGGAAGCGGTATTTCAGGCGCGTCTCTTCAGAGACTCCGGCGTGCTCGCCCAGCTCGAAGGGAAGGGGCTGGGAGGCGTTCAGGACGGTTATTTCGTCCGCCTCTATCTCTATTTCTCCGGTGGGCATGTTCTTGTTGGCGTTGGCGCCGGGGCGCAGGGTCACTTTGCCGGTGACGCGCAGGACATATTCGCTCTTGGCTTCTTCGGCGGTTTTGAAGACGGGGCTTCCGGGGTTGGCGACTATCTGGGTGACGCCGTAGAGGTCGCGCAGGTTTATGAAGAGGACGCCGCCGTGGTTGCGCTTTACGTCGGTCCAGCCGGTAAGGGTCACGGTCCGGCCGGCGTGGGCGGCGTTAAGTTCGCCGCAGGTGTGGGTGCGGAGCGCGGTTTGTTTTGAAGGGTTTATTGTTGTCATTTGATTTTTCTCAAGAGAACTGATTTTGATTTACATAAAGACCGCGAGATGTTAAGTCGGGCCGGCCGGGGTATTCCCCTGCTCACCCGGGCCGAGGAAACCCTTGCGTCGGTTTCCCCCCGCCTGACTTTGATGGCGGGGCCCCCTTTCCGCAACGGGTGCTCAGGGGAACACCCCGGTCACCCCTCCGCTAAATGCTTACGGGAGGATTTCCTGACAGACCCTTCAAGAGCTGCTTGATGTGTGAAGGGGCGTCGGGGAGCGGGATGGTCTGCTGCTCGCCGCGCTCTTTAAGGGGCTTTATGGAGCAGGCGCCGGCTTTGAGCTCGTCCTCGCCTATGATCAGGGCGAAGGCCGCGCCGCTCTTGTCCGACGAGCGCATCTGAGATTTCAGGCTGAGCTCGAAGTTGGAGAAATCGGAGCTTATGCCGGCGGCGCGCAGGGCGGTCAGCAGGGCGAAGGCTTTTTCACCGGCTTCTTTGGCGGCGGCTATCACGAAAGTTTTCGGCGCGGTGTCGGCTGCGGGCTTGTCCTTGAGAAGCATGGCCACGCGGTCCACGCCCACGGCCCAGCCTATGGCCGGCGCGGCGGGGCCGCCCATTGATTTGACCAGGTCGTCGTAGCGGCCGCCGCCGCATACCGCGTCCTGGCTGCCCAGCGCGCCGGAGCGCACCTCGAAGACCGTGCTGGTGTAATAATCCAGTCCGCGCACCAGGCCGGTATTCACCTGGTGCTCCACTCCGGAAATTTTCAGCAGTTCCTGCGTGCGGGTGAAATGCTCCGTGCAGGCGGGGCAGAGGGAAAGTTTAGGCGCTTTCTCGGCCAGGGCCGGGCCGTCTATTTTGCAGTCGAGGGCCCTGAGCGGGTTGCGCTCTATCCTGCCCTTGCAGGGCTCGCAGAGTGCGGTGTTATTAAGCCGGAGGTAATTCAGCAGGAGCTCGCGGTAGGCTTTGCGGCACTCCGCGCAGCCCAGCGAATTCAGCACGACGGAGCAGCCCTCCACTCCGACCTTCTCCAGCAGGCGCACCAGCATGGTTATCGTTTCGGCGTCGGCGTATGGCGAGGCGTTGCCGATGTGCTCCGCGCCTATCTGCGTGAACTCGCGGTAGCGGCCGGCCTGGGGGCGCTCCGCCCTGAACATGCTGCCGATGTAGAAATATTTTCCGTTGCGGCCGGTCTGGCCGAGGTTGTTCTCGATGTAGGCGCGCACCACGCCGGGGGTGCCCTCGGGCCGGTTGGCGATCTCGCGGCCGCCGCCGTCGGTGAAGGCGTACATCTCTTTCTCCACGATGTCGGTGGTGTCGCCGGTGGACTTGACGAAAAGCTCTTTCTTCTCCAGCGTGGGGATGCGCAGCTCCTGGTAGCCGTAGAGGCGGAACACTTCCCGCGCGGCGGTTTCTATGCGCGTAAAAAGGTCCGATTCGGGAGGCAGCAGGTCGCGGAAGCCGCGCAGGGAGTTTATCATAGGGTCTTTATTCCGCTTGGCCCGAGATGGAGCGCAGCCGGGCGGCGTTGAGGATGACCAGCTCGCCGCGGTGGTAGTCGATGACCCCGCTGCGTTTGAGCGTGTTTATGGCGCGGCACACGGGCACGCGGGTGGTGCCGAGATACTGCGCCAGCTCGTTCTGGTCTATGGCCATCTTGACCGGCTTGGAGTGCTTATCTTTCGAAAGCTCCAGTATGGCGTCCGCCAGCCGCCCCAGGATGTTGTGGAACAGCATGGACTCTATTTCTTTGTCGCACTTGTTAAGGCGCTCGACCAGGGTGTGCATCAGCTTAAGGGTGAAATCAGGGTTCTCCAGTATCAGCCGTTTGAAGTTCTTCCTCGGGATAACGAACAGTTCGCTGTCCTCGGCGGCCTGGGCGGAGGCCGAGCGGGTTTTTCCGCCCAGCAGGGACATCTCGCCGAAGAACTCCCCCTTCTTCAGGAAGGCGAAAGTTTTTTTCTTGCCGGAGCCTACGGTGGTGAAGATCTTTATCCGGCCGGATTTAACGACGAAAAAGTTTCCCCCGAGGTCCTCCTTGGCGAAGACCAGCTGGCCGCAGGAATACTTTTTGGTGCCGGCTATGGCGAGGACTTTGTTCAATTCGGTGTTGCTCAGGCCGCTGAAAAAAGAGACCTGCTTCAGAATGGTCGCTATCATTTATTTTTTCTCCGTCATTTCCATGCCGCACTTCGGGCACTTGCCTGGCTTGTCGGCTTCCGCGCATTTCATCGGGCAGATGTATTTTTTTGAAGCTTTGGCTTCCTTCCCGCTTTCCTTCTTTCCCGGGCAGCCGGCTTTCAGGTGCTCCTTCGCGGAGGCTTCCTGGATCTGTTTTACGACTTCAGGAGTCTTGCCGGTTATCAGCACCCGCGCCCCGTCGGCGATATTTTCCAGCTTGGTTTCCGCTCCCAGCACGCGGCCGGGGCAGGCGGGGTCCATGGTTTCCTTGCTGTTGTAGTGCACCAGGGCCAGCTCCTGCAATTGCGCTATGGTTTCCTTGTTCTTCGCGGTCATCGTGACCTCCACGCCGCCCGGGATGTTCTTCGCGACGGTCTGAACGCCGGCTATCTTCTCGGGGCACATCCTGCCGGAGCACTTTTTAGCGCCGGCCTTCTTGTGCATGGGGCAGTCGGCGCAGTCGCTCCCGGGTGCGGCGGCCTTCCTGCCGTTTTTCGGTGCGTCAACGGCGAAGGCCGGCACGGCGCCTGTGGCGAGAGCTATGAGGGAAATCAAAATGGCTTTTTTCATTATATGCGTCCTCCTGGATTTTCCGACCGGACCGACTTCATAATTATATAAATTTATAGGGCCGCAGCCGCGGCGGCCGTGGAGGGGACTATTCCGCGCCGTACATCCCGCAGGAAAAGCCGTCGGGAGCGTACCAGCCGCCGGACAGTATCCTGGCCCTGGCGCGGCAGCCGCCCCGGCAGCGGGCGAAATGGGCGCAGGCCCTGCACTTCTCCAGCTTGCCCCAGTCGAAATCGGCGGGTATCGCCCCGCTGCCGGAATATTCCCGGTAGATCAGCTCCAGGGGGGCCGCCGAAAGGTCGCCCATGGCCTCGCCGATGTTCTGGAAATAATGGCAGGCGTAGACTTTGCCCCCGGCGGAGATGAAACATTGCCCGAGTCCGGCGTTGCAGTAGAAATTGCGGCCGCCGGCCAGGCGGGTAAAAACGGTCTCGTTCCCGCCCCCTCCCGGCATGAGCCCGCCGGCGAAAAGCTCCCTGAGCTTTCCCGCGGACAGCCCGAGCCCGGCGGAAGAGTCCTTCCCCCTGCCTATGGGCATCACCGAGGAGAACCTGACGCCGGACGCTCCGAGCTCACCGAAGCAAAAATCCCTGAACTCGCCGATGCGGCCGGCGGTGCCGTCCTGCACCATCGCCGTTATAAAGACGGGCACTTTCGCGGCGACAAAAAGCTTTATCCCCTCCGCCGCTTTCTTAAAGGCCCCGGCGCCGCGTATGGCGTCGTGCGTTTCCGCGAAAAAATCCAGGCTTACCACCGCCTTGGCCACCCCGGTCTCGGCGAACAAGGCCGCGGTCTTCGCTTCGGCGAGCGAGGCGTTGGTCATCACGTTCACGCGCATATTCCGCGCGCGGGCTTTTTTGAGCGCTTCCCCCAGCAGCGGGTTCAGCAGCGGCTCTCCGCCGTTGATGACGAGCGTGACCGGCTCCAGGGCGTCCAGGCCCGTAAAAACCTTGTCCAGCGTCTCCCGGTCCATATCTTTCTGCGACAGGGCGGAGAAACAATGAGCGCAGCGCAGATTGCAGCGCCCCGAAAATTCAAGCTCCACCGATTCCAGCGGGCTGCTTCTCTTCACCGGGATGCGGCGCTCCTCCTCGAGGCCGGTATCCTCGCCCGCTATGCCGTTAGCCGCCAGCCTGTCGTAGACCAGCTTTTCGTCCTTCGTCATTTCCGCGGCGGAGCGGCGGGCGGCCATGCTTTTAACCGCGGCCGCGCCCTCGGCGTTCAGCCGCACCTTGTAGCTGCTGGCAGTATGGTGCAGCCAGATGTCGTCCCGAAGATATTTCAATACGCAGTTCTTGATTCTCATGGCCCGTACAAGTTGAATTTAAGGGAGGGCAGCCCCTGCAGTCCTTGCGTTAGCTCAGACTTGCAGAGGCTGCTCCTTTTTCCGCTTTCTACCGCCTCGCTTAACCGGCGCCTTCGCATCCCATGTCGGCGCAGTGAGGCTTGCTCACCGCGGCGGCTCCGACGGCGCCTTCGCATCCCATGTCGGCGCAGTGAGGCTTGCTCACGACGGCAACCGCAACTTCATTGTGTTCTTCGAACAACATGCGTTACCTCCGTTACTTTCACTTCTCCCGGGCCTGTAGAAGCCGGCCCGGAAATCTTCGTTCACTTCTTCTCCTCCAGGGTCATCCCGCATTTGGGGCATTTGCCGGGTTTGTCCCCTTGGTAGTCGCCCATCGGGCAGGCGTAGATCCTGGCCTGGACCGCCCGCTTTTTGTGCAGATATTTCTCAGGGTCGGCGATGAAAGGCTTGCCGCAGCCGGAGCAGCAGAAAAAATAAACCTTGCCCTTATAAGATGCCGAGAGCGTCTCCGCGGTCACCTTGAACTTCTCGCCGGTCACCGGGCAGACCGCCTCTTTCCCCTCCTCCTCTTTGGCCGTTTTGCGCAGCGCGGCTTTCGGCGCCTTCGCCCTGCCGGCGGCCTCGGCGCCCTTCTTCCGCGCCTGGGCAAGGTTGGTCCCGCTTTCCGCTTTTGGGGGCGGGGCGGCCTTCCGCGCGCCTTCTTCGGCAAAGGCCGGCGAGCAAGCGAGCGCCAAGGCGAACGCGCATGGCAGTGTAAGTTTTCCGTTCATTGTATTCTCCTTCCGGGCTGATTTCTATCGGGTCTTAAAATAGTTTCCGCTCAACTGCCTGTTCTTCCACAGGAAGAAGATGACCGGGTAAACCAGCAGCTCAAGCGCGAAGCTGGTGAACAGCCCGCCTATCATCGGCGCGGCTATGCGCTTCATCACGTCGGAGCCGGTGCCGAGCGCCCACATGATCGGCACCAGGCCCATGAAGGCCGCCGCCACGGTCATCAGCTTCGGCCGCACGCGCTTGACCGCGCCGTGTATCACGGCCTCCTCGAGGTCCGCGGCCGAGTTCATGCGCCCGGCTTTTTTCGACTCGTCGTAGGCCAGGTCGAGGTAGAGCAGCATGAAGACTCCCGTCTCCGCGTCCAGGCCCATCAGGGCTATCATGCCTACCCAGACGGCTATGGACATATTGTAGCCCAGCAGATATACGAGCCAGACCGCGCCTATCAGCGAGAAGGGCACAGCCAGCAGCACTATGGCGGTCTTGACCGCGGACCGGGTGTTCATGTAGATGAGCAGGAAGATCAGGAAAATGGTCAGCGGCAGCACCAGTTTCAGGCGCTCGCGGACCCGGAGCATGTTCTCGTACTGGCCGCTCCACTGGAGGGTGTAGCCCGCCGGAAGCTTCAGCTTCCCGCCCACCAGTTCCTTCGCGGCCTTTACGTAAGTGCCGACGTCGACCCCCTCTATGTCCACGTAGACATAGCCGGAAAGCCGGCCGTTCTCGTCCCGGATCATCGCGGGGCCCTGGCGGAACTCTATGTCCGCTATCTGCGCCAGCGGCACGTTAACGCCGTTCTCGGCCGTGACCAGCACGCGGCCAAGTTTGTCCACGTTGTCCCGGAAATCCCGGGCGTAGCGCACGTTCACGGAATAGCGCTCCCGGCCCTCCACCGTGGTGGTCAGGTTCTGGCCGCCGATTGCCGTCATCAGGGCCGTCTGGGCGTCCTTCACGGTCAGGCCGTAGCGGGCCAGGGCCTCGCGCTTAAGCGTGAAGTCCAGGAAGTAGCCGCCGGTCGTGCGCTCGGCGTAGACGCTGCGGGTGCCCTTTACCCGGCGCACCAGCTTCTCCACTTCCAGGCCGGTCTCTTCGATCTTCTTCAGGTCCGCGCCGAAGATCTTGATGCCGACCGGCGTGCGGACGCCGGTGGTGAGCATGTCTATGCGCGCTTTTATAGGCATGGTCCAGGCGTTGGAGACCCCGGGGAACTGCATTCTGGAATCTATGTCGGAGATCAGTTCGTCCCAGCTGAGGCGGTCGCGCCAGACGTGCCGCAGCGGCGCCTGAAGGAAGTCCGGCGCCCAGGAAGAGTACCAGCGGTCCTTTTTTCTCCACTGGTCCTGCGGTTTTAACACCGCGACGGTTTCCATCATCGAGAAAGGCGCCGGGTCCGTGGAGGTGTCCGCGCGGCCGGCCTTGCCGAATACGCGCTCCACTTCAGGTACGGCCCTGAGTATGCGGTCCTGCTCCTGGAGCAGGCGCTGCGCCTCGGTGACCGAGATGCCCGGCAGGGTGGTGGGCATGTAAAGTATGGTGCCCTCGTTCAGGGGCGGCATGAATTCCGAACCGGTTTTGAGGTAAACCGGAATAGCCGTCAATATAAGGAAGAGCGCGGCGCCGATAACTTTTTTGGGATGCTCCAGCGTCCAGCGGCAGACCGGCTCATAAACCCTGAAAAGCCGGCGCGAGACTGGATGTTTTTCCTCGGGATAATATTTGCCGACGGCAACGGTGTTGAAGATGTTCGACAGCCAGCGCGGCTTGAAATGCGCGTAGTCCATCCTGGTGAACATCATCCGCAGGGCAGGGTCCAGCGTGATGGCGAGGAGCGCCGCCACGAACATGGTGAGGTTCTTGGTATAGGCCAGCGGCTTGAAGAGGCGGCCTTCCTGGTCCACCAGCGTGAAGATAGGCAGGAAGGCGACCGCGATGACGAGCAGCGAGAAGAAAACCGCCGGGCCCACTTCCTGCAGCGCCTCGAGGCGGACGGCGTGAAAATCCCCTTTCCGCCCCCCGCTTTGCCACAGCTCTAGCTTTTTATAAGCGTTCTCAACTTCGACTATCGCCCCGTCCACCAGCACGCCTATGGAGATGGCTATGCCCGACAGGGACATGATGTTGGAGGAGATCCCCAGGAAATACATCGGAATGAAGGCCAGCAGCACCGAGACGGGGATGGTGACTATGGGGATTATGGCCGACGGGAGATGCCAGAGGAAGAGAAGGATGACCAGGCTGACTATCAGCATTTCCTCGGTGAGCTGGCGCTTGAGCGTGGCTATGGCCCGCTTGATCAGGTCCGAGCGGTCGTAGACGGTAAGTATCTCCATGCCCTCGGGCAGGGAGGCCCTGGCCTGTTCGATGCGCTCCTTCACGCGCTCGATGACCTTCAGCGCGTTCTCGCCGTGGCGCATCACTACTATGCCGCCCACCGTGTCCCCTTCTCCGTCGAGGTCCGAGACGCCGCGCCTTAATTCCGGGCCGGCGGCGACCGTGGCCAGGCTCTTTAGAAGCACCGGCGTGCCTCCGCCGCCGGCCACCACTATGTCCTCGATGTCCTTCACCGACCTGGCGTAGCCCTTGCCGCGTATCATGTACTCCGCGCCGGAGTATTCTATCAGACGGGCGCCGGCCTCCTCGTTGCCGTCGCGCACGGCCTTCAGGACCTTTTCTATCGAAATGCCGTAGGCCGTGAGCGAGTTGGGGTTCAGGTTGACCTGGTACTGTTTCTGAAAGCCCCCGATAGCGGCCACCTCGGCTACGCCGGGCACCGACTGCAGCTGGTAGCGCAGGTTCCAGTCCTGGAACGAGCGCAGCTGCGACAGGTCGTTCCGCCCCGTCCTGTCGACCAGCGCGTATTGGTATATCCAACCCACGCCGGTGGCGTCGGGCCCCAGCTCTGTCTTCACGCCTTCCGGCAGCTGCGGCAATATCTTGCTCAGGTATTCCAGCACGCGCGCGCGCGCCCAGTAGATATCGGTGCCGTCCTCGAATATCACGTAGACGTAGGAGAAGCCGAAGTCGGAGAAGCCGCGTATGGTCTTAACTTTCGGCAGGCCCAGCAGGGAGGTGATGACCGGATAGGTCACCTGGTCTTCCACTACGTCCGGGGAGCGGTCCCATTTTGAATAGACTATCACCTGGGTGTCCGACAGGTCCGGGATGGCGTCCAGGTTTATGTTCCTGGCGCAATAGACGCCCCCGGCGGCCGCCGCAAGCGCGAATATCAGGACCAGCGTCCTGTTGCGCGCCGAAAAAGCGATAATGCTCTTTATCATAACGGTTTCTTAATTCCCCAGCGCCGCCTTCATTCTTGATTCGGAATCTATCATGAAATTGGCCGAGGTCACCACTTTTTCCCCAGCGCGCAGGCCTGAGACTATTTCGGCGTAATCGTCGTTGCGGCGGCCTGTCTTCACCTCGCGCGGCTCGAACGTTCCCTCGTGCTTCAGCACGAAGGCGATCTCTTTCTCGCCCGTGTTGAGCACGGCGGAAACAGGTACGGCCAGCATGCTCCCCAGGTCGCTCTTTATTACGGCCTCGACGTACATCTCGGAGCGCAGTTCGCCGCCGGGGTTGTCGGTCTCGATGCGCGCGCGCAGCGTGCGCGTCTCTTCTGAGAAGATGGGGTCCACCGAGCGGACTACGCCGGAGAATTCCCGCCCCGGGTAAGCCCGCGAGGTTATCGTCGCCGTCTGGCCCGGCTTTACCGAGGCGGATTCGTACTCGTAGATCTGCGCGTAGATCCAGACCTTGTCGCCGGCGATGAGCAGATTGTCGTACTGGGCGGGGGTCCTGCGCACGGAGTCCAGCTGTTCCTCCCCTATGCCCAGCTGCCGCAGTTTTATTTTCGAGGAATCCACCACCGCTTTGGCCCGGTCTATCGCCTCCTGCCAGGAGCCCGCCTTGATCTGCTCGTAAGAGGCCAGCGATTCGCGGTATTCGCTGATGGCGCGGTAGAGGTCCGGGTCGTAGGCCACCTTGCCGGAAGCCCGGACCGTTCTTGCAAGGGTCCGGTAAGCGGCTTTCTCGGTTTTAAGGCCTATCATCCGCTGTTTTTCCGGAGTAAGCGAGACCGTTCCGCGCCCGGCTACCGGAGCCCCGCCTGCCTGCCCGTCGTAAACCGGGAGATAATCCATGCCCATCTCGTCCTTCATCGGGACTTTTGAGCTTACGGCGGGGTTCATAGGGCTGCGGTAAAACTTTACCTTGCGTCCGGCCGGGGCGGCTTTTTCTTTTTTGACCAGGTGCATCCCGCAGATGGGGCAGTCCCCGGGCCTGTCCGAAGTATAATCAGGGTGCATGGGGCAGTAGTAAAGTTCCGCCGGAGCCTGCGCGTCGTGTCCGGAGCGGAAATGCCGGTGGGACGCTATCCCCCCGCCGAACAGGGCCGCGGCTATAATGCCGGCTATAAATGTGTTCCTGTTCATAGACTCTCTCCTGTAAGACTGCTTAAGCGGCCCAGCCAGGAGGCATAGTCGGCGGCGTATTCGTAGTATTCCCGCTTGGTCTCTAGCAGAGTGCGGTTCGCGTCTATAAGGTCGAGGAAATCGGATTTTCCGGCCTGGTACGCGGCCTCGGAGGCCTTCAGCGAAAGTTCAGCCTGCGACAGCACCGTGCCGCCGTAAAGGTCTTTCAGCCGGCGGTAATAGTCGAGCTTCACGGTGATCTCCTTCAGCTCGAGCAGAACGTCATTCCTGGCGGCTTCATATTCAGCGGAGCTCATATCCCGCTCCGCCCGGGCTTCGCGCGTCATCGCCGGCTGTTTAGTGAACCAGAGCGGCAAGGTGAGCCCGAGCGACACGTCGTAGGTGCCGTTTACGGCCGCGTCCCCGGCAGTCCGGCGCCGCCAGCTCAGCATGAAGTCCGGAGCGGATTCGGCCCGGGCGAGGGATAATTTATTTTCCGAAGCCCTGAGGCGCGAGGCCATGGCCTCCAGGGCCGGGTTCTTCGCCAGAACCGCCGCCGAGAGAGCTTTATAATCCGCGGGCGCCGCGGGGGCGTCAAAGGCTTCCGGCTCGGGGAGCCGTTCCTCGGGGTCCCTGCCGCGCAGGTTGTTCACGCGGGCGGCGGCCGTCTCTTTTTCCTGCCCGGCCGTGATGAGCATGTTCATGGCTTTAGAAAGTTCCACCTGGGCTTTGATGGCGTCGCTCTGCGAGCCCTGGTTTATGGAATATCTTGTCTCGGCGATGCGCGCGAGTCTTTTTACAAGTTCCAGGTTTTCCGCGTAGATGAGTTCGTGATGGCAGGCCAGGGCGTATTCGTAAAAGGCGGCTTTGGCCTCGGCCAGCGTGCGGTTGATCCTGTCGTTCTTCTGCGCCCAGAAATAGCCGCTCTCCGCGGTCGCGGCGTTCTTCTGCAGGCGCATCTTCCAGGGGTTCCGGAATTCCTGCCGCAGCAGGAAATTGCGTTCCGCGGCGCCGGAGCCCAGCGCGCCGTCCGCGTACATGCGCTCTAACTCCAGCACGGGGTCCGCGGGCAGCCAGGCCAGTTTAACTTTTTCCGAATAAGCCCTGGCTAGCGCGGCGGCGGCGGCTATTTCCTGGTTGTTCCCCCGCACTTCGGCCAGATAGGCTTTAAGGTTAAGGCGAGGGAGCTCCTCCGCCATTAAGGCGGGGAGCAGCGACAAGAAAAGTAAGACCGCGCCGGGTGTTTTCATGATCTATTTGGCTAAATGAGAAGCGAGGCCGTTGAGCATGGGCATGTGGAAGATGAAAACGCCCGTTATTACGGCCAGGTAAGCCAGGCCGGTTATAACCGCGCCCATCGCCAGTTTCTGTCCGCGGGGGGTCAGCGAAGGGTCTTTAAGGGCCATCGTTCCGAAGACCACGGCCACGGCGGCCTTTTCTACTCCGAACAAATGTACGAATGAGAGAACGGCCAGAGTAAGGGCCCCAAGCGCCAGTTTATCGGACATGATGTCCCTCCATGCTTTCCATCGCCGCGGGTGTTCCGGGTGCGGTCTCCCGCTGCGTCCTGTCCATTTCGCAGTCCTTGCAGGGGCACATGCTTTTTTTCCCGGCTTCGTGCATGCACAGGCACATATATTCAGAGCATTCGCCGCAGAGCCTTGCCAGCGCCACGGGGTTCAGCATGCTGGCCGGCCTGGAGAACTGCGCCACGACCTTCCTGGCGAGTTCGCGGCGCGGGCCGTTCTCCATGGCGTTGATGTTGAAGGTGAACGTGAAAATATTTACCAGTATGAACGACACCAGGATGGCCATGGCGGGCACCGGCACGCGCAGAAAGCGGCGGAAAGGGCCGTGGTATTCGTTAAGGGCGCGGGCGGCCGCGGAGACTTTGGCGGCGAAGAACGGGGAGGGGATTATGGCCGGCAGCGCTTTCAGCGCGGCGTCCGCGGCCGTAAGGCGGCGAAGTTCCCTGGCGCAGACGGCGCAGGCGGCCAGGTGCGCGGCTACGGCGGCCCGGTCTTCGGGCGCCAGTTCGGCGTCCAGATAAGCGGAGAGTTTCTTGTCAATTTTAGCGCAGGTATCGAACAGCATAAGTTCTGCCTCCTGGACTGTTTAACGTAAGATCCGCAAAAAACTTGCGGTCTATTTTATTTTTTTCGAGAGGCTTTGGCGGGCCCGGAACAGAAGGGATTCCACCGCGGGGACGGAAAGGTCCATGATCCCTGCTATTTCCGCGTAGGAGCGGCCTTCATAGACCTTCAGGATGATGGCGAGCTGCTGTGTGTCGGGCAGTTCGGCCAGCGCGGCGGCGATTTCCCCGCTCTGCCGGTTCGTTTCGCAGATGGCGTCCGGCTCGGAGTCCCGCCCGGCGGCGGGCTCCCGGGAGCCGGGCGCGCCGGCGTCGAGGCTTCGGGTGGGGGCTCTGGCGGCGCGGCTTTTGTCCCTGCGGGCGCGGTCTACCGCCAGATGATAGGCTATCTTGTACAGAATGGTGGAGAGTTTAGCTCCGGGTTCCAGCCCGGCGGCGGCTTTATAGAGGCGGAGGAAAGCCTCCTGGGCTATATCCTCGCTGGCGCTTTGGTTCCCGGTGTGGCGGTGCAGGAAATTGATGAGGGGGCCGGAATGTTTTTCCACGATGAGGGTGAAGGCCTCTTCGCTGCCTTCGTTGAAGCGGGCCAGCAGGTCAAAGTCCTCCCGCCGCTCTGTATCTTTCTCTTCCCTCATGCTTAATTTTACTTTATTTGAAAACGTATTAGCGCCGCGGCGCGGTTTAATTTATGGCCGCATATTTGCCCGAAGGGCCCTTGAAATTTCCGGTTTCAGGTGCTAGGATATGAACGGGGACGGGGTCTCCCCCCCCGCAGTGAAGAGTGATACAGTCGAGACCCATGCAGAGGGCGGGCCATCGGGCCCGCCTTGCTTTTTGGGCTTCAGCGTTTAGCCCGGGGGACGGGCCGGGTATGGGGTTGCCCATTCCGCCGCGCAGGAACCGTTGGCCGTCTGATGAGCATGGCTCTTGATACGGCACGGGCATAGCCCAGCGCGGTTCCCCCCGAAGCGGGGCCCCCCTCCCCAAAGCGGCT
>CAIQNV010000111.1 GCA_903873295.1 uncultured Elusimicrobia bacterium
ACGGTACGCGTCACGCAACTGAAGTTTTTTTCGCATACCCAAATCATGCCATATTTTCCAGCCCCTAAATCAAGCCGTTTCCCCTATGAAGCCACCGGTTATTAGGCTATAAATTACCCACACGATAGGGAGAAGAGCCTCATTTAGTAATCAGCGTCCCCTGTTATTTCTTCGCCAGGGCGTTCTTTACGGCTTCTACCAGATCGTCGGTGTTGAACGGCTTAGTGAGGAAGGCCGCCACCTGCGAGAAGCGCTGGAACATGGTGCGGGAGGGCTCGAGCGCCGAAAGGACCACGATGGGCAGCTTGCTCATCGCTTCGTCCTCGGAGATCTGCGTGGCCAGGGAGTAGCCGTCTATTCCGGGCAGCATCACGTCCAGCACCAGCAGGTCGGGCTGATAGGTGCGCATCACGTCCATCACTTCGCGGCCGTTGTCGCAGACCTTTACCTGGTGGCCCATCGACTCGAGCGAGTACTGCACAAGGCTCGAAATTTCCGGGTCGTCGTCAACTACAAGAATTTTATTCCCCATATATACAAATTTAACACATTAGCCGTTATTTGTAAAGCAGGAATTTGGCCGCGCCGTCGCGGAAAGCCTTGTTGCTCTTTTCAAAAGCCGCGATCATTTCGGCGGGCCGGGCGCCGGCCTCCAGCAGAGCGTAAAGGTCCGAAGAGCCGGTCATTTTTCGGATCTCCGCGGGGTCAAGCTTGAAATCCGCGGCGTTGTATTTCTTGAGCAGGTAAACGGCGTGCGCGAAAATATCCAGCGCCCTCACGGCGGATCTGTCCGTGAGCTCCAGGCTTATGCCTTCGCAGGGTTTGCCCTCGTAGAGATCCTTCTCCGGCGTCAGGTTTCGGGGGGAGAACTTCACTCCTTCCAGCCCGGCTTCGGAGAGTTTTTTTGCGATCTTCCCGGCCTTCATCCAGGGCGCGCCGAACCAGAGGAAGGGCCTGGCGGTGCCGCGCCCCACCGAAACATTGGAGGCCTCAAAGCAGCCCAGCCCCGGGTAAAGAACTTCCGCGTCCACACTCCTTATATTAGGCGAAGGGTTGGTCCACACCACCCCGGTCTGGTCGAAGAACAGGTCGCGCGTCCAGTTCTCCATTTTTATCACCGTCAGGTCCAGGTTAAGGTTCAGGCCGGCTTTATGGAAAAGAGCCATTTCTCCGGCGGTGAAGCCGTGGCGCGCCGGCACCGGGAAATAGGCGGTGAAAAAATTTATTCCCGGCTCCAGCACGGGCCCTTCGACCAGGCCGCCGATGGGGTTGGGGCGGTCAAGCACCATAAAAGGCAGACCGGCCTTTGCGGCCTCTTCCATCGCGTAGCCCATAGTGGTGAGATAAGTGTAAAACCGCGCGCCTATATCCTGTATGTCGAAAACCAGCACGTCCAGGTCCTTCAGCATTTCAGGCGTCGGACGCTGCTTGTTTTTGCCGTAAAGACTGTAAACCGGAACCCCCGTTACCGGGTCGGAGGAACTGGCTATGTAAACCCCGCCTTCCTCCGTGCCGCGAAAGCCGTGCTCGGGCGTGAAGACGGCCGCCAGCCTGAAATTGCCCGCTCTGTTGAAGGCGTCCACCGCGTTCACGCCGTCGGCATCCACGGAGGAGTGGTTGGTGATCAGGCCTACCCGCTTCCCTTCCAACTGTTTGAAGCCGTCGCGCTCCAGGATATCGAGCCCGGTAAGCGTCAGGGCCGCCGCGCGCGCGGTTAATGGGGTAAAGAGCGTGAATGTGAAATATAAAACAGGAAAATAGTTATGCTTCATAATTCCTTGTTCTAAGATAACTGCAAAAAAATATCAGGTCCGTTTACAATTTGCTCTCTTTAAGCACAAGCAGGTAAAGCTGCCCGGGGTCCCACAGTTTGAAGGCGAAGGTGCGGGCTTTCTTGCCGTTGCCGGAGAAGAAGTCCACCCGGCCCGGGCCTTTAATGGCGCCGCCCGTGTCCTGGCAGAAAACGAAGCGGCTGTCCGGCTTGCGCCCGAGCAGTGCGCCTTCCTCGTCCACGTCCGGCGCGGTTACGCGCATGAAGGCCAGGGTTCCCATGGGGACCAGCGTATTATCTATGGCTATGGAGCGCCAGCCCGTAAGCGGCAGGCCGTAGGTTCCCGCCGGGCCCTCTTCGGGGTCGGCGGGCTGCTCCAGCTTGAAAAATACATAGCGCCTGTTCATGCTAAGCAGGGGCCTGACCTTGTCGGGGTGTTCGTCCAGGTACTGCTGGCCTTTTTCAGGGCTTATCCCTTCCCTCGGAAGCGCGCCGGCCTCTATCATGCCCGTCAGCCAGCCTTTGAATTTAAGACTGTTGGTGGCCGCGAAGTTAGCCTTTATCGCCCTGCCGTCGGGCAGCTGCAGCCTGCCAGACCCTTCGGTTTGCAGGTCCAGGATGTCGGAGCGTTTCTTGAACCAGGCCAGCTCCAGACCCTTGTTCTTCAAAGCGCCTTCAAAATCTATCTGCTCGCGGTCGCTGTAGGGCACCAGCGCCCCGTCCTTCAGGCGGCCGGTCAGCTTCTCGCCCCTGAATTTCTCGTTGAAATCCTCCAGGTTTACGGAGATAAGGTCGTCCGGTTTGGCGTAGATGGGATACTTATATTCCGCCGTACGCTTAAGGCTGGCCTCCAGCGTGGGCTCATAATAGGAGCTGAAAACCACCGTCCCGGTGGAATCGCGTCCGGCCAGCTGGAAAACGTCGAACTTTTCCTTCAACAGGAGGTCGAGATCGCGCGCGGAGGGCGAGATCTCCAGTATCCTTATGAATTCCTCATTGGAGTCCGAAAGTTCCTTAGGCGTTATTTTCCGGTCGCCGAAGGCGTAGGCCGGGGAGCCGCTTTTAAGGCCCTGAAAATAGGCGCGGTTCAGCAGGGCCGCTTTAAGCAGCGGCTTAAGATCGTCCCCGTCCGCAAAAACGGGCAGGCTTTCGGGGGCGGCCAGGTACATCGGGGCGGCTTCCGGGGCCTTGGAGGAAACCGCAACTGCGGGGACCTGGGGGCAGGCGGGGCAGGCGGGGCCGGCTTTCCTCGTTCCGGTCGCGCAGCCGGCCAGGAACAGAGCGAATATGACCAAAGTTACTTTCATCATGATGTGTCTCCCGTGACTTTAAGAGCCGCGCCGGGCCTTTCTCCGCCCCGGCCCGCCGTGGGCGCCGGCGGGGGAGCGGCCGCCTCCTCCCGCCCGGTGTAACCGTAATCAAACTTGACCTGGGTTACACCCGGGGCTTTCTCATAGGGAAAAAGCGTCCCCGGCAGATTCAATTATCCCAAAATAGCTGCATTGACACAAGGCTGATTTTCTACTAAACTCTCCACATATGAGGACAAACATATTCTTATTATTCCTATTGTTGGCCCTGCCGGGCATAATTCTGGCCGGAGAGGCCCGGATTATTTCCATGAGCGGGGAAGTGGAGGTCCGCCCCACCCGCGAGGGCCAGTGGATCCCCGCTAAAGCGGACATGGAAATAGCCGAGGGCGGGGCGCTCCGCACCGGGGCCCAGGGGGCGGCCGTGCTGCTTATGCCGAACAAGACCAAGGTATGGTTCAAAGGGACCTCCAGCCTTGAGATCGAGCAGCGCCAGACCATGGCTTCGCGCCTGATGCTGGTGTTCGGCAAAATTAAGGTGCGCGTGCCGCACCTGATGCGGAAAGAAAGATTCGAAGTGCGCACGCCGGCGGCCGTCTGCGCGGTGCGGGGCACCGAGTTTACGCTGGGCGCTACCGAAGACGGGAAGATGGATATGCAGGTGCTCTTCGGCGAGGTAAAGCTCAGATTTATGGTTCCCCCGCAGAAGGGCAGCGCGGAATTCAGCATCCCGCAGGGCCAGGGCCTTAATTCGCCGGAAGGCGGGAATGCCGCCAAGCCCGTGCTGCTTACCGCCAAGCTGGAGCGGGAAGCCCTTGAGAACTGGAATCCCGGGTTGAGCGCCGACGAGCGCCAGAAAGACCTGCAGCAGAAGGAAACCGACAGGGTGCAGCTCAAGGATTTCGCCCGCGCCACCAATAACGCGGAGAACTCGGTGAAGAACTTCCTTAATATAGTTAAGGAGTCGGACCTGGAAGCTGGCCGCACTCTGAGCGACGTCCACGGCAACGTGGTGCGCGTGGAGCAGCGCATGATCCGGCCCGCGGCCAACGAAATACAGTTCTTCAACCTGGTGAAGCGCCCGGTGTACAGTAACAGCGGCGCTTCGCTTGCCAGCGGCGGATTCAAGTATAACGGCGCGCAGAGCGTGGCGGACCGGCTTGATTATATGCAGATGACCATGGCCTTCAACAAGGACCTCCCCCAGCGCATAGAGGAATGGCCGGGCTTCTTCAACAGCAACTCCGTAGACCCGTCCTGGGCTTCTTTCGTGATGGCGAACCGGACTAACGCCGGGGAAATATTCTTCATAGCCCAGAATTCCAAATATGTTCCCCCGTCCGTCATCAATAATAATAGTGGCGGGCTTATAAATAATCCCTCGATCATCGGTGTGGCCGTGAATTCCGGCAACGACAGGAACGTGGTAATAACCGGCATTCTTAAAAATGAATCCGGAGTGACCGCCATAGAAGGTTTGAACAAGATCTCCACGCTGGAGGTTCTTGATAATGGCGGCGGTACCCTGAAATATACAGGCGGCTCGGTAGCCGTCAACGGCGGCGCGGGCACCAATGTTGTTTGGGCGCTCAAAACCGACAAGGCCAACAGCTACTCTTACCCCAAGGACAATCCTGATAACGCGCCCCTCGCCCATTATCAGGCCGATATGTACCAGGTGGGAGGGACAGGGACCACCTACTTATGGCTCGCCAGCGAAGACTATGTCATAGGCAATGGCGGCGAGATCCGGACGGCCGGCGATTTTACTAATTCGTCTTCCGACCCGTTCACGCTGCTGAAAAACAATGCCGTCGAAAGCGTGATGTATGTTAAACAGTCGCAGGGAATTAACGCCTCTAATCCGGCCGCTATTACAAATAACACCCTGGCAAAGAACGCCATAAGTGATAACGATTACTTCGCTTACGGCGGAGCCGGGACCAATATAGACCTGGTCTTCATACCTGACCTGATGGTGGCCGCGGTGCAGCGCATGCTGCCCGCTCTCACGAATCTCGGCAATTAAGGGATAAACAATGAAAAGGCTGATCCTGATATTTTTAGCGCTTTTTTTAATAAAAGGCGCCGCCTTCGCGGCGGTAGACTGGGAATCCAAAGGGATGCAGATCGCCGGGGAAGTTATAGCCAACCCGGCCGGCTTCTTCTACGATTTCCAGCAGGACCTGGAAGGAACCACTCCGCTGCCGCCGGGCAAGAGTTTCGGCATTCAGACGGGCCTGTTCCCCACCCTCATCCCCCTGACCTATACCAACGTGTCGGGCAAGCTGCGCCTTCACGGCGAGGGCCGCATAGCCCCCGGCGTGCCGCAGCTTGATCTGATAGGCGGCTACTGGGATATGCTGGCGGCCAAGATGGCCACCAAGAACTCGCAGTCCATCGACAGCGCCAAGTTCGGCGGCTACTACCTGGGCGCCATACTGAGCACCTCGGTAAGCCCGCGCATACGCACCTTCTGGGGCTACAAGCACAGCCAGCTCGACGCCAAGCTGGACTTTAAGCCGGGCCAGGAGCCCGACCTGCTGGGCACCAAGGTCAACAGCTTCGACACCGGCTTCAAGGATGATTTTTTTATAGCCGGCATTGAGACCCCCAGGGGCGTGGGCAAGCTGTGGAGCATACAGCTGAATTACGGGCTGAAGACGCAGACCTTCTCTAGCAAGGTTAGCTGGTACGGGAAATTCTTCGAGCTGGGCCTCAACATCTACCCCGAGGGCGTGCTGGTGTTCCACCCGGTGTGGAATTTCCACCTTAACTTTTAAGGAAGAAAACGATGAAAAAAATAATCTTAAGCGCTTTTATCGCGGCGGGCCTGGTCGGCAGGCTCTGCGCGGCCGCGGCGGAAGACTCGAAGATCTTCACGCCTTTTTTCGATATGACGCTTTCCGAGGCGGCCTTCCTGCCCTCTGTCGGCAATATCTTCAGCGGCGGCAATATAAATACGCAGGTGGGCCTGCTGGCGAAGGCGACGCAGAAGGACCATATCTTCGGCCTGTACAATTTCAACTATAACGGGCCGGGCTTCGCGCCGCAGGACTCCCGGCAGTTCACCGACAGGTCGATGTCGCACGGCTTCAACATAGAGTACCGCCGGGCTATAACGGACCGCCTCCGGCTGCGCCCGGGGCTATCGAGGAACTGGGAATTCCGCCGCACCGGCGCCAACGAGGTCTGGAAGAACGGCCTTTACAATATGAACTCCACCGGCGGCCAGCTGGCGGCCGACTATACTTTCGACGAGGAAAAGAACGGCTATGTTACGGTGCAGTACCTGTTCAGGAGCGTGGCGTTCCCCAACTACACCGACCTGCTGAGCGAATTCCGGAACCCTGACCCGGCGAACAGGGCCAGCGTGAACGGCGGGCTGCAGGACCAGACCATGGGCCAGCTGAGCCTGCGGCCGAGCTGGAACAAGTTCTTCGCCGGGCTGACCTATACCGTGCAGAATTATAAGAACCAGAAAGTGGTGGCAAATACCGGCGTTTCCAACAGCACGAAGCAGCGGGACAGCGATACCGCGCTGGATTTCGGCTTCCAGCAGAGCCTGTGGATCTTCGAGCTGTCTCCGATGGTTTCCTACACCATGCATTCCTCGAACCAGAACTTCATGCTGTATAAATCCCTTGGCGATACCAGCCCCCAGTTCGGCGCCAAGTATTACGATTTCAACGAGCTGACGCTCAGCGTGCCGCTTGATCTGAACATCACCGGCAAGTGGGCGATAGGCGGCGCCATAAATCTGACGCGGCGCACCTACGACAAGCGCACCGCCCGCGACGCGGACAATAACTTCACCGCCGCCAAGCAGGTGAATACCATGTCCACGTTTACGGGCTCCATACGCAAGCGCCTGAACGAGGTGGCCATGGTGCGCCTGTTCGCCTCGGTCATGGCCGCAAGCTCGAATAATAAATTCGAAAAATATATGCCCTATAATTACACGGGCAACACCTTCGGCATAGCCTACCAGCTGTCTTATTAAAAGCTAAACTGCAAACAGCGGCGGGAATAGCGGGGGAAACTTAAGGTTTCCTCCGCTTTTTTTCTGCGCGGCCTGCCCGTGCTTTGAGGCGGGCCTGGGTCAAAGGACCTATTTCCTTCTGGGCCCTTTTTTAATATTTGGGGGGACCTTTGGCTCTTATTGAGAAATCGGTAAAGGTTATACAATTTATTCAGGGAAATAAACTTCAACAGAATAAGGGAGAAATTAACACATGAAAAAACTCAGTAAAAGCGCCTTCCTCACAACGATGGCGCTCTTAGGTTACGTGAGCCTTGCCACGGCTCAGGTGGTTTCCTTCGATACTGCCGGCGGCAATTCCGGCGATCTCCAGAGCAAGCTTGATGAGATAAAGAACGAATCCCGCGGGGGTTTGTTCGGTCAGATCATTAACGGCCTGGGTGGCAATAATGGTAATCATAACGGCCCCGGCGGCCCCGGCGGCCCCGGTGGTCCTGGCGGTCCTGGCGGCTATAATGGCCCCGGCGGCAATGGTGGTCATGGTGACCACAATGGCCCCGGAGGCCCTGGCGGCCACGGTGACCACAACGGCCCTCAGCCCGGCCCCTGGCATCCTCAGCCCGGCCCTCAGCCTGGTCCTTGGAATCCTCAGCCCGGTCCCTGGCATCCTCAGCCCGGCCCTCAGCCCGGTCCCTGGCATCCTCAGCCCGGCCCGCATCCGTTCCCGCCTCCTCCTCCGCCTCCGCCCCCTCCGCCTCCGCCCCAACAGCCGTATTGCACGGCCAACGATACCGGATACGAGGAGCATTGGAATCGCCCGCACATGGGCTGGACCCCTCAGGAAGCCTGCGGCGTCTGCTTAAGCTCCCATGGTTCCTGCAATGTCACCTGTCAGGGGTGGCCGAGCTGGAATCCCTGCAGATAAGTAAGGCTTAAGTCCAAGTAACATAGAGGGCGGGAAGAAATTCCCGCCCTCTATTCAATTCGCTATTCGCCCGCCATTATTTATATAATTGAGTCTCGCCCTTCCGCCGCGCGGGAGAACATCGATTTTTACTTACTTTCCAAGGGGATATTAAATGTACCTCAAAGAGCTTGAAATTTACGGTTTTAAATCTTTCGCGAACAAGGTTAAGCTGCCGCTTAAGCCCGGCATCACCTGCATAGTGGGCCCCAACGGCTGCGGCAAGTCCAACGTGGTGGACTCCCTGCGCTGGTGCATAGGCGAAATGTCCTGGAAATCGCTGCGCACGCCGTCCATGATGGACGTAATTTTCGCGGGCACCACCAAGCGCCAGGCCCTCAGCATGGGCGAAGTGGCCATGACCTTCGATAACGAAAGCCGCAAGCTGCCGCTGGATTTCAGCGAAGTGACCGTAACCCGCAAAATTTACCGCTCTGAGGAAAGCGAATATTTCATCAACAAGGTGCAGTGCCGCCTTAAGGACATCCGCGAGATGTTTTTAGACACCGGCATAGGCACGGAAGGCTACGCCATCATCGACCAGGGCGAAGTGGAGCACGTGCTGAACGCCACCCCCGAGGAGCGCCGCGAGCTGTTCGAGGAAGCCGCGGGCGTGTCGAAATACAAGGCCAAGCGCGACGAGGCCGCCCGCAAGCTCGAGAAGGTGGAGATGGACCTTAACCGCCTTGCGGACTCGATGGTGCTGCTGGACGAACAGATAAAAAAGCTGGACAAGGAGGCCGCCAGGGCCCGCCTGCAGCAGAAGTACAAAGAAGAGCTTACCGGCGCGGAGATAGCTCTGCTGCTTAAGGACGGGGACGCCTTCGCCGCCCGCAGCGCCGAGGCCGCCGCCCGCCTGGAGCCGGTGAAGAAGGAACTTTCCGAGCTCGCCGTGGCCATAACCGGCCTCGACGGCGAGATAGCCGCGCTGGGCCTGACGCTTACGCAGAAAACTGAAGAGCAGCGCGTGCTGAAAGAAGCCGTAAGCATGGTGAAGACCGACAAGGTGCAGGCCGAAGGGCGCATAGTCGCCGGCGAGGCCATGCTTACCGAGATCGCGACCCAGCGCGCGGGCCTGGCCACTTCCGAGCGGCGCAACGCCGAGAAGCTGGCCGTCACCGGGCCCCGCATAGAGGAATTGCGCCTCAGGCTGTCCTCCGGCGAAGGCGGGCTGCCGGCCCTGCAGGCCGAATATGATGCCGCCGCCGCCGCGCTCTCCGGCGTGGCGGAGCAGATGCGCGCCGCCGACGAGGCCGCCGACAGCATAGCCCGCGAGATGAACGAAGCCTACTCCCGCGAGATGGATCTCTCCAATAAGATAGCCGTCACCGGCTCCAATATCGGCCATTTCAACGACGCGAAAGCCGGGCTGGAGAAGGACATTAACGATATAACCGCCGCGGTGTCCGCTATCGAAGCCCGCATAGCCGAGATGAAGGCCCGCTCCGCCGCTCTCGGGGGCGAGCTGGCCGCGGAGAAGGAGAAGGAGGCCGCCGCCGAAGCGCAGGCCAAGGTCCTCTCCTCCCGGCTCGGCGAGATAGAAGCCCGCCAGGCCAAAATACGCGAAGATCAGGCCTGGGATAAGAGCCGCCTGGAGGTTATACTGGCGCAGGGCGAGCACGATACCTACTGGGTGGGCATAAACGGCGTATTGAACTCCGGCGTGGCCGGGGTTAAGGGCACGCTGCGCCATCTCCTTGCCATACGCAAAGAGGACCGCGTGGCTGTGGACGACGCGTTGGGCCGCTTCCTTGACTCGGTGGTCTGCGAGACCGCGGCCGCCGCGCAGGAGGCCATAGAATATCTCAGGCATATAGGCAAGGGCCGCTGCCGCTTCCTTATTCTCGAGCGCGCGCCTTCGGCGCCGGCGCAGGAAGGCTGGAGCGCCCCCGGCGCGCAGCGCGTGATGGACAAACTCTCCTGCGAGCCGCAGTACCTGCCCCTGGTCACCGGCCTTCTCTCCGGAGTTTACTCCGCCGGCGGCTCGGTGCACGGGCCTTTCTGGGTGACCGGAGGCGTGGACGAAGTGGTCTCGAACGAACCTTACTGGGAAGAGGCCGGCGATTTGAAAGAGCAGATAGCGAAACTGGACGAGGAAAACTCGGCCCTGGAGACGGAGAAGGTTTCCCTGCAGCCGCAGCTGGAGGGCGCGCGCGCCGCCGAGGCCGCCGCCGAAGACAGGGCGCGGACCCTGGATATAGATTTCCACAAGAACGAGACGGAAGCCGCCGGCGCCGGGGACGACTTGCGCCTGAAGCGGGAAGGCCTGGCCCTGTCGCAGTCGGAGAAGGAGAAGGCCGAGGCCGGGATAAGGCAGGCTGAGGCCGATTTCGCCGCGCTGGTCGAAGCCAAGGGCGCGGCCGGGTCGGCCACCGAGGCCAAAAGGAGCGAGCAGGCCGCGTTAGGGGAAAGGAAGAACGCGCTGCACGATGATTTCGCGCGCCAGAAGGAAGAGCTGGGCGGCCGCAAGGCCAATTTGGATAATTACCGCCAGAATATAGACGCTCTCAAAGGTGAGTTGTCCCGGGCCGAGGGCGACCTGGCCTCCATGACCGAGGAGCAGTCCCATTTCGAGGAGCGCCGCGCCGAGCTCGCCGCCCGCGAGGCCAGGTACAGGGGCGAGATAACCGCCTCCGGGGCCCGCCTTTCCGAGCTGATGCACGACCTGGCCGAGAAAGAAATAATTGACCGGTCCATGGAGGACGAGCTGAACGAGCTGCGGGGAACCCTGGCCCGCCTGAACGCCAACCTCCGCGACAGCCGCGACGTGGCCGCTGAGAGCGACAAGATACGCTCCCAGATAGAGATCGAGCTCGCTACGATAGCCGCCCGCGCGGACGAGACCGCCAAGCGCATGGCCGACGAGTGGAATATTACCCCCGCGGAGGCGAAAGAGCGCTACGCCGGCATCGAGACCGATCACGACCGCGTGCTTTTCCTGCGGCGCCGCGTGGCGGAGATGGGGAATGTCAACATGACCGCCCCGGAGGAATACGAGGCGCTTACCCAGCGCTACAACTTCACCAACTCGCAGGTGGAGGACCTTAACCGCGCCAAGGCGGACCTGCGCTCGGCGATAAACAGGATAAACGATACCACCCGCGAGAACTTCAAGGCCACCTTCGACAAGGTCCGCGCCTACTTCAAGGAGATCTACTCCCTGCTGTTCAACGGCGGCGAGGCGGACCTGATACTGACGCTGCCCGAGAACCTGCTGGAGACCGGCGTGGAGATACTGGCGCACCCGCCCGGCAAGAAGCTGGTGAGCATAACCCAGCTGTCCGGCGGAGAAAAGGCCCTTACCGCCCTGGCGCTGCTGTTCAGCTTCTTCCGCGTTAACCCCTCGCCCTTCTGCGTCATGGACGAGGCCGACGCGCCGCTGGACGAGGCTAACGTCGAGCGCTTCGTGCGCCTGATCAGGGAATTCTCCTCCACCACGCAGTTCATCGTCATCACCCACAACAAACGCACCATGGAGGCGGCCGACACGCTTTACGGCGTCACCATGGAGGAGCTCGGCGTTAGCAAACTGATCTCGGTGGACCTCAAGCGCGCGACCGGGATGGTCGCGCAGCAGCCGGTGGGAGTGTAGGGGAAAGGAGCAGGTCTTTACCGCTTACTGATGAAATACGGAATTTTCTCCGACGTGCACGGCAATTATACGGCCCTCAGGGCCGTGCTGGACTTCTATCAAAATAACGGCGTGGACAATTTCGTCTGCTGCGGCGATATCGTGGGCTATGGGCCGCAGCCCCTTGAATGCGCCGAAACGCTGCGGGGACTTAAAAAACTTGTCGCGGTCATGGGCAACCACGACGCGGCGCTGGTGGGCAAGATGGACCTTAAATGGTTTAACTCCAACGCGGCCTGGGCTATAGAGTTCGCCCGCGAACAGCTTACCCCCCAGGCCCTGGATTTTATCTCCCGGCTGCCTGAAAAGGCCGAGACCAGCGAGTTCATGACGGTGCACGGCTCCCCGCGCAAGCCGCTTACAGAGTATCTGCTGAGCGAGGTGCAGTTCATGGACAATGCCGGAAAGTGGGCAGTTTCCCCGTGTTTCATCGGCCACAGCCACATGCCGCTTTATTTCAGGGAGAGGGAGGAGGGCCTCCCGGAAACCGACTTCATCAAGCCGCTTGAGAAGATCTTTGTGGACGGCAGGCTGATGTTCAACCCGGGCTCCGTTGGTCAGCCGCGCGACGGGGATACCCGGGCGGCCTGCGGCATTTACGATTCAGAGAAGAAATATTTTGAGCTGCACCGGGTTTTTTACGACATCGGGGCCGTGCAAAAAATGATGGCCGGGCTCAACATGCCGGCCATCCTGTCGGAGCGCCTCAGCTTCGGGTTTTAGGTGGCGGTCCGGGCAAGGGGAGCGCCCCTGCGCCGTCAGGCAAGGTAAATAAAAATTATGGTAATGAACATTTTGATAGTTGACGATGACAAGAATTTTATAGACACGCTTCAGGACGGGCTTAAGCTGAAGAATGTCGACGCGGAGATAAGGGTGGCCGCGAGCGCCCGGGAGGCGCTGGACGCGCTGGCCGCGGCGGCGCCCTCCCTCATCATACTGGACGTGCAGCTGCCGGACATGCACGGAGTCGAATTCCTGCGGGTTATAAGGGAATCAGAGCGGCTTAAGAAGGTGCCCGTGATCTTCATCTCCGCCAAATACACCGAGCCGGCCGACCGCTCCGAGGCCATGCTGGCCGGGGCCGGGGCTTTCTTCTCCAAGCCGGTGGACATAGAGGATCTTTGGAAGGAAATAAAGTACCTTCTTGACAAGAAAAAGTAAGTCTTATATCATAACTATTCCTGATTTCCGGGTTAAGGAGATTAATATGTCAAACGAGATACAGATCACCGACGCTAATTTTGAGCAGGAAGTGCTGAAGAGCGCCCTCCCGGTACTGGTTGATTTCTGGGCCCCCTGGTGCGGCCCCTGCCGGATGCTGGGGCCGGTGATAGAAGAGCTGACCGGGGAATACGCCGGCAAGGTTAAAGTCTGTAAGCTTAACACCGACGAGGCCCAGGACACCGCCGGCAAATACCAGATCTCCGCCATCCCCACCATCCTTCTGTTCAAGGGCGGGAAAATGGTGCAGCAGCTGGTGGGGCTGCAGCCTAAAGAAGAGATCAAAAAACACCTTGACTCGCTGATCGGCTGAAAATACCGAAGCCCGCCGCGGAACCTCCCGCGGCGGAGCAATGACCGCACCCCCGCCCTTTTCGCGTTCCTCTAAAAACCAAATGTCATCCAAGCGCGTTTTTATAATAGGACCGTGAATAGGGGACGGTTCTTAATAACTTAATTATTGTACAATCCTCATATGGGAAGAAAAGCCAGAATTGATATTCCGGGTGGTTTGTATCACGTGATCGCGCGCGGCAACGAACGCGGGAAGATCTTCCGTGAAGAGTCGGATTACTCCGAATTCCTGTCCCGCCTGCGCCGCTATCTTGCTGAAACCGGGCAGAAATGTCTGGCCTGGGCCTGCATCCCTAATCACTTTCACCTGCTGATACTGCGCGGCAAGCGGCCTCTTTCAGACCTAATGCGGCGGCAGATGACGGCGTATGTGGGCTACTTCAACCGCAAATACAAACGCTCCGGGCATTTATTCCAGGACCGCTACAAAGCGATATTGTGCCAGGAGGAAGCCTATCTGCTGGAAGCCGCGGCGTATATTCATTTAAATCCGCTGCGCGCCGGCCTTGTTAAAAGATACAAGGATTTAGAGAACTATAAATGGTGCGGGCACGGTGAAGTGCTAAAAGGTTCCGGTGCCGGCCTTATCGAACGGGACTATCTGCTTTCGTATTTCGACGAAAGAGCCGGCGCCGCGGTGTCCAAATATAAAGTCTTCGTAGAAGAGCGCGTTGATAAATACAAGCCCGGCGACTATTCCGGCGGAGGTCTGCTGAAGAGCGCCGGCGGCCTTGCGGCCGTTGCGGGCCGTAAAGCCGGCGAAAAAGAATTGTATGACGACCGCATCCTTGGCGACGGAGACTTTGTGGGCGCGGCCTTGAAAGAAACGGAAAAAACTGGGATGGTGTCTGCGGATAGGGAAGAGATACTGCAAGAGGCGCAGTTGATAAGCGGGGAACGCCCGGGTTTAATATTTAACGGCGGGCGAGCGCGGGCGGCGGTTAAGATCAGGGCCGTATATTGCTTCCTAAGTTGTGAGAAGTGCGGCATAAAAGGTACGGAGCTGATGCGCGAGCTGGGTTTAAGCTCCGGCGCGATATCTTACTTGTGTCAGAGGGGCCGCAGGCTGGTTGAAGGGAATAATTAAGTTATTAAGAACCGTCCCCGATTCGGTGCAGACGTGCCGGCATGGGGAAGAAAAGTAGCGGCTTCTTTGCCGGTTTTGTTTTGCCCGGGGGATTCGACTCGGCCGGTTCAGCGGTTAAACGAAAAGGAAGGAAGAGCTTAGAGGGGAGCGCCGAGAAAAATTCTTTTTATTGTATTTTCGCGCGAAGAAAAGAAAAAATGCAGTTGCAGTTGCGGGCGAGCGGGGCACTTGGCCGCCGCTGGTGCGGCCGCCAAGTGCTACGCGAGCAGTAAGATGCAGTATACCGCGTTGTTCGACCCGCGACAGCGGGGGGGCGGGAGGCGGCCGCCGGGCGGCCGCCGCAAAGGAGGTTTGTTGCCCCTTCTTTCATGCGGCAAGCAGTGCGGCGGCGCGTAGTGCCGACGCCTGCGATCTTTTGAGGAAAGACTGCGGAGGGCGCGTATAAGGGAAAGGATGTCTGTTTCCTGGCCTGCCGGGAAATATACGGCTGTTCTTGCCGGTATTAATGAAGAAGCATCTGGGCCGCGTGCGCCCGACAATAAATCTGTAAGCGACTTTTTTAGGCCATCTGCTATCTTTTTAAGATTGGTTAACGATAAATTTCTTTTTCCACGCTCGACGTCCCCTAAATAATTTGGATGTAATTGCGCCCGGAAGGCCAATTCCTCCAATGTTAGGCTGTCCGCAAGCCTGAATCTACGGATATTCTTACCTACCAGCGTCTGCGTTTTTGAGTCCACATTTCCTCCGACGTATATTAAATTCTATTCAATGCCGCCACTTTTATCCACAATGAGCGAGTGGTGTCGGAATCAGCATTGACAACAAACGGATAAGTTGTATATTTTACACAAGCCGAGGGTTCACCGCAAATTGATGGTTGAGATATGACTGAAAACGAGAGCATGGAAAGCTTAAAGGGCGCGTATATTGAGCACTTGACGCTCAAGAACATGAGGCCGTTGACCGTAAGGCAGAATGACCTTGCGCTTAGGGTCTTCCTTGGCTGGATAACTGGGAAGGGAATAAAAGACCGAGGGCAGGTAGACCAGGAGCTGTTCGAGGAATACAAGGCATGGCTTTCCGGCTACACGAGCCGCAACGGTGTGCTTTTGCGCGTTGGAACGGTACGGGAACGTATTTTTACGCCTCAGCGTTGGTTTGCCTGGCTTAAAAAGAAAGGCGTTTTAGCCTATGATCCGATAGCAGGCGTAAAGGCCCCGAGATATAAAAAGCAATTACCAAGAGGCGTAATGCGTCAGGATGAGATACGCAAATTAATGGCGCAGCCGGATTTGAGGTCGGTAATCGGCTACCGGGACCGCACTATAATGGAGGTTTTGTATTCCACCGGCGCCAGGGCCGCCGAGCTGACTGGCTTACGTGTTCCCGACATAAACTTGCAAAAGAAAATGATGTATATCAGGAACGGCAAGGGCGGCAAGGACAGGTTTGTCCCGCTTTCAACGCCCTGCTGCCGTTTTCTTGACCGCTATTTAGAGGTTATCCGGCCTGAATTGGCGGCGGGAATGCGCCCGAGCGGGAACAACTGGCTAAAAAAATCCGAGAGTGGAAAAGATTTGCTTTTTTTGTCCATCTACGGCGGCCCGATGGGGACCGTGTGGCTTGGCGCGATGATGAAAAACTATATCCGCAAGGCCGGGATAACAAAAGTCTTAAGCCCCGTTCACAGCTTCAGGCACAGCGTAGCAACTCATTTGCTTGAGGGGGGAATGGATATAAGGTATGTACAGGTTCTGCTCGGGCACAGCAACATAAACAGCACACAGGTTTATACGCACGTCGAGCGACACACGCTGCAAACCTTATTGAAAAAGTATCATCCCCGCGAGCTCGCGAGGGAGAAATTGCAGGTATTTGTGGACGAAGAAAAGAAAGCCTATGTTAACGCTTGAGGAAAAAATAAAGGCGAAGAAAGCCGCAGCCCAAGCCGCACCTAAAAGCGAGCTCAGGGAACTTGCCGAGCGTTATTTGGCCTGGCTGGTTGCTACGCGCTACGCCGAGGACACGATAACGAACCATACGGCTAATATAGAGTGGTTCCTGCGCTACCTGGAAGTGCAGGGCATTACCCGTATCGCCGACGTTGCGGGAGAAATGCTTGCTGATTATTCCCTCTGTCTTAGAAAGCAACGCAATACCGTGCATGAAGACAGAAAAATAAGTCTCGCGCACGTCCAGCACCGGCTTTTTACGGTAAAACAGTTTTTCGGCTGGCTTATGGGGCAGATGCTGGTCCTTGTGAACCCTGCGGAAGACCTGGAGCTTCCAGTTCTACCGGCCTCCCTGCCGCAGACGATCTTGACGCAGAAGGAAGCGCAACGGTTACTAGACGCCCCGGAGTTGAAAAGCCCAATCGGCTATCGGGACAAGGCACTGCTGGAAGTTGTTTATTCAACCGGCATCAGAATAAGTGAGTTGATAAAGCTAAAGGTCGCAGATTTTGATTTTAAAAACCGGACACTTTTTGTAAAAGAGGGGAAAGGCGGCAAGGACAGGATTTTATCGGTTCCTCTGATAGCTGCCGGCTACTTGAAGGAATACATTGAGCGTGTGAGGCCCAAATTTGTAAAGGCCCTTAAGCACGACGACGGGATTATATTCTTAACCTATACCGGCAGCCACCTGTGCATTAACAGCATGACGGCAGTTTTCAAGCGCACGACAAAAGCGGCGGGCATTGATAAGCGCGTGACGGCAATGGTCTTACGGCACAGCATTGCGTCGCATCTTCTTGAGAACGGGATGGACATACGCTATATCCAGGAGTTCATGGGGCATGAGAAATTGAGCACGACGCAAATCTACTCGAAAGTGACACTAGACGGGCTGCGGAAAATGTATAACAAGTCCCACCCCGAGGAGAAGCGCGGGCGGGGTTTGCGGCAGTAATCTCACAGCGTAAGGTGATATTATTTATGAATTACTTCGGGAATAACAATATTAAAGGCCGGGGGTTGACGGTTTCAAGTTTGTGTTGTATACCTTATACAGGGTTTACTACATGTGTAATACTTCGAGTGAAAACCCTGGCGTATAATCCACATCGTGCTGTGAGGGCATGGTGATGCGCCAGCCGTACCGGCATGGGGAAGAAAGTAGCGGCCTCGTCGCCGGTTTTCTATTGCCCGAGGGAAAAGGAGCGGGAGATTTAAAGGGGAGCGCCGGGAAAAATTCTTTTTATTGTATTTTCGCGCGAAGAAAAGAAAAAATGCAGTTGCAGTTGCGGGCGAGCGGGGCACTTGGCCGCCGCTGGTGCGGCCGCCAAGTGCTACGCGAGCAGTAAGATGCAGTATACCGCGCCGTTCGGCGAAGCCGGGAGGCGGCCGCCGGGCGGACGCCGCAAAGGAGGTTGGGTTCCCCTCTTTCCTGCGGCAAGCACGGCGCTGGCGTGTTAGTGCCAGCGCGTGCGGCATCTCGCGGATAGGATGCAGTACTCCTTGGTGTACGCGCAGCGATAGCGGAGCGGGAGGCGGCCGGTTGCCGGACGCCGCACAGGAGGTTGTTTTCCCCTGTCCCCGCGAGCCCGGCGAGCTTCAACAGCGCGGGGCGAGCGAGCGGAGCGCTTGCCGGCCGCGCTAGCGGCAGGCAAAGTGCGACGCCGCGAGCATAAGATGCAGTATACCGCTTCTTGTTGGCCTGGCTGGACGTGGTGATCCTGGGGTGGCTGAGTTTTGGGCTGTTCTTGAGTGAGGTTTTGAGAATCATCTTATGACGCTACGCGACGAGAGAAAAATTGAAATTTCTTATGAAATCCACCGAAGCGATTCCCGAGGGGTCCGCGAGGTTGGTCGGGGCCTGATTTGGGACGCTCTCAGTGTCCCAAACCAGGACCCGGAGCGTGTGGGGGCCGTCGGCGAGTTGTCCGGTGGCC
>CAIQNV010000112.1 GCA_903873295.1 uncultured Elusimicrobia bacterium
GAAACGAGCAGGCTCCAATGAACCTGTAAGTTGAGCGGCGCAAAGGCGCAGGCAAAAAGCGGCAATTGCAGGCAAAATTCCTTATGTCGGACAGGCTCCTAGGGCCGGGGGGGAAGGAAGTTCCGCTTGCTATAGGGGCGGGCATTTGGTAGAAGATAGTCAGGGGTTTGGAAAGGCAGGCTTGGAATTATGATAGATCTAAAACCTATTTTCATGAAAAAAGTGAAGAACATCCTCGCCGGGCATGTGCCGGAATTCGACGTGCTGGTTTACGGCTCGCGGGCCGACGGGACCGCGAAGAAGTATTCCTATCTGGATATCGCGGTGCTCACCGAGAAGCCGCTGGCGGCGTCGCGGCTCGAAAAAATGACGGCCGCTTTTTCGGCGGCGGACTTCCCTTTCCGCGTCGAGATCATAGACTGGGCGGCTACGGGCGGCAACTTCCGCAAAGAAATAAAGAAAACCGGAGTCCTCCTCCAGCGCTCCCCCAAAAAATAGATCACCCCCCGCTCAGCGCGGTACAGCTCAAGTCACTCGGCCGACGGCGCCTGCCGGTGGTATGGGCCCGTCGGGCACCGGGTCGGGCACACCGTGCCCGCCCTCCTCACTCGGCCTCCGCGCTTACGCAAGCGTCGGCCTCCGTGAGGGCCCGCCAAACCCATACCCCCGGCAGGCTCCGCTCGGGCTGTCCCGCGGACCTTTCGTTTCACTGAACCTAAGAACTTAATAATTTAAATGCATCCGTATTTCCCGAGGGTAAATGCCCTGTAGTCAGATATAAAACTGCGCTTTTAGAGGGTAAAACAGCCGCGGGGCTTGCTGTAAATTGTAAAATGTAGGGGTGAAAGTTTATTTTAAGACTGTCGGGTGCAGGGTTAACCAGGTGGAGACCGAGAGCCTGCGCGAGAAATTCGCGGCCCTCGGCCACAGCGCGGCCGACGCGCCGGAAGACGCCGATCTCGTAGTGGTCAATACCTGCTCCGTGACCGAAAAAGCCGACCGGGACTGCGTAGCTTTCCTCCGCCGGACGGCCGCCGCGAATCCGAAGGCCGCCATAGCCGTAACCGGCTGCCTGGCTACCCTGGAGCCCGCTAAGATACTTGCCGCCGCGCCCGGCGCCACCCTCTTCACCAATAAAGAAAAAGAGAACATACCCGCGCAGCTTTGCGGCACGGCCGCGCCGGGAGATTTCTTCTCCGTAACCAGGTCCCACGGCAAAGCGCGGGCTTTCATGATAGTGCAGGACGGCTGTAACCTTAAATGCGCCTACTGCCTGGTAAACCTCGCCCGCTCCGAACTCAGGTCCAAACCGCTCGAAGCCGCAGTGGCTGAAGTTAAAAAACTTGTAGCTGCCGGCTTCGCCGAAGTGGTGCTCTGCGGCACCCGCCTGGGCATCTATAATTGCAAACGGACCGGCGCAACGCTCGCCGGCCTGATGGCCCGGCTGACCTCCCTCGAGGGTAATTTCCGCCTGCGCTTTTCTTCCATCGAATCGGAAGAGCTTACGCCGGAACTCCTGAAAGTGCTGAAAGCCGCCGGCCCTAAATTCTGCGGCTACTTCCACCTGCCCCTGCAGGCCGGCTCCGACCGCGTGCTCAACGCCATGGGCCGCCTGTATGACACGGCGCGGTATAAAGCCAAAGTGGAAGAGCTCCGCCATATTTTCCCCGGCGTCGGGATCTACGCGGACATAATAGCGGGCTACCCGACGGAAACGGAAGAGGATTTCGAGCGCGCCCTTGAATTCGTGCGGGACTGCGCCCTTTCCGGCCTGCACGTTTTCAGCTTCTCCGCCAGGCCGGGCACAAGAGCCGCGGCGCTCAGAGCCCTGCCTCAAAGAACCGTCGCGGCCCGTTCCGCCGCCCTGCGCGCTCTGGACGGCGAGCTGCGCGCCGCGTATGCCGCCTCGATGCTGGGGAAAGAAACAACCGTCCTCGCGCTGAAAAATAAAGAGGGCCGCGCGCTGGCGCTGGCCTCTAATTTCGTCAATGTCGAATTTTGCGGACCTCTTAAGCCCGGTACCCTGCTGCGCTGCCGCGTCACCGCCGCCAGGGCCGGCTCCTGCCTCGCGGAGGTCCTATGAAAACCTGTCCCTCCTGCGGCTACGGAAATCCCGACGCGGGGCTCAAATGCGGCATCTGCGCACAGGACATAGCCGGAGTCCCGGCAAAGGCCGCGGCGATCCCGGAAAACAACTTGAACAGCTCGAACCTTATGGTCCTGGCCGGCCTGCTGCTCCTGCTCTGCGGCGCGCTGTTCTATTTCATGCAGAATTCGCCGTGGAAACAAGAAACGCTTACCGAAAGCGGCGAGGACGCCGTTACCGACGAAAACTCTTTCAGCTATGAGGGCGTACTTTACAGCCTGGACAAGATGAAAGAACTGCGCTTTCTGCCGGAGGCCGACAGACGGCGCGCGCTGCCGCTGTTTTCAAGCTCCGACGACAGGGTCGCTATCGCCGCCGTCAAAGCGGCGGGCGCCTGGGCGCGCGCGGAAAAAGAGGAGGCGCTCGGGCGGCTCTGGTTCGAGACGCTTCTCGAAACCGCCTCTTCGGGGCGGCCGGCCGTCCGCAGGCAGGCCGCGCTGGAGGCGGGGTTTGCGGCGGCCCTCGGCTTCCCGGTTTCGCCTTACGTCGAGCGGGTGAGGCGGGCGGCGGCCGGGCTTGTGGCGCAAAAAGAGGAAGGCCTTAGAGAGGCCGGCTTTTTATTGTCAGCTATGGCCGGCCTGGAGGATTTTACAGGGGAGATGAGGGAAACACTCTCGTCCGACCCCTCCTCAAGCGCCAGGCTCTATGCCGCCTGCGCCCTCTCCCGCCTGGGCCTCGGCGAAGGCCACCGCTATCTTTCCCGGGTAGTCTCCGGCGCGGATTCGGCGATCAGGAACGAGGCGCTTACCTGCCTGTCTTATTCGGCTTCCCCGGAGGCGGAGCGGCTGCTTCTTTCCGCCTCAAAAGACGCTTTTGACGGCGCGGCGGCCGAAGCCGCGAAAAGGGGACTGTTATTGCGCAAACAACTTGCTATAATTAAAAAGTAAGGCGCGTATATATTTGTGTCGCATAGGGGCGATTTTTTTATGGACGAAAAAAACGATAAACAGAAAGAGTCTATCGACGAGATACTTTCAGACCTCAACGGCCTGCTGAGCAAAATGCCGTCTTTGCTTGACGGCATCAAAATGCCCGAGGTGCAGCCGGAGGAATTCCCGCCGGCGCAGACGCCGGTATCTCCGCCCCCTCAGGCTGGACCCCTGACCCCCCAGCCGCAGGCCCTGAACGATATCCCCGCCGGGCAGGATGACGCCGATAAAACAATAGTTCTTGAGTCGTTCGCCGGGCTTTCCCAGGGTTCGCAGTCTCCCGTTGACCTTCCCGTAGAGCCCTTACCCCTTGAGCAGTTCCCAGGCGAGTCGGGCCGCGTTGCCGCCGGGCCGGTTGATGCCGATAAAACGGTGGTTCTTGAATCTTTTTCCGGTCTTTTCGAAGGGGCGCAGGTCCCGGCAGAGATCCTTGTTCCCCAGACGCCTGAGCCCGCTTCTCCGCAGCCTGGCTCCGCTTCGCCGGCCGAACCCGCTTTCCCGGCTGAAGAAGAGCGGCCGGCGGCTGCAGGCTCCGCCTCCGGGCCGCTGGAGGCCGGCGATGCGGCGCAAGCCGGGGCGCTTGACCCGCAAAACGGCCGATCGGACGAACAGTTGGCCGCGGACAGCGGCGCCGCCGTCCCTGAGCAGATCAAGCCGGCCGCGCAGAATCTTGGCGCTTTTATCTCCGGAGTTGAGATGCCGCAGGAACAGGACCTCCCCGTGGCCGACCTGCCGGAAAACCAGGAAGCCGTCGCTGACCGGAGGGATTTAGCACTGGAGACCGCAATTTCATTTAATGGCGATGAAGCCGGGAGTGAAAAACCGGCCGCGGCTCCGGATTACGGCGGCACGCGCGATTTCGGCATACCGGACATTGATGAGCTTATGCAGATGTCCGACGGAGAAACGCCCGCGAAGCAGCCGTCCCTTGTCCCGCCCGAAGCGGGACTGCTCCCGGAGCCGGTTCAGGCGACAGAGGAGGGGAAAGACGGCCCGTCGATCCCGGTATTGGACTTTGCTTCCCCGGAGATAAGCGAACCGGAACAATTTAACGGGTCCTCCGCTGAGGCGCCTGCGCCGGCTTCGCCGGAAGAGCCGCAGTTCCCGGCGGCTTCCGCGGAGGATGCTGCGGCGGCTAATGAACCGGAAGAGGGGAGAAGCGAGACCCCCCGGACGGAAGCGGCGCTGCCTGTGCCGGAGTCCGGCGGGTTTATAATAGAGCCCGAAGTTAAAAAGAAAACTTCTTTCGAGGCTTTTACCATTGAGCCTTCGTCCCCTGATCCCGTGTCCGGGCGGGACGAAGGGGAGACTTTGCAGCTTGAGCCCGATACTGAAAGCAGGCCCGCTCAGGACGGCGGGGAAACCTTAAGGCTTGAGCCCGCTCCCGAAGCCGCTGCAGGCGCGGCTCAGGAGCCGCCGCCGGCTGAACTTCAGGAGATGCAGTTCGCGTTCACGCCGCCCGCGGCCGAGCCCGAAGCCGAAGCGGGCTCCGGGATACAGCTTGAGCCGCCTGCCGAAACGGAGGTCAAGCCGGCGATAGAGGAAAATCCGGGAATTCAATTCGGGTCCGCCCCGGAACCGGCGGCCGGCGCGGGTATAGAGCTGGCCCCCGGCATAGAGCTAGGGGGAGGCAGTCCCGCGCAGTCCGTTAATTTCGGAGAAACTCTCCCCGGAGGCTCCGGCCTTGAGCTCGGCGGGGGCGCTTCGCCCTCCCTGTCTGGAGATGAAACTCTGGTAGCGGACGCTCCCGCCGGCTCTTCCGGCGAAGAGGATAAAACCGTTGTTTTTCAGGCTCGCCCGTCAACAACTTCAATGGCTAAGGCCGGCGACCTTGCCGCCCTGGCCGCCAGGCAGGTGCCGGAGGGCATCCCCGCCGAGCGCGTGCGCGCGCTGGCGTTCCTCTATTCTCCCGGAGACGAGGCCCTTTGCGCCACCGTGCTGTCGGAGCTGGACGCGATCTGTCTTAACTCGCCATATAAGCCGATGTTCGTCAAGCGCATTTATGTGAAAGAGTGCGACACCGACTCAAACGCCAATTTTATCCACCAGTCGGTCGCCGACTCCGGCGCGGCCGGGCTTGTCTGCGTCGGCGCTATACCTCAGGAAAAGGTATACGAGATAGAGAACGCGTTCTCCTCCTCGGGCGGATTCTTCAGGTATTATGAAGCCGCCACCTTCGGCCATTCGGCGGCGCTTGATTTTGTCCTGGACCTTATAGTCAGATAAGAGCCCTGAACTATGCTGAAAAAATGGGATATAGCCCCGTCGCCAAGCGAAAAAAATCCGAGCCGCCATAAGCTCCTGATCAAAGGGGAGATGAAAGATATTTTCCTGATAGTCAAGAAGCTGGGGAGCCTTTGTTCCCGGCCGGAAAAAACGACCGGGGAATTTAACTTCATCATCTACCTGTCCGCGCTGGAAATGGAGACGCTGAAGAAACTGAAGGCTATCACCGCGGAGCTTAGCACTCCCGCGCCCGCCGCAGAAGCGGAAGACGCTTTCGGAGGAGAGCCCGCCCCGTTCGATTCCCCCAAGCCCAAACTTAAAACCGCGCCTGTTCCTGCGGAAGAGCGGCCGGAGCGGCAGCCAGCGCCCGCACCTAAACCTGTGGAGCAGCCAAGGGCCGAGCCGCAGCCCGCCCCTAAGCCCGCGGAGCAGCCGAGGCGGCAGCCCGCGCCGGCTCCCGCGGAGCAGGCTCCGGAGCTTCCCGTTGCCGCAGCCAGGGCGCAGCCCCCGGCTGATTCTCCCGCCGTTACCAGGCCCAGAGGGAATTTTGTCCCTTCAGCCGCCGCCCGCCCCAAAAAGGACGCTGTCCCTGAGGCGGCCGCCCCGGTCCCTGAGGCTGCTGTCCCTGCGCCGGTTTCGCCCTCTATCTCTTCAAGGATAAAGGCGAAGTGGTCCATGGAGCTGCCGCTTATTCCCACTTACAGTTTTCAGACCCTTGTGGCCGGTTCGCACAACCGCTTCGCGCACGCGGCCGCTATGGCCGTGGTGGAAAACCCCGGCGTCATCTACAACCCGCTGCTGGTATTCGGCGTGCCCGGCACGGGAAAAACGCATTTTGTCAACTCGATCTCATACGGCCTTTCCGCTTCGATAGGGCAGAGCAATATCTTCGTCACCGACGGGATAAAATTTTCCAACGGGGTCGAGCTGGCCATAAAGGAGGGCGGCATTGCCCGCCTGGACGAGCTCTTCTCCAAAGTGAAGGTGCTGATAATAGACGACGTGCACCTTCTGATGGTTTCGGAGGCCAACAAAAAATATATTTCCAAGTGGCTTAACGATTTCGTGGCGCAGGGCAAGCAGGTGGTGGTGACTTCGGTTTTTCCTCCAAAATCTCTGGCGGGCCTGGAGGACGCCATCGGCTTCCAGTTTACCCAGGGCTGGATGGTAGACCTTAAGATGCCGCAGGCCCAGGCGTATAAATCCATCCTCAACCAGCTTATGCAGGGGATGGAGATCAAGCTGTCCGAAGATGAAGCGGGCGGTATCTTCGCGGGCGCCCTCATGCCGTTCAGCGAGGTCGTTAAGACGCTGAAGGACATGAAGAAGCTGGAAAAATTCGTGGTCAACTCCCTGAGCAGCGTAACGCACGCCCAGCTTCTGGATATGCTTCTCGGCTTCGGCGAAACGCCGCCGGCCGGAGCCGTCAACGGCGAGGATTCCACCCGGGCTTCCTCCTGGCAGCCTTCCCAGCAGGACTCGGCCTGGTTCAAATGGGGCGTTTTTTACCCCAAGGGCATGCGCCGCGAGGTGGAATTCGCGCTTTTCAGCCTGCATGAAAGGGCCGTGGAACTGGGCCTTAACCCGGAGTGGAGCCAGCTCTTTACGGAGGAGTACGATTCCGACGAGCTTTACGGCATCCCTTTCAAGATAGGCAATTACGCCAGCGGGCGCGGCGTTAACGGGGTTATCATACTGGGCCCGCAGCCCACCTCGGCGCTTGGCGCCCAGGAGGCTGAATTCCGGCATATTACCTTCAAAATATTGGACAGTTTTCTGGTGAAAAGCGCGTGGCTGTCGTGCGAGAAGCTTAAATCCAAGGCGGCCTACGCAAAGATCCTAATGGACCTGGTATGATCGGAGAGTTTATAGGGGCCGGGGCGCTGGGAGCCGCGGGGGCTTTCGGAGCCTACTGGTATCTGAAGTTCCGCGATGTCCTCCCGATGGAAAGCTCGCTGCAGTCCTCGCGGAAGGCCTTTGCCGACTTTACGGTCTTCGCAAGGGAGACTATGGAGCGGGCTTTCGCCCCGGAGCAGCCGGAGCATTACGGCGATATCACCAACTACTACCTGATGAAGCTGCATAAGTCCTTCCCGGACAGCTCCATCCTGCTTTTCGAGAAAGAGCCGGGCCAATGGCGCCTTGTTAATTATCTCAAATATTTCAAGGCCGAGCCCAAGCTGCTGACCTCCTACAAGTGGAGCGCGTTCGACCGCAGCTCCGCCGAGGGGGAGCTGCTGCGCTTTGACGACGTGCGCGCCGGCGACTACCAGGGAGTGGAGGAGCTGTTTTCCGTCTTCGGCATTAAGTCCGCGCTGATGTGCCCTTTTATGCCGCCCGCGGGCGCCCCGGAGCGGCTTATGCTTTTCGGCGCCGCGGACCGGTCCTTTTTCGACGCTGCCCAGCCCTATCTGCGCTTCGTGGCCTCGCAGCTTTCCTCCATCTCCAGGGTCTCGGACAAGGTCTTTTCCCTTAAAAAAGAGGCGGACCAGCTGAAGAACGAAGTCAACGCCGTGGTTAAGGAGCTCGACGTGGCGGGCTCGCGCCTGATACAGCGCGCCCGCGAGCGCAAGGCGCTTTATGAGGTGGTCACACAGGTTACGGGCCCCGGCGGGGATTCCCGGAACGGCTGCGCCGCCATTCTCAATATCGTGGCCAAGATGGTGGAGGCCGATGTCGTGGCCTGCCTGCTCTACGACGAGGCGAAGGGCGAGCTGGTGGTGAGCCCCGGCTCCTACGGCATCACGGACGCGGAGCGCATGCTTTACAGCATACCGGTCAATAACCAGTCCTCCTCCTCGGTCCGCACCTTCCTTACCCGGAAGCCTTTTATAAGCGCGGACGCGCAGAACGATCCCGACGTGCTCGCCCGCTACGCCAAGCTCTGGGAAATACACTCGCTGATGATCGTGCCCATCTCGCTGCATGACCGCATTATAGGCGTTATGCGCGTGGGCAGCCGCCGCGCTGATTTCTTTACCCCGGACCAGCTGGAGTTCCTGACCATCATCGCCGACGAGCTGGCCATCATCATAGAAATGGTGACGCTCTACGAGAATCTCTCGAAGACCGCCCAGGAGCTGGCCCAGCTTAATAAGCTCAAGGACGAGTTTTTATCGACCGTCAGCCACGAACTGAAGACGCCGCTGACCACCATAAAGGGCTTCGTCTCGGTGATACTGAGCGGCGAAGTGGGGCCGCTGAACGAGCAGCAGATAAAATTCCTTACGGTCACGGACCAATCGGTGAACCGCCTTACGCACCTGATCTCCGACCTGCTGGACCTCTCGCGGCTCAACGGCAAGGTGGAGATGGAGTTCCAGAGGATGGACCTGGCGGAACTGGTGCGCAATTCCGTTTCCTCCATGCTGCTCAAGGCCAAAGAAAAAAACGTGGCTCTTTCCAACGAAACCGGCAAAGACCTGCCGCAGGTGCAGGCGGATACCAGGTGGATAGGCCAGGTCGTGGATAATCTGCTGATCAACGCGATAAAATACGCCGGCCCCGGCGCCAGCGTGAAAGTCTCGGGCAGCGACAAGGGGGAGGCGGTGGTCATCTGCGTGGAGGACAACGGCCCGGGCATACCGCAGGAAGAGCAGAAGATGGTTTTTGACAAATTCTACCGCGGCAAAGCCAGCGCCAAGCAGGTCCCGGGGACCGGCCTGGGCCTGGCGATCTCGAAGTCGGTGATCGAAAAGCACGGCGGGAAGATATGGCTGGAATCAAGGCCGGGGAAAGGCGCTAAGTTCTGTTTCGCCCTCCCGGTGCCTAAACAGGAGGCCTAGGTAAATGTTAAAATTCCGTCTCCGCCCTTCTCCGTCCCTGCCTTTACCTCTGCCTATAATATTTTAAGGAAGGTTTCAAATGAAGACTTTAACAGAGAAAATGCTCCCGGTTCTGCTTCTCGCGGCCGCCGCTTGCGCGCACGCCCCGGCCCCGGGTTCTTTCAAGGCCGCGCCGGAACCGCTGACCGCCGAGGGCGCCGCTGTTTTTGACGAGCGCAACCCGGGCGCTTCGCGCGAGAGGGCCGCGCTAGACGCCGAAAAAAACGCGGTGCGCCGCGCCGCCGAGCTTTTTATGGACGAAACGGCCAGGGCCGAAAATTATGCCGTGCTTGAGATAGGCCTCCTTAAAACCCCGCAGCTCTTTACCTCAAAGCGCAAAATAATTTCGGAGGGCCAGGACGGCACCTCATACCGCGTTAAGGCCAAAGTCTGGGTCTGCCACGACAAGATAGCGTCCGCCCTGCGCGGTATGAATCTCGCGGGCTCCGACGCCGGCGGACCCGTGGCCGCTTTTGCGCTGCGGGGCGCCGCGGATAAGGGTTTTGCCGCGGCTTTCAAGGAAGCTTTTTCGAAGCGCTCGGCCATAAATATAAAAGATTTTCCGTTCGCCTCCGACGAGGCCCTCCTTTCCGGGCCGGAGCCGCGCCTGCTTGAGGCGGCGGCCGCCGCCGGCGCGGACCTGCTTTTTTCGGTTTCGGCTTCGGCGGCTTCCTCGGGAGCCGGGCTCAGCACCGGCTTTTACCCTTCGCGGGCCGAAGCGTCCCTGAAAATTTATGAGGCTAAAACCGGACGCGAGCTGCTTGCTCTTTCCATCCAGGCCAACGCCATAGATTCCTCCATAGCGGCTTCTTTCGCCAAAGCGCTGGCTTCGGCGGGAGAGCTGCTGGCGCAGACGGCCGCCGGCAAGGCCGACCGCCTGATAAAAAAGGATATCCCGCTAAGGGTGAAAATTCTTGACCTGGACGGCCTTGAGGTCCTTGAAAAACTTAAGGCGGAGCTTCTGAAAATGGACCTTAAAGATCTGCGCCTGGAGAGCTACTCCGGGGGCGCGGCCGTTTTTATAGTGGTGCCGAGCCGGCCCGATGCGCAGGAATTCGCCAGCGCGGTCCTGCGCGGCGACGACCTGGGGCTTGAACTGGAGGGGGCGGGGGCGCAGGAAGTTATCTTCTCCCTGCCCAGGTAGCCTGATGTTCATCAGCCGGCGCTTTTGGGCTTGCGCGCTTTTCCTGGCGGCCGCCTGCGGCTGCGCGGCCGGGGGGGCGTACCTGGTCTCGCCGGCGCTGCGCGAGGCCGCCGACACGCGGGTGGCGGTGCTGCCGTTCGATAACCAGAGCACGGATATCAGCGCGGCCGAGATAATGCGCGGGCTTGCCGCGGAGGGATTTGAGAAGAGGGGCTACACGCATCTCGAGCCCGCCGAGGTGGACGCGAAGCTGTCCGGCCTGGGCGTTTCGGAGGGGGGGCAGCTGCCCGGGCTTAAGCCGGCGGACATAGGCAAGGCGCTCGGCGCGGATCTGCTGTGCTACGGGGACGTGGAAGATTTTACTTTCCAGAATCTGGGCTTCGTGGTTCGCAAGTCGGTAGTTCTGAGCGTTAAGATAGTCTCGGCTTCCACCGGCGAGACGCTCTACGAGGGCTCGGGTTCGGGCAAGGACCTTAAGATGTACTTCAATAAGGACGAAGCCAAGGCGGCTTTCGTGGAGCAGATGGTGGTGAAGCTGGTGCAGAACGTGCTGAAGACCCCGCTTAAGCGGGAGGCGGAAGCGGCGGCCTGGAAGGCGCTGGACCGCCTGCCGCGCAGGTGAAATATCCCTGGGCGCTGAAGCTCTGAAAAAACGCGGAGAGAAACTACGGGAGGATCATATGGGAAAAAATATAATTGTCATAGCGGCGGTTCTTTTTACGGCGGCCTGCGCGCCGTCGAAGTCAATAAAAACACAGCAGGTCCTGAGCGCGAACGAAACCGAAAAAGTCGCGTCAAAATACGACGGGCCGAAGCGCCGCATAGGCGTGGTCGAATTTGAAAATAAGTCCGCGTACGGCCAGGGCCGCCTGGGCGGAGCCGCCTCCGACATACTGGTCACCGAACTGGTGAAGTCCGGTAAGTTTATAGTGGTGGAGCGGGACCGGCTCAACAAGGTAATGGAGGAGCAGAAGTTCCAGGCCCAGGGAATGACCGACCCGCTGACCGTAGCTAAAATAGGCCAGGTAATGGGCCTTGAAGCGATAGTGGTCGGCGCCGTGTCCCAGTTCGGCGTCAAGAAAGAGGGGTCGGACTACCTGCTGGCGCAGTCCAAGCGCCAGGTGGCCGAAGTGACCGTGGATATCAGGCTGATAGACGTCCAGAGCGGCCAGGTGATCCTGGCGGATTCGGGCAAGGGCCGGGCCAAGACCACAAAAGCTTCTTTTCTGGGCATGGGCACCAAGGGCGGCTATGACGAAACGCTTGAGGGCGACGCGCTGCGCGCCTCCCTGGTGCAGTTCGTAGAGAACATCTCCAGCCAGCTTAACAAGAAACCCTGGTCCTGCATGATAGCCGCCGCCGGCCAGGAAGAGTTTTATTTGAACGCGGGCCAGGATTCAGGAGTGACGGAAGGAATGAAACTGAACTGCTACAGGCAGGGCTCCGAGATACGGGACCCGCGCTCCAATTTGGTGATAGGGCATGTTGAAGCCTACCTCGGCGGAGCCGAGGTCACGGGCGCGTGCGGAGATTCCGGCGACTGCGCCAAGGCGCAGTT
Organism: uncultured Elusimicrobia bacterium; assembly: GCA_903873295.1. Taxonomy (GTDB): domain Bacteria; phylum Elusimicrobiota; class Elusimicrobia; order Elusimicrobiales; family UBA9959; genus UBA9959. Next base: position 11,828 of record CAIQNV010000112.1, read on the forward strand.
CACAAAGGCCTCCGGGGTATCGCCTAAAGCCGGCGACATCTGCCGCCTGGCGAAATAAATCCGGGTTTTTATGTTATCCAAGCTGAATACATTGTGCCTTAAAGGCATAGACGGGCGGGAGGTCAGCGCCGAAGTTTATATCGCTTCGGGCCTGCCCGCGTACTCCGTGGTGGGCCTCCCCGACGCGGCGGTGAAAGAGGCGAAGGACCGCGTGGTGGCCGCCGTGCGCAACTCCGGCTTCGAGTTCCCCTCCAAGCGCATAACGGTGAACCTGGCCCCGGCGGAAATAAAAAAAGCCGGAACTCATTTCGACCTTCCCATAGCCCTGGGCGTTATCGCGGCCTCGGGCAGGCTCGGCAAAAAGCCTCCCGACCGCTTTGAGGACACCTTCTTTATCGGCGAGTTGGCGCTGGACGGCGCGCTGCGGCCCGTGGCCGGCGTGCTGCCTATGCTGCTGGCCCTTAAGGGCAAGGGCAGGACAGCCGTGGTGCCTGCCGGCAACTCGGCCGAAGCGGCTATTTCAGGCGTAAACTGTCTTTCCGCCACCAGCCTGAAGGAGGTGACCGCCTGGCTGTCGGGTGAAGCGGAGCTCCGCTCCTGCTCCCTCCCGGAGAGCCCGCAGGCTCCCGCCGCCGCGTATAATGATTTTTCCGAAGTGAAGGGTCAGCCCTTCGCCAAACGCGCTCTTGAAATAGCGGCGGCCGGCTTTCATAACGCGATACTTGTGGGCCCTCCCGGCTCCGGTAAAAGCATGCTCGCCCGCCGCTTCGGGGCCCTGCTGCCGCCGATGACTTTTGACGAATCGCTTGAAACCACTAAGCTTTATTCGGTCAGCGGCCTCTGTGCCGCCGGACGGCTTATAAGAGAGCGGCCATTCAGGGAGCCGCACCATACTATCTCCGACGCCGCCCTTATCGGCGGCGGCTCAAGCCCGCGGCCCGGGGAAGTTTCGCTGGCGCATAACGGCGTGCTTTTTCTCGACGAGTTCCCCGAGTTTTCCCGCCCGGCCATAGAGGCGCTGCGAGAGCCGCTAGAGGCCTGGAAGGTTACGGTCTCAAGAGTTAAGGAAAGCGTCGCTTACCCGGCGCGCTTCCTGCTGGTAGCGGCGATGAACCCCTGCCCCTGCGGCTATCTGGGTCACCCTACGCGGGAGTGCGCCTGTACGCCGCTGCAGGTGCACAAATACCGCGCCAAGATCTCGGGCCCCATACTTGACCGCATAGATCTGCAGGTGCAGCTCTCGGCCGTCAGATACGCTGACTGGGAGGCCCTTCCCAGGGGGGAATCTTCGGCCGTGATAGCGGGGCGCGTGCTGAAGGCGATAGAGATACAGCGCGCGCGCTTTAAAGGCGGGGCGAAAGCGAACGCCTTCATGTCCGGCGCCGAGCTGCACCGGCACTGCGCGCTGCCGGAGGGCGCCTCGGCGGTGCTTGAGATAGCCATGAACAAGCTGGGGTTCTCCGCGCGCTCGCTGGACAAGATCCTGAAAATTTCCCGCACAATAGCCGATCTGGAAGGCGCGGCCGGCATAAAGCGGGAGCATATTATCGAAGCCGTGCAGTACCGGATGCTCGATAAGTCCGCCGCGGTGGCGGCCGGATTCTGAGGCGTCGGATGCGCACGGCCCCGATACGGCCCTGCGCGGATATGGGAGGCGGTAATGAAAAAAATAGCTTTGATTATGCTGGCTTGCGTTATCCCGGCCGGGCTTTGCGCCCGACAGGTTAAACCGGCTGCTATCCTGTCCGAGGAGCCGGCGGCAGAAACGCGCGGCGGGCCCGAAGAAAATGGCCGGCGGGTAGAGACGCCGAAAGAGGAAAGATCTTCCGCCTTGATGCCGGGATATCTGGTGCAGGCGGCCGCGACCTCCCGGCAGGCGGTCCAGGCTGGAGGCTTTCTGGTAGGCAAGAAGCATCTGGTCGTAAAGGGGGATACTCTCTGGGACCTCTCCGGGAAATATTATAACGACCCTTTTCAGTGGGGCAGGATCTATAACGCCAATTCTAATACTGTGGCCAACCCGGACCGCATCAATCCGGACGAGGAACTTATTATCCCCGACATAAACGAGACCGTGGCGCCGTACCTGAGTCCGGAGACGCCGCCAGAGGGAAGCGTTGAGAGGAAAGCGCCGGGCGCAGGCCGGGTCCCGGGCGGCTACGCGCCGGCGGCGGAAAAGGTCCGGCCGCAGGAACCGGGAGAAATACTTCCGGATTTTGAGCGGGACCCCCTTTCCGCGGAGATGCCGGAGCAGCAGAAGGAATGGGCGGACGGCATAAAGATAGTGCCTGACAGCTGGCGGGAGGACGGAGAGATAACAGGCAAGTTAAAAGGCGACGGCATGGAGGACAGCTTTTCCCTTATCGGGGAGGCGGTTGAAATTTTAATGGACGGGCCCGGCATAGTCAAGCCCGGAGACCATCTTACCGTTTACCTTATAGGAGGCGACGCCCATGACAAGTCCGGCAACCGGCTGGGCCGCGAGCTGCAGCCGGCCGGCCTGGCCGAGGTCGTGAGCGTGGACGGTCTTATAGTGAGCGCCCGCGTGATAGACGCCACCACGGCCATTTCAAAAGGTTATATAGTAAAGAAGAAATGAGGGGTGAAGTTCCGTAAGTCCGCACGAAGCGCGTTACTTAATATCAGGGGGAGAAATGTCGGCTAAAACTGAAGCGGAAAAGCTGGCGAGGGTGCGGCTTAACTTTTTTGCCTGCCATAAGAGCGACTGGCTGCTGCGCCTGATGGACCTGTACGGCGGGGCGGCCGAGCTTCTGAAGCGGCCTCCCGCGGAAATAGCCGCCGAGGGCGGCGTGCTGTTCGACACGGCGGCGAAGCTGGCGGCGCAGACTAAGGAAGCCGATCCGGAAAAAGAGCTTCTGGCCGCCGAAAAAGCCGGCGTCGCGGTCCTCACCGCGCTGGACGAGGGCTACCCGGAACTGCTTAAAAAGATCTATGACCCGCCGCTGGTGATCTATGTGCGCGGGGAATTGAAGCCGGTGCCGGCCGCGGCCATCGTCGGCACGCGCAAGGCCACGCCCTACGGGCTGCGCACCGCCGCGCGCCTGGCCGGCGAGCTGGCGGCTTCGGGGGTAGCGGTGGCGAGCGGGCTGGCCCGCGGCATCGACACCGCCGCGCACCAGGCGGCGGTGGAGGCCGGCGGCGTTACCTGGGCGGCGCTGGGCTCCGGGCTTAACGACATCTATCCGGGAGAAAATAAAAGGCTCGCGGCCAGGATCGTGGAAAAAGGCGGCGCTTTGATCTCGGAATTTCCCATGGACAAGGGGGCGCTTCCGGCTAATTTCCCGAGGCGCAACCGGATAATTTCCGGGCTTTCCCTCGCCACCGTGGTGGTCGAGGGGGGCTTTGAGTCGGGCGCGCTTATTACGGCGCGCTTCGCGCTTGACCAGGGCCGGGAGGTCCTGGCCGTGCCGGGGCCGGTGGATTCGCCTATGAGCCGCGGGCCCAACTACTTTCTGAAGAACGGGGCTTATCTGGCCGAGAACGCCGGAGATATCGTGGCCTGCTTTCCTCCCGAGTACCTGTTCGGGCTTAAGCCCGGCGCCGCCGAGGCCGTGAATAGTCCGTCCGAAGCGGCGCTCAAGGCGCTTTCGCCTGACGCGCTCGAGGCCTATAAGGTTATCGCGGCGGCGGAGGAAGGGCTTAACGCAGACGAGCTTACGGCGAGGCTGGCCTGGCAGGTGCAGAGGACTGCCGCGGCGCTGTTCGAGCTTGAGGTTTCTTCGCTGCTGGTCTCGCGCGGCGGCCGCTACTGCCGCTCGGCGTAACAAAGCGCTGGTAGTCCGGTCGGCGCTGCCCGGGAAGGCCCCCGCGCACCC
>CAIQNV010000113.1 GCA_903873295.1 uncultured Elusimicrobia bacterium
AAGCGAAAATGCTCCAGGGCCGCTCTTTCGGCTGCCTGGCCGTCTCCTCAACCGAGATCAGAAAAGTGCTGTCCTCGCTGAGCGGCGGCGCCCTGATCTACGCCGGCCTGAACAACACGGATCTTTAACCCTGCTGCCTTTTCTGCCGGCAGCGGCGCCCCCCCCGCCTGACGGAGAACAAATGCTATTCTTCCGGGAGCATAGCGCTCCCGATCTTATGAATAAACCCCGCAAGAGGTGAAAATGACGATAGGCGCGAAAGTAAAATTACGCGGGTGGCCGCTGGCGCTGGTGTTCGCGCTGCTGCTGATCACCCTGGGCCTTTGGATCGCCGCGAATTTATAGGATTTACAGCTAAGACTTTTTCCTGTTCAGGTTTTGGGAGGCGCCGGCGATAACCGCGCCTTTATGTCCGCGATAGCGCTTTCAAGGCGGGTCAGCCTGTTAAGCAGCTGGGTCTGGCTGTCCGCGATCGAGGCCAGCAGCGCGCTCATCTGGCCGGGGTCTTTCCCCGGCTGCTCCTTGGCCGGCTCCTCGATCAGCGGTTCCGCTATTAAGGACCCCCGCATAGTCATCGCGAGGGGAGCTCCGGCGGGCGCCGGAGGCCGCGCAGCCGGGTCGGCGACGGCCGGCTCGGAGATCAGGGTCCCCCGCATGGTCATAAGGAGCGGAGAGTCGGCGGCCGGGCCCGGGGGCGGCGCGGGCACGGGGGCGGGATCAAGAGCGGCCAGAACTTCAGGATACGCGGAGGCCGCTTTCCAATCATTGGCCTGCGCCCCGCCCGGCACGTCCGGGCAGAGAAGCGAAGAAAGGCTAAAGCCCGGCACCTCGGCCAGTTTTTCTTTTTCGAACGGGCCGCAGACTTTACTATTTATATACATCCAGTATCGCATAAGCCCCTCCTGCCTGGACCGCCCGCCGCGCAAAGTTAATAATACCAAAAAAGGCGCTTTCCCCCTCTCTTAGTGTTTGCCTTCGAAAAAAGCGATGAAGCGGTCCACATATTTGGTGTAATTCATGGCCGTATGCAAATGCCCCATGGCCGAGTGTATTGCCACGGGATATCTTCCCTCGCGGGGCCTTGAGAACGCGTGGAAAAGCTTTTCCTGATAGATATCGGGGACGAATTTATCATGGCGACTTATTACCATGATGATATCTTCGGGATTCCTGAGGCTGCCGAAGTCGAGGGGGTCTACGGTCATTATTTTTTTCATGTAGGCCCTGAAGGCCCGCAGGCTGGAGATCCCCTCTATCCGCATTCTTGCGTCCCTGGTGTTCTCGGGCTTGAAAAACCGGGTGTCGGCTATGATCCCGGGGATATCGCCCCCTCCCGAGATCTCTCCCGCTTTTTTAAGCCGCTGTTCAACCCCGAACAAAAGGGCCGTCCTTATTCCGCCCATGCTGATCCCGAAAGCGTAAAGCTTTTCCTTATCTACCTCCGGCAGCTTCTCGAGCAGGTCTATGCACATTCTTCCGGCTATGCTTTCCCTTATAAAAAGGTCGCTTAATCCGCTGAGCGGGCGGGTTTCATCGGTGAGCGATTCGCGCGTGTTGATGATCACCGCGTTATAGCCGTTATCCGCGAAATGCATCGCGGCCCAGTCGCTTATCGTCTTATCGCCCGTGAAGTGCATTGACACAAGCACCGTAGGACGGGGCCCCGGCTGGGTAGTCCTGTAGTAAGTGTAGTTCTGAAGATATTTCCCGATCTTGCGCAGCGGGTCGTTAATGACGAACTCTATCTTCTCCACAGAATAGTCGTCATGAAGAACGGCGGGATATCTCAGGACCAGCAGCACGTCCGACTTCTGATAATCGAAGAGCGCCAGTTTTTTCAGGATCGCCTCAGAGGGCGCGCCGGCGCCCCCCGCGTACTCCGCGGCGGGCAGGGGGATAGAAAGCTCTGTTCCGGGGGCTATGGCTTTAACCTGTTCAAGCGCGGTCTCCGCGCAAAGGGGCAGATTTAAAGCCGAAAGAAAAATTGTCGCCGCAAAAAATTTTATCGCGATGCTCATCCGGCTTTATTCCTAATTAGGCTGCTATTATTCTCCACATAGTATATGTATTTGCCCGGGAGCGGTGAATGAGCACAAAGGGCTATAAGGATCCGGTCTTTGTACCTAGCCCGCGGCAGGGCCCGCATCTTCGCCGGCGGGCCAAATGCCTGTCCGGCTATAGGTCCTTTGGCCTATGGACCTTTTCCCTGAATAATGTCATACTATAAAGGTAGTCAAACCAGAACTCAAGTTTTTGAAGCCTATTCTACCAAGCAACATTAGGAAAAGATAGAGCAAAGAGAGTTGAGTCAGGTAATTAAAGTTGCTAGGAGAATAATACAATGAGCAAGAGAATATACGTGGGCGGACTGCCCTTCACAACCACCGAAGCGGAGATGAACGCCCTGTTCACCACGCACGGTGCGGTTACCAGCGCCAAGCTTATCACTGACAGGGAGACCGGCCAGTCCCGCGGTTTCGGCTTTGTCGAGATGGCTAATGACGCGGAAGCCACCACTGCCATGGAAAAGCTGAACGGCACCGACTTCGGCGGCCGCAAGCTGACCATCAACGAAGCTCGCCCGATGGAAGCCCGCACCGGCGGCGGCGGCGGACGCGGCGGTGATCGCGGCGGACGCGGCGGCGGCGATCGCGGCGGCTACGGCGGCGGCAACAAGTGGTAATCTAAAATCCTTTAACGGTTTTAAACCGCCGGCCCTTAAAAGGCCGGCGGTTTTTTTATCGGTTACGCCAATAGGGGAACAGGTCTTGCCGTTACTTGCCGGCGCCGCAGCACTTTTTGTATTTCTTGCCGGAGCCGCAGGGGCAGGGATCGTTGCGGCCGACCTTCGGCTCCTCGCGGCGCACGGTCTCGACCTTCATGGTCTCGCCGCCCTGAAGCACCTCGGGGTGCTTCTTCATCCACTTCTTTACTTCCTTGTCGTCGTTGATGTTCACGCCGTCCACCAGCATTTTGCGGTAGATGTTTATGATCAGCGCCCGCATCCGGGGGTCCTTGGCCTGCGCCAGTATCTGCGGCGACATTTTGTCCAGCTCGGCGGCCAGCTCGGCGTCGGTCTTCTCGGAAGGAGCTTTCTCCTTAACGGGAGCGGCGGGGGCTGCCGGGGCCGGCTTTTCCGCCGCCGGCGCGGCCGGGATCTCCGCCCTGGGAGCCGCCGGCCTAGCCGCCACCGGGATATGGAAGTCGGGCGTCTTTTTCCCTTCCCCTTTACCGCCAACTATCTTCTTTAGAAAATCCCATGCCATATTTTTATCTCCTTTATTTATCAGGCCGCGACTTTCGCGGCGTCCTTGAGGTAGCAGGCCAGAGCTATAGAGTGCAGCTTGGTCATGGGCGTGTCCGTGCGCGACGGCAAGATCACCGGGATGTTGGAACCCGCCAGCAGCGTGGCCGACTTCATGCCCGCGCCGAAGAAGGACAGGCACTTGTACACCGGGTTGGCGGAATCCAGGTCGGGGAACAGCGCGATGTCCGTTTCTCCGGGGACCTGCGCGCCCTTTATGCCTTTTTCCGCGGCCAGCTCCTTGGAGAAGGTTATATAAATGTCATAAGGGCCTTCCACCACGCAGTTCCGGAGGGAGCCTTCCTTGTTCATCTTCACCAGGGCGTCGGCGTCCAGCGTGCTGGGAATATTGGGGTTCACTTTTTCTACCGGGCAGACCACCGATACTTTAGGCGTCTCCACGCCCAGCATGCGCATCATGTCCACGGCGTTGCGGGTGATCTTGGCCTTCTGGTCCAGCGTGGGCTTTATCAGGATGGCCGCGTCGGTGACGGCGAAGAGCTTGTGGTAGTTGGCTAGCTCGAACAGCACGAAGTGGCTGAGCACGGTGCCCTCCGCCACGGCGCCGACCTCCTTGCGCAGGATGGCCTTCATGTAGAACTTGGTGTCGACGAGCCCCTTCACCAGGAAGTCGCCCTTGCCGGCCTTCACCAGGTCCACGGCCAGATTGCACATCTCGGCGCAATCGGATCCGTCCACGATCTCGAAGATGTCCAGTTTCAGGCCCACCTTGGCGGCTATCGCCTCCACCTGGTCTTTGGGGCCTATCAAAATGCCGCCCGAGATTATTTTATTATCCACGCCCAGCTTGCAGGCGGTCAGCACCTCGTCGTTATTGGCGCCGGGCACCACTATGCGGTTCGTCTTGCCGCGCACCAGGCCGAGCAGCTCGTCAAAGTTCCTGAATTTCATCTTTCCTCCGGAGCGATTAATTTAAACAAATTCCGCTAATACTTCTTCACCCTGGCGGGCGTGTTCAGCGCCGTCGCGGCCGCGGTGCGCAGGGCGGTCATCTCGTCACCGCCGGGATAGGACAGCACCGGGGCGATCCAGCCGACGCGGCGCTTTATTTCCGGCACCACTATCTTATCGTAGGCCAGGCCGCCGGTGAGAACTATGGCGTCCACCTTGCCCTCGAGCACGGCGGCCAGCGCCCCTATCTCCTTGGAGACCTGATAGGCCATGGCCAGCACGGCCTCTTTGGCCTGCTCGCGAGAAATTCTGGCGGGGTCCAGCCCCGAGCCCGGCTTCACCTCGCCGGTGAGAATATATTTCTCGAGAGCTATGCAGTCGGAGGTGCCGGTATAGGCCACCAGGCCGCCGCGGCCTTTCAGCTTCAGCTTCATCTCCGCCTGCGTATACTTGCCGCTGAAACACATTTTAACCAGGCCGCCGGCGGGCACGCCGCCGGAGCGCTGCGGGGTGAAAGGGCCGTCGCCGTCCAGCGCGTTATTCACGTCCGCCACGCGGCCGCCGAGGTGAGCGCCCACCGAGATGCCGCCGCCGCCGTGCATTATGATCAGGCGGCAATCTTCGTAAGGCTTGCCTAGCTGGTGCGCGGCATGGCGGCCCACGCGCTTCTGGTTAAGGGCGTGGAAAATGGAGATGCGCGGATTTTCCGGCATCCCCGAATAGCGCGCTATGGAGTCCAGCTCATCCACCACCACCGGGTCCGCGATGAAAGCCTTTACGCCGTTCCTGCCGGCTATGTCCCTGGCGATCATGCCGCCCAGGTTGGAGGGGTGGTCCCCCATCACGCCTTCTTTCAGGTCTTCGAGCAGGGTATCGCTCACCTCGTAAACGCCGCCCTCAATGGGCTTTACCAGGCCGCCGCGCCCTATCACGGCATGCAGCTCTTTTATGTCCACGCCGTGCTCTTTCAGCGCTTCCAGCGCCATGCGCCTGCGCAGGTCGAACTGCGCGGTTATCTTTTCGCATTCATAGGGCTTGAGATCTTCGGGGCTGTAGCGGACGGTCTTGTGGAAGACCTCGGCCTCGCCGCGGAAATAGCTGACCTCGTCCGAGGTGGAGCCGGGATTTATAACAAGGATGTTGTATTCAGACATGGGATCCTCTACTCGAAAATAATTTCGTACAGGTAGGGCGCGTTCTTTTTCTCCACCGTGATGAAAATTTTTCCGCCGCCGGCGGCCGCGAAGCCGGGCTGCTCCTTGGCCCCGTAGCAGTATTCCTCTTTGCCGCAGACCAGCAGCGGCGCGGGCTCGCCCCAGGGCCCCCAGGGGTAGCGGGCCTGGCGCGCCAGCACGCGGCTGCCCTCGGCCTCGTAATAAACGGCCAGATAGCTTTTCAGGCGGGCGTTATAGGAAACCGAGAATTCGTCCGGCATGCCTTCCAGCACCAGGGAGGCCTCGGAGAGATCCTCCGTCCAGGAGCCCGAGGCGGCTTCCCGGCTGTAGTAGGAATATTTTTCCCTCGAGGCCAGGTTTTCCGGCTTCGCGCGGGCCAGTTCCGCCCCGTATTCGCCCGGGGCCTGCATTGACCGGCCATAGACGTAAACCCAGCCGTCCTCGTCGGCCCAGACGGCCGAGCCGAAAGCCGGCTCTATGTCGTTCCACAGCGAATAGAGCGGACCCTGGCGGGCCTTGGCGTAGGGCCCGGCCGGACTCCCGGCCAGCGCCACTCCCTGCCCCACCCGGAAATAATCGTAGGGCTCGGGGCCGTAATTGTTCATTATGGAATAGAAAACATGGCATTTGCCGCCGGCGCAAAGCCCGGCCCGCGGCCAGAACTTGCGCGCCTGGCTATACTCTTTAAGGTCGCCGGAAAGCAGGGGCAGCGGCCACTTGTTCTCGTCTGAAATATAGGTCAGCGCGCCCGCCTGCGCGTAAGGGGAGGTGCTGGGCGCAAGCGCCGCCGCGCCGTCGATCACTCCCCAGACCGCGGCCTGGCCGTCCGGCTTCAGCTCGCCGGCCCAAAGGTTATTAAGGAGCCAGAGCGTGCGGCCGTCCGGCAGCGGCACGGCATAATTGCCGCCCTGGGCCACCACGGCGCCCGTTGAAGCGGCCTGCGAAAGCAGCGGGACGCCGCCGGAAATGGAAAAAACCGGGAAGGGATTCTTCTGCAGGGCGCCGGCCGGGCCGCAGAAAGCGAGCAGAACGGCGGCGGCCGCAAGGCGGCGCACGACGGGGCTTTCCGCTTTTGGAAATATTATTACCGCTTTATTTGTCTGGAACTGCATTTTAGCCTGACCGCTGAATTGTGCCGCCGCGCTGCATATCCGGAAGGTTGAGTGATTTAAATTATAATATAATAGAAACCGCGTCCCGTGCAAATAATGCGCGGGCGTCAAGGCGCAGCGGCGTGCCGGCGCGCTCCTTTTTCTGTAACATATTAGTCATTGTATTTTAAGAGACATCTGTTAAACTATAAATATGTCTTATAGGGCAAGAACGTTTATCGCGGCTGCCGCCTGCCTGCTGGGGGCGGCCGTTCCCGCGCGCGCCACAAATCTCGCGCCCTATGTTTCGCGGACCAGCACGGGAAGCGTCACCTTAGCCTGGACGGCGGCCGGCGGCCCCTACACAACGGTTTTTTCCACCTCCCCCTCTTTCGCGCCTTCGTCCGTGAACGCGGCGGCGGGTTCGGCGTCGGCTAATTATTCCCCGCTCAACCCGGACACCACCTACTATTTCAGAGTAAAGATCACCGCCGAAGGCGACAGCCAGTACTCTCCGGTCTCCACCGCCACCTGGGTGGCCGCGCCCGGCGGGATCTTTTCGCTCTCCTCCTATTTCACCGCGGATTCCTCCTTTACCGCCGGAGCCAGCATCGGCTGGAACACCAACGGCAACCCGGACTGGACCGCCTATGACCTGCGGTATTCTACGGATTCTCTTTTCATCCCCTCCGCGGTCTCGCTGAAGGGCTACCCGCCGGTGGTGATGGGCGGCCTTAACGCCAATACCACCTACTATTTCCAGGTAAGGGCGCGCGGAGTTTCAGGCACGCTCACCGCCTACACGCCTTCCATCTCCACCGCTACGCTGGCGCTTAAACTGACAGGCCTTTCCGCCGCCGTCCACGAAACCAGCGCCACCTTGTCCTGGACGGCGATCAACGGGGCCTCCCAGGCGGAGAGATCCGAAGGCTACAGGCTGAACCTTTACACCGACCCCTCCCTCTCCTCCGTTTTCAGGACATTGACCTTGCCGGCTGTCACGGTTTCCACCACTCTCGCTGAGCTGGCGTCCAACACGACCTACTATTACCGGGCAGGCGCCCTTAACCTGCCAGGAATGCCGAACCTGGTAGAGCCCCGCTCTTTTACCACACTTTCCCCCATACCGCAAAACCTGACGCGGATCGCCGTGGCCGACGGCTCCGCCAAGCTTGCCTGGAAAGCGCTGGCGGCCGGGGCCGCCCAGGGCTACCGGCTGGAGGCCTCCACCACTAACTTTATCGCGGGCGGGCTCGTCCATTCTTCCGTTTCCTACCGGCTGGACCTCAGCACGCTTACCCTGACCACGATCGACCCGAACACGACGTACTATTTCAGAGTGGGGTCGCTGAACAAGGCCGGCGCCCCTAATTACAGCGGCTCCCAATCCTCGGTTACGCTGGCGCTGCCTGTGGCCGAGTATCTGACCGATACGAGCGCGGCCCCCCAGGAAATAACGGTGAGCTTCACCCCCATGTCGGAATCCCCGCAGGCCTTTGCCTGCGAGGGCTACAGGCTGGAGGGGTCGACCCTCCCCTCGGCCTGGACCGGCGGGGGAGGCGGAGCGATCTCTTCCGTCACTTATACTTACCAGGACCAGCTCAGGTCGCTGACGCTGCCGGGTCTTATCCCCAACACCACTTACTACCTGCGCCTTGCCACTCTTAACTGGGAACTCACGCCCAACTACACCATCCTCTCCTCGACAAAGACCGGTTTTCCCGGCTTGCTGAACGCGGTTGCGCTGGATGTCTGGAATTCAACCGCGAGCGCGGGAATAAGCTTCATCCCCGGCATTGCCGCCGAAGGCCACGTAGCGGAGGCCTCTGTGTCGCGCTTCTTCAACCCCGTATATAAAAGCTCGGCGGCCTTCGGCGCTCCGGTCTCAAATCTCCTGATAAGCGGACTGGCCCCTAATACCGTTTACTATTTCAGGGCGGGCGCGCTGTATAACGGCACGACCGTCTACAGCAACACCGTCCCGGAGTCCAGGCAGACTCTGCCGCAGCCGCTCACCGGCCTTATGATCCCGGCGGTTTTCCAGTCGAGCATAACCGTGGCCTGGACGCCGCGCCCGGGCGGCCCGCAGAGCGCCACCGCCGAGAGCTACCTGCTCGAGGCCTCGACGGGGCCGGCCTTCAGCCCGGTGCTCTCCTCCTCGCGCACCGCGGATATTAACCTGGGCCGCCTGACTATCGTAAGCGGCCTCAACCCCAACACCAGCTATTATTTCCGCGCCGGGACCGTCAACCAGGAAGGTTCCGTCAATTACGCCGTAACCCTCCCCACGTCCACCATGGCCAACCAGCCGGGAAGGCCGCCGATGGACCTTATCTTCGCAGTTACTCCCCTTACTATGACCATCAATTGGCTGCCTGCTTCTAATCCGGCCGACACCCTGTACCTGGTGCGCATCTCCTCCAATTCTCCTTTCACCGCGCCGGTGTTCTCCTTTTCCACGACCAACAACTACACCCTTTTCACGGGGCTGGAGCCGAACACCACCTACTATCCGGAGATCACGGCTTACAACCGGCTTAACCGCCCCTCGCCGGTAGTGGCGTTCCCTCCGATGGCCACCGGCGCTTACGACCCGGAACCTGTAGGGTATTCCGGCCTTGGTATTTCTTCGGTCACTTTGAACTGGACCGACGCTGTTGCGCCGTTCAATCCGGCCGGGACGAAATACCTGGCGTATGTTTCATCCAGCTCCGATTTTACCGGCACGGTGCTGTCCTCCATAACGCCCGGATTCGCTGCCTCCTTCGGCGGCCTGGTTTCGAACGCCAGCTATTATCTGCGCGTTTCCGCGCTTAACCTCACCGGTATCCCGACAGACCCGGCGGTTTTCCTGGGCACCGCCCTTACGCTGCCCGCGACAGCCTACGTACTGCCGGCGCGGCAGACTTTCACCGGCCTGAAGATTGACGGCTTTACGCTGAATTGGGCCGATAACGGGAATTCCTCCCATACGGTCTACAATATCCTGGTCTCGACGTACAACTCCGAGATCTCCGCCCTTGATAATTTCAGCTCCTGGACAAGCACAAGGGCTGAACAGGGCGTGAACGCTTTGAGCTGGACGGCCAAAGACCTGGACATCGGCGCGACGTATTGGGCTCAGATCCAGGCGCAGGGGCAGACCGGGACGACCACGGACTTCGTGCTGACCAGCACGATAACGACTTCGCGGGCAAGCAGCGGAAGCACCCCGGTAACACAGGACACGAGGGTGGAACTGCAGGCGTCTTATGGGCTGATCTCCGTGCTTATCCCGGCGGGCTCGCTTGGCGGCTACACTAATATTACAATGCAGCCGGAATCCGTTTTCATGCCCGAAAGATCGGCGGTTTCCGTTCTGCAGCCTACCGGCATAGGCCTTAAGATAAACTATTCTCCCCCGGTCCTTGTGCGCAGCGCTATAACGATAACCCTGCCCTACAGGACCTCCGACCTGCCCGGGGAGATGCAGCCCCAGGCGGAGCGCGCCCGGCTTATCCTGGCCCTTTTCGACGAGACCAACGCCATCTGGGTGCCGCTGCCGTCCGTCTCCGACACCGCCAATAACCGCGTGATAGGCCAGACCTGGCATCTGTCCACTTTCCAGCTGATGCAGGCGAGCCCGGAGGCCGGACTCTCAGCCGTTAAGATCTATCCCAATCCCTACAGGCCCAATTCGGTCTCGGACGTGATGCACTTCACCAACATGACCCCGAACGCGAAGGTCAGGATCTACACCTTCCTGGGCGAGCTGGTGCGGGAGTTGAAGGCCGACGTCAACGGCATGGCGCACTGGGACGGCTTTAACAGCGCCGGGCGCAAGACCGCCAGCGGCATCTATATAGCTTTCATACAGTCGAAGGACAAGAAGTCCTCAAAGAGTTTTAAAGTGGCGATAGAGAGATAGGCAGCTGCCGGTCGTCGGGGAGCTATGAGGAAATTAGCCGGAAAAAACATCTTCAGCTACGCGGCTTTGCTGCCGGGGCTGCTGCTTTGCTCTCTGGCCCTGCCAGGCCGCTCTTCCGCCGAGGGGTTCGGCGCGGGCTCGGTGGGCACCGCTTCAGGACAGTTCCTCAAAATAGCCTCGGGGGCGCGCGGCGCGGCGCTGGGCGAGGCCTATTCCGCGCTGGTCGACGACGCCTTCGCGCTGGACTGGAACCCGGCCGGGCTTATAAACATCAAAAACAATTCGCTGGCTTTCACGCACGCCCCCTACCTGGCCGGAGCCTTCTCGGATTATTTCGCCTACGCCGAAACAGCCGGGGAGATGGGCTCCTGGGGCGTGGCCCTGAAGTATATGAATTACGGCAAGATAAGCCGGACCGACTCCAGCGGTCTTGTGCTGAATGATTTTACCCCTTACGATATCGCCATCAACGTGGGGTTCGCCTGTTATATAACCGGCTTCAACAAGAACCCGGAGGAGCGCTTTGTGCTTGGGGCCGCCGGCAAGTTCGTGAAATCCAAGATCCTGTCCGGAGACAACACGGTCTCGGCCGATATCGGGCTCAACCTGCCTTATATGTTCGATAATAATTTCCGCATGAGCCTGACCGCGCAGAACATAATGGGGACGCTGCGCTACGATAAGGAACAGGCCTCCCTGCCGCTGATACTGCGGCTCGGCACCGTGACGAAACTGTCGGATTATTTTAACCTGACCGGCGATATGATAGCGACGCGCGACAATCTGCCCTTTCTGGCCATGGGAGGAGAGGTGAAACTGCCCTTCTCCGAGGATATGGACACATTCCTCAGGGCCGGCTTCAACACGCGCGCAATAAGCGACCTGAACGGCACCCGCAACGTGAGCTTCGGGGCCGGGCTGCGCTATAAGAATTATCAGCTGGATTACGCCTTCTCGCCTTTCGGAGATCTGGGCTCCGTGCACCGCATTTCCGTCTTAATGACCTTCTAAGAACGGCAGCCCGTCCCCTGTCCCCGGTGCGGCCGTCCGGTTTACAGGCCGCAGGTGCCGGTAGCGCAGCCGCCGGCGGTGAGCGGCTGGCTGTTCCTGCTCCCGTCCCGGTAAACGGTTATCCCTTTGCAGCCCTCTTTCCAGGCGAGTTTGTAAAGGTCGGATATATCGGCGATGGTCGCCGAATTCGGCAGGTTCACCGTTTTGGAGACGGCGTTATCGGTGTGCTTCTGGAATTCGGCCTGCATTTTTACATGCCGGGCCGGGGGGATGTCGGCCGCCGTCGAGAATAATTTCTGCACCGTTTCCGGCACCTCGCCGAGCCCCTTGACGCTGCCGCCGTTGGCGTCTA
Organism: uncultured Elusimicrobia bacterium; assembly: GCA_903873295.1. GTDB lineage: Bacteria > Elusimicrobiota > Elusimicrobia > Elusimicrobiales > UBA9959 > UBA9959. Next base: position 11,753 of record CAIQNV010000113.1, read on the forward strand.
TCTTGCGCATCAGCTCCTCGGAATAAAAGCCTTCGGTCCGGGCTATGTTCTCGAACAGCGGGTTTATCAGCCTGAACCCGCCCTGCTGCCCGGCGTTCATATGCGAGACCGCGAACAGCGGCTCTATGCCCGAAGAGCACCCGGCTATGAGGCTTATGGACCCGGTGGGGGCGATGGTGGTCAGAGTGGCGTTCCTGCGCTCCGGCCCGCTGGCGTAAACGCTTATCGGGAAATTAAGGAACACGCCGCGCTCGGCGGCGAGGGCGGCGGAATATCCGACGGCCGTCTCCTTGATGAACGCCATGAGCTTGGAAGCGAGCTGCAGGGCCGTTTCGGAATCATAGGGCACGTTCAGGGCTATAAGCATGTCGGCGAAACCCATCACGCCCAGGCCTATCTTGCGGCTGGCTTCGGCCGCCTGTTTCAATTTCGGCAGCGGGTAGTTGTTGATGTCTATCACATTGTCCAGAAAATGTACGGCATGCCGCACGGTCTTTTCCAGCTGCGCGTAGTCAATGCCGCGCTGTCTGACGAACCTCGACAGGTTTATGCTGCCGAGATTGCAGGATTCGTAAGGCAGCAGCGGCTGCTCTCCGCAGGGGTTGGTCGCGTCCATCAGGAACTGCGGCGTCGGGTTATGCCGGTTTATGGTGTCGATGAAGATAACGCCCGGCTCGCCGTTGGCGTGGGCGGCCGAAACCAGCTCGGCCCAGATCTTTTCCGGGTTTACCGGCGTCTTCTTTTTGGTGTTCGGGTCCACCAGCTCGAAGCTGCGTTTTTCCGACAGGCAGGCCATGAAGCCGTCCGTCACCGCCACCGAGATATTGAAATTGGTCAGGACATTCTCCTGCGACTTGCATCTTATGAAATCGAAGATGTCCGGATGATCGGCCCGCAGCACGCCCATGTTTCCGCCGCGCCTCACTCCGCCCTGCTCGACTATCCCCATGGCCTGGTTGTAAAGCTGCAGATAGGCCAGCGGGCCCTTGGCGATTATCCTGGAATCCTCCATCTTGCTGCCGGACGGCCTGAGTTTCGAGAACGAGAATCCGGTGCCGCCCCCGGATTTATGTATCTCGGCGGCGTTCATGAGGGAGGAAAATATGCCTTTTATAGAATCTTCCACCGGCAGCACGAAACAGGCCGACAGCTGCCCGAACCTGGAGCCGGCGTTGAGCAGCGTCGGGGAATTCGGCAGGAATTCCAGGCTGCTCAGCATGGCGTAAAAAGCTTCCTCGGTGCGGGCCACGTCGTCCGTGCTCTTCCGGTAGAACATATCGACGGAGGCGATGGTTTTAGCGACGCGGCGGAACAATTCGCGCGGGGCTTCGAAGCCGCCGTTCTGACGGCGCAGGTACCGGTCTTCCATGAGCTTCTGCGCGTTGGGCGGCAGCTCGCCCTCCGGCCGCTTCCCGGCGGCAGCGGGAGCCTCTGTGTCCTTCGTAAATTCGCGGGCTGGTCTGGTGGTGGTCATGATCGCCTTGCTGAGCTTTTAATTTCCGGATATACCATTGTATTCATTGCCGGCCTTTGCGGGCAAGTTAAATTTAAAAGCGCTTCCGTGTTTAGCATGGGTACGGGCCGGGCATGGGGTTGCTCTGGAGCCGCTTTGGGGAGGGGGGCCCCGCTTCGGGGGGAACCGCGCTGGGCTATGCCCGTGCCGTATCAAGAGCGATGCTCATCAGACGGCCAACGGTTCCTGCGCGGCGGAATGGGCAACCCCATGACCGGCCCTCTGATCAAACCGGGGCCTGGCTACTCTTTAGCGCATCTCTTTTTGCCGTGAGCGGGAAGGACATCGCCAGCCAGGCCGCGGAGAAAAACAAGCCCAGCGCCGGGTAGAAGCCGGGCGCGATAGCGCCCAGCGTCTTAAGCGCGGACACGCCGGCCGCCGTAAGCCCTTTGGCGAAGCGGTAAGTGAAGGCTTCGGCCACCTGCTTGGCCCGATAGCGGGTGTCGTATGAGAAAGGGATGTAAAGCGTTTCCTTGGACGCCCTGAAGATGGAATAGTCCATGCCCTTGAACAGCAGGAAAGCGGTCGAGGCCAGGCCCAGCGCGGGATACAGGAACAGAAGCAGGCAGGTGACGATATGCACCGCCGGGATGGCGGTAAGTATGCCGCGCCGCGGGATATAGCGCAGCAGCAGCGGCGTCAGCAGGAACTGCATGGAGAACGAGAAGATATTCACGTTCATCCAGAAATGCCCGAGGTAGGCGGTGCGCGCGTCCTTCAGCGGCATAAAATCCTGCACCAGCTGGGTAAAACGGAAATCCAGCGCCGTGGCCACTACCTGCGCGGCGAAGATAATGAAGGCTATGAAGAGCACCGTGCGGTTCTCGGTCAAGATGCTCAGGTGCAGATGGCCTTTTTTGCCCCCCGCCTCGGCCGCGGACGGCTTGGGCTCCCCGGCATTATTATAGCCGACCCAGAACAGCGCAGCGGCCGGCAGTACCATAAAGGCGGAGAATACCACGAAGATCTCGGTGCCGAGACCGACCGCAAAGCGCCCCAGCAGCCAGCCGCCTATCAGGGAGCCCAGTGCCCCCAGGCCGGCTACCGGGCCGTTGAACACCTTTCCCTCCTCGTCCTTCAGCACGCTGTTTATGAACGACCAGTACTGCTCGGAAATTATCACCACGTAAGATTCTTTAAAAACCAGGAGCAGAAAAGCCAGCCACTTCCCGGCGCGGCCCAGCAGCAGCCAGGCCAGAATTAAAAAGCCCGCGCTGCCCAGCATGGAGACCGCCATGGCCCTTTTAGCCCCCACGGAGGAAAGCAGGCGGCCGTAGCCGTAGATCATCGCGGCCATCATAAAAGGTACGCAGGCTATCGCGTAAGGTTTGGCGCCGGCGCCGAACCGGTCGATAAAGATGGATTCGGCTGGCGAGCGTATAAACTCGTAGCCGCAGAAAAGGAACATGGCCGAAAGCCCGGACAGGAATACCGCCCCGGCCACATGCCGGCCCCTCTCTGTTTTAAGCGCGGCTATAAGTGTGGACATGCGGGATAGGCTTCTGCGGGGCGGCCGGACGGCTGCTAGTATTTAAACCGGCCTTTTTCGTAGATCGTAGTTTTTTTGCCGCTTTTAAGCGTGGCGGTCACTTTCTTATCCTCTATGTTCACCAGGTCCCAGTGCACCGCCGAGGTGTTGAAGCCGAGTTTTTCCTTCACCGCGGGGGTGAGCCCGGAGATCTCCCCGGTATACGTGTCCGAATAGGAGAAGCCCATCGCTATGTGGCAGTTGCCGTAGCGGCCGCCGTGGTTCTCGTCGAAAAGCGTGTTGGCCATGAACTTGTTTATCTTGGAGAACCTGGTGTCGGTAAGCGAGAATTCTCCGATCTGGCCGGCGCCCCTGTCCGTGGCGAGCATGCCCTTCACGAACCTTTCGCCCTTCCCGGCGGATATTTTCACCGCTCTCCCGCCCTTGAACTCGAGTCGAACCTTCTCGACGTAGTTCCCGTCCTTGTAAGAAGGGAAATCGGCGTAATAAACGCCCTTCGTGCCGCGCCAGTCCGGCGAGGTATAGATCTCGAAGCTGGGGATATTCTGGCCGCTGACCCCGAGGAACTGCCGCTTCTCCCCCATTTTAACCTCCAGGTCCATGGATTTGGACTCGGTCCTTATGGTGTCTATGTTCAGCGAAGCCAGCCACTTTTTTATTTTGCCGCTGTTGCGGAAGATCTCGCTCCACTTTTTCGCGGGGTCTTTTTCGTCCAGGAAGCAGGCCTTGGCGATCTGCCTGGCATATTCCTTCAGGGAGAGGCCCGCGCTGCGGGCCAGCTCCGCGTTGGGGTAAGTGCACATGGTCCAGCCGGCCAGCCCCTTATCTTCGTTGATTATGCGGATGTCGCGCAGCGCCGTCCTGTTCCTGGTTATGTCGGCGATATTGGAGGAGGGCACGTCCTTAAGGTGGGTCAGCGAAGCGGGGGCGTTTACATAAATGTCCCCGTTGATGGAATTCCAGAACTCTTTTTCGCCGGCGAAGATAAAATCCCGCTGCGCCTTGTCGGTACTGCGGTAAAGGTCCAGCTCCGTAGAGGGGGTGGACATCATCTTGAGCTTGACGTTGAACTTCAGCTTTATAAGCCGCCCGTAAAGGACTTCCACCAGGTCCAGCGCGTCCACATGGAAGCGCAGCTGTATGATGTCGTATTTCTTAAACCCGGGGCGGGAAGTTCTAAGCCCCCAGATCAGAACATCCGCGTATTTTTCAAGCTGGGTTTTCGAGAGCGCGCTCATGTAAGCCTCCGGGCCGGACTGGATGACTGACTCCTTCAATTATATGTAATTGACCCCTCTCCTACAAAAGACATTTTCCCGGCCGCGGACCTGACTTATTTATTTATGTGGTTCTAGCGGCATCAAATTGACCCAACCCATTCCAATCGCAGATTGCTAGAATATAGGCATGAGACTAAAAGAACTTATCCGGGTTTTGATAACCGAAGAGATGGCGGACGTTTCCGTTTACAACGTGGACGCGGGCCTGTACGGCTCCTATGAAAAGATCGGGGATAAGATATGGGAGCTTTTCACGAGCATCGCCCAGGAGAAGAGGACCAGGCTTAAAGCCCTCAGTAAAATTTCCAAGGAAGGCGTCGGTTTCCGGCAGCGGAAAACGGAAGGCGCCCGCTCGATAGAGGCGTCCCTCCGGACGCACGCGGACCGCGCCGGAAAAAGCGTGGCGCTCTATCGCGACCTTTTAAAACTGCTCGACAAGCCGGAGTCTAAAGAACTTATACAAGGCATAATCGCCAAGGAGCGCGGGTACCTGACCGCCCTGAAAGAGCTGCGGGCGCAAACGAACGAGCCCCAAAAGCCCGGCTGAGCCCGAGGGCGCGTATTGTTTAAGACCGTCCGCCTGAGGCGGGCGGTTTTTTTAGGAAAGCGGCAGCTCCAGCTCCAGCTCTTCGGGGACCAGGGCCAGCACCTCGCTCCTGGCAGTGTGATTGTCGGAGCGGATGGCCAGCGTTGCCGCTATTATCCGGAAAGTTTTTTGGGGGTCGGCGCCCGCGCCCAGCCCCGCCAGCAGACGGCTCAGGCCCCCTTCAAGATAGGCCGGCACCGACGGAATGCCGCTTTTCCTGAGAGCGTTAAGCGTTGAATTGATCACGGAGTTGAGAATTATATTGGCCAGCTCCAGCAGCATAAGCTCCTCGGCCTGCGTGGTAACCTCCCCCCTGGGAAAGGAGTAGCCCATAAAGCACTTGGAGATGCACTCCATCTCGCCCGGGTCGAACAGCATCGCGGCGGTGAGAGGGAACCCGCCGATATCAAAATAAACGGCGGAGGCGGCGGGATTTTTAAAATCGTGCCGCCTTACGGCGTCCTCGAGCGTCCCGCGAAAAGCGGTTACGTCCAGGATCTCCCAGGTCCCGGCGGAAACGTTTGAAAGCCTGCCCAGACACTTCTTAAGGCCCACTTCCGTCAACCGCTTTAATATCCCGCTCGAGTTTTCATTCATAGATATTTTAGGCAACCTTTTCAAGGACTTCCTGAAGTTCCCCGTAGGAGAAGGGCTTATGCAGTACCGCGGTCGCCCCCTTCTCAAAAAGCTGCTTATTGATGTCGTCCCGCTGAACGGCCGTCACCATGACCACTTTGGCCGCCGGGTTTATCAGCCTGAGCTCCTCCAGGACCGCCAGTCCCGGTTTTCCCGGCATTACAAGGTCCAGCAGCACCAGCTCGGGGAGCAGTTCCCTGAAGGCCTTTATGGCATCGTCGCCGTTCCCTGCCTCGGCCACCACCTGATTGCGCATCTTCTGTAAGATATCCCTTATCATGTCACGCACCAGAAAATTGTCATCCACGATAAGCACCGTCATAAAATATTCCTTTGCGTCTCGCCGGCTCCGCGCACCTGACCGTGACTTTAAATTATGGCTCTTCTCCCTATCGTGTGGGTAATTTATAGCCTAATAACCGGTGGCTTCATAGGGGAAACGGCTTGATTTAGGGGCTGGAAAATATGGCATGATTTGGGTATGCGAAAAAAACTTCAGTTGCGTGACGCGTACCGTTC
>CAIQNV010000114.1 GCA_903873295.1 uncultured Elusimicrobia bacterium
AGCATGGCTCTTGATACGGCACGGGCATAGCCCAGCGCGGTTCCCCCCGAAGCGGGGCCCCCCTCCCCAAAGCGGCTACAGGGCAACCCCATACCCGGCCCGCGGCCCTTTCTTAAGTGGCTTCGTGGAAGGTGGTATCACCTACTACTTCGCAGCGTATCGTATTGGTCGGCCGGCGTTTGCCGAAAGGGCTCGAGGCCATGAAGATCAGCTTCTCGCCGTTCTCGATAGCCCCCTTCTTCAGCAGCAGGTCGATTATTTTTCCCGCCACTTCGCTGAAGCGGAGGGGCTCCGGGTCCTCTATCAGGAAGGGCACCACCCCCCAGTTCAGCGCCATCTGATGGTAAAGCACGGGATGATGGGTGAAGGCGTAGATCGGCACTCCCGGGCGGAACTTGGAGAGCGCCCTGGCCCCGATGCCGCTGTCCGTTATCACGGCCACGGCCTTGGCGTTCCAGTCGTGCGCCGTGTTCACCACGCTATAGGCCATGATGTTGGTGATCTCGTCGCGGTTCACATAATCGTGCGTGATGCGCGCCAGGGTGTGGTAATCGATGGAGGACTCGGTGCGATCTATGATGCGGCCCATCATGTTCACCACCCTCTTCGGGTGGGCGCCCTTGGCGGTCTCGCCCGAAAGCATGACGGACGAGGTCAGTTCCAGCACCGCGTTGGCGATGTCGGTCACTTCCGCGCGGGTGGGGTAGGTCATTTCCGTCATGGATTCCAGCATCTGTGTGGCTACTATCACGGGCTTGCCCGCAAGGTAGCAGCGGTTGATGATGGTCTTCTGCAGAGTGGGCAGTTCCTCGATGGGCAATTCTATCCCCAGATCGCCGCGCGCCACCATAATGCCGTCGGAATCGCGGATGATGTCGTCGAGGTTAGCCAGAGCCTGCTTGTCCTCTATCTTGGCTATGAGCTTTATCGGCGCGTCGGCCCTGACGCCTTTTATGATCTCCCTCACGTCGGCTATGTCTTTGGCGGTGCGCACGAAGGAAAGCGCTATATATTCGAAATCGTTCTCCACCGCGAAGGCGATATCCTTCCTGTCCTTGTCGGACAGGAACGGGATGGGATACTGCACGCCGGGGATGGCGAGATGGGCTTTGTCCTTCAGCCTGCCGTCGTTAAGCACGCGCAGGGTGACGGCCCCGGGCCAGTCGTTGTGCAGCTGCGAGACTTCCAGCTCGATGAAGCCGTCCTGCAGCAGCACGCGGGTCCCGATGCTGCAAAGCTTGTCTATGCGCGGCAGGTTGGTGTAGAAATGGCGCTTCTCGGGCGGCAGCTCCTGTATCTCCTCCGGCTGCTTCCCGGTGCTCTCCACATAAAGGGTATCCCCCTTGGACAGGATCACGGGCTTGCTGTAGCCGAACATCCGCACTTCCGGCCCCTTGGTATCCAGCATAATGGCCAGCGGCACGCCCAGCTCTTCGCGCACCGAGCGCAGTATGCGCACCCTGTGGAGGGCTTCCTCGTACGCGCAATGGGAGAAGTTTATGCGGGCGACGTTCATCCCCTCCTTTATCAGATCGCGGACGCAGGCTTCATTTTCGGACGCCGGGCCGATGGTGCAGATGATCTTGGTCCTGCGCGTCGTGTAGAGTTCATTTTTCATCCTTATATTATAATAAATAGCTGGGCGGGCCTTTTTATTGTGCGCCGGGCGGGCGGAGTTTTGGTAGAATTAGATATAAAGTTTAATCCGCGCGAGGAGCTATGGCAATATTCATTAAAAAGCCGGCCATTGTGAAGGCCGCCGGCAACAAGCCGAAGATAATAGAGGAATACATCGGGCGCGTTAATTCCGCGACTACCACTATAAGCGTGGCCCGCATGGTGAGCCCCGGCGGCTGGGAAGAGCCGCCGCAGACCCCCCGCTTTTCCGAATACACTCTGGTGCTGAAGGGGCTGCTCAGGATAGAGACGCAGTCCGAGGTTTTCGAAGTCGGGGCGGGCCAGGCCATCATCCTGGAGCCGGGCGAGCGGGTGCGCTATTCCACACCGGCCCCGGAGGGCGCCGAATATATAGCCATCTGCCTGCCGGCCTTCTCCCACGAGACCGTGCGGCGCGAGGGTTGACAAAGTCGCTCCCCCCGCTCCCGAGGCCCGGAGAGGCGCGGCGGGTTTAGCCCGGCAGGCTTTTGAGGAAGCTTACTCCGTTCAGCCAGCCGGCGGCCAGGCAGGAGGCGGCGATAGGAGTGAACAGCGTGTGCACCGTCTTATTCCAGAAGGGGTAATTCTCGTCGGCGAGGCGCAGCATGCCGGCGGAGACCACCAGGAAAACTACCGGCGACAGCCAAAGCTCGTGCGGCAGGGCCGGCAGCAGGCTCTGTTTTGTAAGCAGGGAGGAGAGCACTACCGCCGCCGAAAGCGCCCAGAGCAGGAAATTGGACAGCGCGAAAAGCAGGCCGGTCAGCGCCATGCTGAGCGTATATCTTTTGCAGAGGAAGAGCAGGAAAGAAAGCGCTACCGCCGCCGCCGGAACCAGCCACAGAAGGTAGCCCCTGGCGGCCGGGTGCTCTTCATAAAACCCCAGCAGGTCCGCCCGGAATTCCGAAAAGCTCTGGAACTTCGGCGCGGGCCCCGTCCTGAGCCTGCTTATTATTTTGCCCGCCGCGGCCGGAAGCGCCCCGCCGCCGGGAAGCGAACCTTTTTTAGGGGCCAGCCCGAGCTGTCGGGTAAGCGTATTTGATTTGAATTTCAGCCCGGGAGCGGTGTCCCGCATCAAATCCCGCTCCTCTTTGGAAAGTCCCGCGGCCGATCTTGGCCGGGGATTCCCCAGGCTTTTCAGTTCCGCCATGGCGCGGGGCACGTCGGCCAGTTCGCGGCTCAGTTCGGCCGCGCTCTCCTTGGCCGTGGCAGTCCTGTGATGTCCCGGTATTTTGCCCGCCGCCGGCGCGGAAAGCCCCCCCAGGAAATTAGGCAGGCTTGAGGCTCCGGCTGAGAGGGCGCCCAGCAGCAGCAGTTTAAGAAGGCCTTTTGCCATTGCCGCCCTCGTAGTAGCCTACTACCCGGCCGATGGTCTGCACATAGGCAAAACCCCTGCCCGGCTTGTCCAGACCTATTTCTTTTACTATGCCGTCCAGTATTTTGTCCACATTTTCTTTGGTGGCGGCGATGAGTATTATCTGCTTTTCAGCCTCTATGAACAGGCCGAAAACGCTCAGTTTCTGCCGCACGCCGGTGCCCCGGCCGAAAAAGCTGGTAACGCCGGGCGCTCCGGATTTGAGCGCGGCGTCTATGGCCCGCTGCCCGTCCTTGCGCTGCACCACTACGGTTATCAATTCCATGCTTTTGCTCATTAGTCCTCCCGTGCCTGTTTAAAGTCCGCGCAAAAAAAAGGCCGCGCCGATATTATTCTTTGGTTAACCCCTGTCGCTATAAGTATATCAAAAAGACGCTTTATCCGCCTCCCGTCGTGTCCGCGGACGCAAAAAAACACGCCCGGGGGAGGCCCCGGACGCGTTTTCTTAAGCCCGATCTTTTAAGCGCTCAGTCGAAGCTTACCACCCTGGAGGGAGCTGTGTCCTGCGACTGTATCGCGCTTGAATCCATCTCCCGCACTTCGAGCGTTTCCTCGCCGGATTTATTCGCCTTCCTCTCACCGGCCAGTTTCGGGATGAAGGCCGAAAGCGCCGAGATCTTGGTCACGTCCTCGCCGCGGCCGCCGGTCTGCTCGTAGGTGGCCATCGTGGTGCAGCCGGCCGGGCTCTGGGCGAAGTCCTCGTCGCCGCGCACCAGGATGCCTTCGATCTTCCCGGTCTTGGTATTGAACACCGGGGAGCCGGAGTTGCCGCCGAAGGTGTCGAGGTCCGCCACGAAGTAGCCCTTCTTGGTAAAGTCGCGCACGGTGGCCTCGCCCGCCACTTTGAGGGGCAGGCCAACGGGGTGGCCTATCACGGTGATGGCCGCGCCTTTCTTAAGGTTCGCTCCTCTGTTGATGGCCAGGGGTTTGTGGCCGGCCACTTTGCGGTCAAGCTGTATCAGCGCGAAGTCGGGGCCGAGCGACTGCGGGGCGGGATTGGGAGAGCCGGGTTCGCCGCCGAGGAAGCGCTTAACTATTTTGGCGCAGGTATACATTTCGGAGGCGGGCATCGTGGTCACGGCGGCCTCGCCTTCCTTTTTTACGGCGTAGCCGAATACCAGCCTGACGTTCTTGCAGTCGTCTTCGTTCTTTATGCAGTGTCCGGCGGTCATCACCAGGTCCTCGCCCACCAGCGAGCCGGAGCAGAAAGCGCCTATCGGCTGCTCGCGGAACTTTTCGCCGGGGCAGAGGCCGAGGCGCTCGCCGAAATTCATCGTCTTGAGACTGATCCCGCCGGGGTTGAGCGCTTCGATGTCCCCGGCCTTCCAGAAGGAAACCACCGAGTCGGAAAGGGTCTGCATCTGCTGGGAGGCGGCGAAGTATTCCAGGCGGTTGTCCTCGCCGTAGATGCTTTTGCCTTCGGCGAAGGAGAGGGCGGGCAGTATCAGCAGGGCCGCCGCGGCGCTCAATGTTGTTTTTACCAGGTTCTTCATAACTCCTCCAGTTCTGCAGCGTTAACTTCCGCTATGTTATACAGCACGGGTTGACTAATGTCAATAGTCGGTAGACCTATAGTTATAAATCCAAAGGACCTGCGTCCAAATAGGCCTTTAGGGTAATTTTACGGGGAAGCGGGGCTATATCCAGCCGAGGTACAAGGTTACAGTGTGGGAATCTACGGCCCGGAGGGCTATATAAGAGGTAAGAAGAAGAAGAACGGCGGCCGCCCAGCGCGCGGCCGCGCCGGGAGCTTTTCCGGGCATGGGCCAGGCGGCTTCCTCCCAGGTTTTTCCGGCGCGCAGGCAGGAGGCCAGGCTGTGCAGCGCGTAAGCGGCGAGAGCCAGCACGGGAAAGCCGGCATAGACCGTCGCGGGCCGGGCTGAAAGGGGGCCGGGCAGGGCGTAGGCCCAGCCGGAGCCGGCGGCCTTGTTCCACCAGTTCCAGAGAAAGCCGCAGATCAAACCGGCGGCCGCCAGGCGCAGCGTTTTTTCAGGCAGGCCTCCCTCCCATTCGCGCAGCAGCGAGGGCAGGCCCAGTTTCAGGTTGAGCGGCTCGGCCAGGAAAAATACGGCGGGCAGGGCCAGCGGCCAGAAAAGGCCCGGGGCGGCCAGCGCCAGGCAGAGCAAAACCCCGCCCGCGGCATAAAAAACTTTCGGCAGCCAGGGTTTAATTTTGAAAGTCCCCGATCTGAGGCCGCGGAAGAGGCCGAAGGCCTGCAGCATTTCGGTCATGACGAAAAGCGAGGGCAGGACCGAAGCCCAGGTGAGGGCGCGGCCGGCCCAGCGCATTGAAAGGTCGGAGGGCTGGTTCAGATAATGCCAGGCTCCAAGACGCAGGTTGAGCAGTTCCGCCAGGGCCGTCAGCGCCAGCGACCAGACCGCCAGGGCCGCGAATTCCGGGGTGCGGGAGATCAGCAGGGAATTCCCTTTCACCCGGTAAGTCAGGTTGTCCGTCAGGAAGACGCAGCTCCAGACGGCGAAGACATAGAACTGGTTATTGAGCGGCTCGATGCCCGTGTACCTGCCGCTGTAGCCCAGGAAGGTGAGAAAAACGCCCAGGTAAAGCGCGAATTTACATTTTGAATCTTCGTCTGACATACCCCCCCCTCGCCGGAAACCGGAACGTCGGCGCGCTTCTTAAAAACCGAACTTGTATTTGCTTAATTTCAGCTCGTCATGAACCGCTCCGGCACGCCGAACTCCACCCGTTTCGCGCCCTTTTCAATTTCCATGCCGGCGCCCTCCGCCCTCGATCAGGTCAGCCAGGGCCGAGGCGGCTTCGAGGCCGCGGGGAATTCCCGTCGTCTCGAGCCGGGCCGCCATTCCGGCCGTCTTTTCGGGATCGTCCAGAAGGTCCCTGACCGCCGCGGCGAGCTCCGCGTCGAAGTCGGGGCCTTCTTCAAGGAGCAGCGCGGCGCCGCTCCCGGCGAGCGCCAGCGCGTTCGCCAACTGGTGCCCGCCGGCGGAAGAAGGCAGCGGCACCAGTATGGCCGGCTTTTTAAGCTGGACCAGCTCGGCCACCGTGCTGGCCCCCGCGCGGGAAATAACCAGGTCGGCCGCGGCGTATAAAGAAGGCATGTCTTCCCGGTAGGCGAAGATCAGCAGGCCCGGCGCTTCGGCGAGGCCGGCCTCCGCGTAGGCGGCTTTTACCGCTTCAAAATTCCCGCCGCCGGTAAGATGCACCGCCTGCAGGTCTCCTTTAAGAACTTTGGCGGCGCTGATAAAAGCGGCGTTGAGGCGGCGGGCTCCCTGGCTGCCTCCGAAAACAAGCACGGTGAATTTGTCCCGGGCAAGGCCCAGCGTTTTTCTCGCGGCGGCCTTGTCCGGCGCGGCGCGGAAAGCTTTTCTTATCGGCGTACCCGTCAGCGCGGACCTTTCCTTGAAAGGATTATTCTTCACCGGCAGGCCGAGGGCGGCCCGGCGGCAGAAGAAGCCGGCCAGGTAATTGCCGAGGCCGAATTTGGCGTTGGATTCGTGCAGGTAGACCGGGACCCCGGCCAGGCGCGCCGCCAGCACGGCCGGAAAGGCCACGTAACTGCCGGTGCCCAGCACGGCGCCGGGCCTGAAATCCTTCATTATCCTCAGGGCCAGCGCCAGGGACTTTAAAAATTTATAAAAGAAAGCCGCGTGCGCGAAGGGGTTGAGGCTGCGCGGCAGCGCCACCATGTCGAGCTCGGCGTAGGGGAAGTCCGCCTCCTCCAGAGCAGGGCGGGCGATATCCTCTTTTTTTACCAGGAAAAGCGTCTGCCAGCCGCGCGCGCGCAGCTCAACCGCCAGCGCGAAGCCGGGGTAAAAATGTCCGCCGGTGCCGCCGGAAGCTATGAGGGCGCGTTTTTTTTCTACCATTTCTGCCCGCTCCTGTGCGCCGAGATATTGAGTATTATCCCCACCATTATCATCGACGACCAGATGGAGGAGCCGCCGTAGGAGAAGAAAGGCAGCGGGATGCCCTTGGTCGGCAGGATGCCGATGTTCATGCCTATATTGTAGAAGGCCTGCAGCGAGATGAGCAGGGTGAGGCCCAGGGCCGCCAGCGCGGTGTACAGGCTGGGCGCGTTGCGGGCCACCCGGGCGCCCTTCAATAGGAAGGCGGTGAAGAGCCCCGTGATGAAGAGCCCCCCCACGAGACCCAGCTCCTCGGCCACTACGGAGAAGATAAAATCGGTGTGCGGAACGGGCAGGTACATCAGCTTCAGCTTGGAGGCCCCGATGCCTTTGCCGAACCAGCCGCCGGAGCCGACGGCCAGCATCGCCTGCACCAGCTGGTAGCCGCTTCCCTTGGCATGCTCCCAGGGCGAAAGCATGGCCCGGATGCGCTCTATGCGGTAGGGGTGCAGGATAAACTCCGTTATCACTACCGGGATCGCGGCCAGGAACGGGGCAAGCGCGAACTTAAGGGGCACGCCGGCGGCGCCGGCCATGAACATGGCCACGCCGAAGATCAGCGCGGGGATGCCCAGGTCCGGGGCGGCGGCTATCAGGCCCATGATGACAAGGCTGGCGGTCAGCGGCTTAAGCAGCTCCTTCCAGTTTTCCTTGATGTGGCTCATGTTGCGGTCGAAGAAGTCGGCCAGGTAAAGCACCACCACTATCTTGGCGAACTCGCTGGTCTGCAGCTTCATAAAGCCCAGCGGTATCCAGCGGCGCGCGCCGGCCACCTTCGGCATGAACAGGGTTATTATCAGCAGGGCGGCGGTAACCAGCAGCGCCGGCTTGATGAAGGGGCGGATGCGCTCCAGGTTGGCGCGGGCGGCGGCGGCCATCAGCCCGAAGCCCGTAAATATGAACAGCGCCTGTTTTTTTGTGTAGTAGAGGGTGTCAAAGCCCTCATTGGTGGAGTAGAGCGCGCTCGCCGAGAAAAGCGAGACCAGCCCCAGCATCAGCAGGATGATGACCACGAAGAAGAGCGGGTAGTCGATGAACCGCAGGCTGCGGTTCTGGATAGTGTTGAAAGCCGGCTTGCGCCGCGCGGAAGTGAAATCCATTTAACGCAGGGTCCTCACGAAAGCTTTGAATTTGCGGCCGCGGTCCTCGAAGTCGAGGAACTGGTCGAAGGAGGCGCAGGCCGGGGAGAAGAGCGCCGTCTCGCCGGGCGCGGCCGCCCCGAGTATGGCGCGGCAGGCGCGTTCCAGGGTGACGGAAGTTATTATGGGGCAGGCGCCGGCCAGCTCCATCTCTATCTTCGGCGCGGCGGCGCCTATGGTCAGCACGGCTTTTACGTGCCTGCGGATAAACGGCAGCAGCGGCGCGTAAGGGCTGCCCTTGTCCAGGCCGCCCAGGATAAGCCAGATATTCTTTCCCCGGCCCAGCGCCTTCAGCGCCACCAGGGTCGACTCCACATTGGTCGCCTTGGAATCGTTGACGAAGGCGATGCCGCGGACGCGGCGGGCGGGTTCCAGCCGGTGTTCCACTCCGCGGAAAGCCGCGAAAACTTTTTTTATCACGGCGGGCTCCACGCCGCAGTGGAGGGCCATAAGTCCGGCGCACATGGCGTTCTCCAGATTATGGGCGCCGGGCAGCGCCGGGGGTTTGACGGGGACGACCGCTCCTCCCGTTCTGAAAAACAGCTTTCCGCCGGCGGCCCAGGCGGCGAGCTTTCCGCCGGAGCGCTTTGAGGAGAAGAAAAGCGTTTTCGAGAGGCAGCCCTTCGCCGAGCGGCGGCAGCGGGCGTCCTCGTAGTTGAAAACGCAGCAGCCGGCGGCGTCCTGGAATTTAAATATTTTTTCCTTGGCTTTCACGTAAGCCGCCAGGCCGCCGTGGTGGTCCAGGTGGTCGGGCGTGATATTAAGCACGCAGGCGGCGTCCGGCTTAAGATAAGAGCTGTCCTCCAGCTGGTAGCTTGAAACTTCCATAACTACGGCGTCGCGCGCCCGCGCTTTCGGGGCCGCCTCCGCCGCGGGGATGCCGACATTGCCGCAGACCAGCGCGCGGCCGCCGGCGGCGGACAGCGCCGCTTTCATTATTTCTCCCAGCAGCACGGTGGTGGTGGTCTTTCCGTTGGTGCCGGTCACGGCCAGCAGCTTCGCCGCCCCGGAGAAGGCCAGGGCGGTTTCAACTTCGCTGAACACCGGTATTTTCTTTTTTTCGAGGGCCGCTATAAGCGGGTTGGAGCGGGCCAGGCCCGGGCTTTTTACCGCGAAGCCGCAGCCGAACGCCGCTTTCCCGTGGCCGCCCGTTTCCACCTCGACGGAGCGGGAGAGGGTTTTAAGCTTTCCCTTTACGGCTTCGGCCTTTTTTTCCTCGGTGAGCAGGACCTTAAAGCCTTTGGCGGCCAGCAGATTGGCGCAGGCGGCTCCGGATCTTCCGGCGCCTATCACCAGCGCTTTTTTCCCTTTGAAAATTTCAGGTCTGAACATGGTTTTTCTCAGCGCAGCTTGAGCGACGACAGCGCTATCAGCGCCAGCATGATCCCGGCTATCCAGAACCGGACCGTCACTTTCGATTCGGCTATCCCCTTCAGCTCAAAATGGTGGTGGATGGGCGCCATCAGGAACAGCCGCTTCTTATTTCTCAGCTTGTAGGAGCTCATCTGCAGTATCACGGACAGAGTTTCCAGCAGGAAGATCCCGCCGGCCACCGGCAGCAGCAGCTCCTGCTTTACGGAGATGGCCGCGGTGCCTATGGCCCCGCCCAGGAACAGCGAGCTGGTGTCGCCCATGAAGACCTCCGCCGGGTAGGCGTTGTACCAGAGGAAGCCCAGGCAGGAGCCTATCATGGCGGCGAGGAAGACCGCGATCTCGCCGGCGCCCTCGACGTAAATTATCTTGAGGTAGGAGGCTATCTTCACGTTGCCGGCCGAGTAGGCTAGTATGGCGAAGGTGAGCGCGGTTAAGACTATCGAGCCGGCCGCGAGCCCGTCCAGGCCGTCGGTGAGATTGACGGCGTTGGAGGAGCCGATTATCACCAGCATGGCCAGCGCGGCGTAAAGGAAGCCCAAATTAAGGTAAAGCTCCTTGGTGTAAGGGATGCTCAGCCAGTTGGCGTACTGGGCGTTCGGCGGGTTCGCCGCCAGGTAGCCCACCACGCCCGCGGCGGTGATCAGCTGCAGCGTGAACTTGAAAGCCGAGGAGGCTCCCTTCGGGTTTTTCCTTACCAGCTTGGTATAGTCGTCCAGCCAGCCGGTGAAGGCCAGCAGCACGGTGGTGAAAAGCAGGAGCAGTATAAAGCGGTTGTCCAGGCGGGTCCAGAGGCAGGTGCTGACCACCAGCGTGAGGAAGATAAGCAGGCCGCCCATGGTCGTGGTGCCCTGCTTGGCCAGGTGGGTCCGCGGGCCGTCGGTGCGCTGCACCTGGCCGATTTTATAGCTGCGCAGCTTGGCTATGAGCCAGGGCCCTATAAGCAGGCTTAAAAGGAACGAGGTCACAATAGCCCCGCCGGCCCTGAAGGTTATGTACTGGAAAACATTGAGCGGGGTGAAGAGGTCTTTTAAGTAATGCGCGTAGTAAAGCATGGCTCCCTTGGCTGAAAATCCGGAAGAAATTAAATCTGTCCCTTACATTTTATTATTTTTTGGAGGCCAATACTCGTTTCCCCAAGGTCCCGCCCGCTTCTGGTCCTTAAGGCTCATGCGGAAGACGAACAGGTGTAGCTGTGGAGTATTTCCGGCCCTTATGATTGCGATTGTTGATAAAAACGTTTAATTGCGTCAATGATGAGTTGGGCGAATACCGCGCATCTCGGCCCTTAGCCCTTCTCCTACCCAAGTCTGAATAAGAGTCTGATAAGGATGCTTCGTCTTCCTGGCTATTTCTTTGGCGCCTTCAATTTGCCAATTAGGCAGCCTAAGGGAAATCAGGCGCTTCCT
>CAIQNV010000115.1 GCA_903873295.1 uncultured Elusimicrobia bacterium
GGCGCGGCCGGCGGGGCAGCCGGAGGCCGCCGCGGCGAAGCCTTCCGCCCCCCCCTCCGATCCCACGCCCGACGTCGAGTTCAACGGGACGCTGCTGCCCGACTACGCTTTTTCGCCGCGGGGCGGCACCGAGGCCGCCATCGTGAAAGCCCTCGACGCGGCGCGCTCCGAGGCGGCCGTGGCCATGTTCACCTTCACTTCAAGGAATCTCATGGAAGCGCTGAAGCGCGCTTCCGGGCGGGGCGTAAGCGTGAAGCTCCTGCTCTTCTCCGGGCAGGAGTTCCCCTTCGAGGCGGAGGCCCGGGGCAGCAGCATCGAACTGCGCTATAAGGCCGGGCGCCTCGAGAAAGGCCAGATGCACAATAAGTTCGCGGTGCTGGACGGCCGGCTGCTGATAAACGGCTCTTACAACTGGACCGTCACCGCCGAGAACAGCAATACCGAGAATACGATATTCACTACCGCGCCGGAATACGTGACGCCCTATAAAGCGGAATTCGATAAGCTGTTCCTGGCCGATTGAGAGCGGACGGGCCAGGAGGGAATTTAGCGCGAATGCGTGCCAAACGGAAAGGCCGCCCTTAGGGCGGCCTTTCCAATTTAAGTACGGAGGACTTTATCTGCGGCGGCGCCCGCCGCCGCCGGGCCTGCGGGAGGAGCGCTGGTTCCAGCCGCGCCCCGAGGCCGCGTGGTCGTAGCCCCAGAGGGTTTCTACCGGTACTTCGGGGTGGGTTACCTGCGTGAGCGGGATACCGGTGAGGGTTTCAATGCTGCGCACGTCGCCGCCCTGCTCGGGCGAGGCGAAGGTGATGGCGCGCCCTGGCTGGCCGGCGCGGCCCGTGCGGCCTATGCGGTGCACGTAGGCGTCGTCTTCAGCCGGGAGTTCGTAGTTGATCACGAGCTCGATGCCGGTCACGTCTATGCCGCGGGCGGCGATATCGGTGGCGACCAGGACCCGGTATTTGCCGGACTTGAAGCCAGCCATCGCGTCTTTACGCTGGCCCATCGTGCGGTCGGAATGGATCTCGGCCACGGCGTGGCCCATGTAGGAAAGTATCTGCGCCACTTTGGCGGCGTCGTAGCGGGTCTCGACGAAGATCAGGACGGTGCCGGCGTATTTCTCGAGCAGCTTCGAGAGCAGCATGGGCTTGGAGCTGCTGCGCACCACGTAAAGCTCCTGCACCACGTTGGCGGCGGCGGTGCCTGACTTGGCGGCCTCTATGCGTATGGGCAGCTTCATGTGCTGGCTGGCCAGCTTCATCACTTCGTCGGGGATGGTGGCGGAGAAAAGCATGGTCTGCCGCTCTCTGGGCAGGCAGCGGATGATGCGGTTTATCTGCGGGGCGAAGCCCATGTCGAACATGCGGTCGGCTTCGTCGAGGACGAGGATGCGGGCGTCGTTGACGTTGAGCGCGCCCCGCTCTATATGGTCGTAGACCCGGCCGGGGGTGCCGATTATTATGCGGGCTTTCTTAAAGAGGTCTCTCAGCTGGCCCTCTTTGCTCTCGCCGCCGATGAGGCAGGCGACGCCCATGCCCATTTGCGGGGCGAATTCGCGGCAGACTTCCGCCACCTGCAGCGCCAGTTCCCTGGTGGGCAGCAGCACGAGGGCTTTGCCGGGCGCGGCGGCCAGGCGCTGGATCATGGGGATGGAGAAGGCGATGGTCTTGCCGGTGCCGGTCTGGGCTATGCCGACCATGTCCTTGCCTTCGGTGGCGATGCGGATGGATTTTTCCTGTATCGGCGTGGGGGTTACGAAGCCTTTCCTGTCGAGGATGTCCATCAGCTTCGGGGCTATGCCTAAGCCGTAGAAACCTGAAGCCTCTTTTTTCAAGCCCAGCGTGCGCAGGGCCTTGAGGCCGATTTTAGTGAGTAGCTTTTTCATATATTATCTATATTATAACCTTTTTCCGCCCCCTCCGTTTGATGGTAAGAGTTAACGAAGTGCGGAGTCGGGGGCCGGCAAGGGTATGGGCTCGGCGGGCACCGGGTCGACCACACCGTGGCCGCCCTCCTCACACTGCAGTGGCCTTCGGCCACCCAGTCGCCGCGCTTACGCAAGCGGCTCCTTCCGTGAGGGCCCGCCGAACCCATACCCTTGCCAACCCCCTTCGTTCTTTTCAAAAGGAAGCGCTTCGGGATTTTATAAGACTGGCGGAGACCGTGCGGGCCGGGTTAGCAAAACCCTCGGAGAGCCCGCCGGTTGCTTAGCCCGGCGGGCGAACACGGAGCGAGGCCACGGTGTGGCCGAGCGCGTTTTGCGTTCCGGCCCGCACGGTAGGCCGCCCTGACTAAAAAGCTCTAAATCAGGCTAGTTCGAATTCTTCGCCCAGGGCGGGGCACTTTACGTTTTTAACGCCTTCGGCGGCGAGGGCGGCGGAGAGGGCGGCGCGGGCTTCGGGGTCGCCGTGGACCAGGAAGGTCCCGCGCGCGGGTTTGGCCGCCTTTATGAAAGCGAGCAGATCGTTCTTGTCGGCGTGCGAGGAGAAGGTGTGCATGGTCTCGACGCGGGCCCACACTTCGTGCTCGAGGCCGAAGATCTTTACTTTCTTCAGGCCGTCCTGCAGCTTCCTGCCCAGGGTCCCCTGGGCCTGATAGCCCACAAGGAGGACGGTGTTGTTATCCCCGCCCAGGTTGTTGCGCAGGTGGTGCAGCACGCGGCCGCCTTCGCACATCCCGGAGGCCGAGATTATCAGCATCGGACCCTTCTTGCCGTTCAGGGCCTGGGACTCGTCCTTGGTCCGCAGGTAGCGTATATAATCGAAGCCGAACGGGTCGCCGTCCAGGCGGGCGTAATCGCGGAATTTTTCGGCGAAGCAGAAGTCCCCGCGGTGCTTGTTGAAGATCTCCGTGAGGCTGACCGCCATGGGGCTGTCGACGTATACCGGGAGCTCCGGCACGGCTTTGTTACGGCGCAGTTTATCCAGGATGAAAATTATCTCCTGCGTGCGCTCCAGGGCGAAGCTGGGGATAATTATTTTCCCGCCCTCGGCGAAAGCTCTTTTTATCACTTCGGCGAGTTTCCCCTCGGCGTCCGCAAGCGGTTCATGCAGGCGGTCGCCGTAAGTGCTTTCGATCACCAGGTAATCCACGCCCTGCGGCGCCGCGGGGTCGTCCAGCAGCAGGGTTTCGGCCCGGCCCAGGTCTCCGGTATAAAGCACCCGCCGGCTCCCGTCCGGGGTCGCTATATCCAGCTGGGTCATAGAGGACCCCAGCACGTGGCCCGCGTTGAGGAACTTCGCTTTCACGCCGGGGACAGGCGTGAAATCGGCGTCATATTCGAGGGGCTTAAAATGTCCGAGCGCCAGCTTGGCGTCCTCCTCGTCGTAAAGCGGCTCTATGGTCAGCTTTTCCGCGGCGTGGATCTTGTTGTAGAACTGCGCGTCCCCCTCCTGGAGGCGGGCTGAGTCCGCGAGCATTATCCCCGCGATCTCGGCCGTGGCCGGCGTCGCGTAAATGGCGGCGCCGCAGCCGTTCTTATACAGGAGCGGCAGCAGGCCGCAGTGGTCCACGTGCGCGTGGCTGAGTATTACCGCGTTCACCGAGGCAGGCAGAAAGCGGAAGGTCCGGTTCTTCTCGTCGGCGTTGCTGCGGTGCCCCTGGAACATCCCGCAGTCAAGCAGCACGGTTTTGCCGCCCGCCGTGAGCAGATGCCTGGAGCCTGTTACCTCCCCCGCCGCGCCGTGGAACGAGAGCTTCAATTCATTGTCTTCCATGATTTCCTTTTCGGTGCGCGCGGGCTGAATTCCCGCAGCGGACCTTTTGTCTTTCGCATCAGTATTTCATCGCTGCCCTTCACTACGAAATCTTTAAGCAGCCCGGTCTTCTTATAGCCCAGCCTCGCGTAGAACCGCAGCGCTCCTTTATTAAAGGAAGACACGCAGAGGAAGATATTGGGCGAGCGGGCGAAGATTTTTTCCCCGGCGAAAGCCATCAGGCTTTCACCCAGCCCTTTTCCCCTGGACCCTTCCGCTACGAACAAGGATTGGATGTATCCTTTAAAGGTGCCGTACATCGTTATGGTCACCAGGCCGCGGATCTGCCCGCGGGCTTTGGCCGTGTATGTCTCCCTGAAGGGGACATTGAGGGTTTTGAAACAATCCGCCCTGCTGAACCCCAGTTTCAGCCAAGGGTCGGAAGCCGCCATAAGCGCGGCCGCGGACCGCTTGTCTTTTAAGGAAATAAGCCTGGAAATTTTCATGTTTAGCTAGTAAATAATACTAAATTAGCAAGGGCGTATTTTTTGTTCACACCTGTTTTTTTTGCCGCTTTCCCGGTTTATGCCGCTAACTTCATCTGGGCCTAAAGGCCTATACTTGACATAGGCCCTTTGGCCCTTGCCCATTAGGCATTATGGATTAGACTATTGACATTGGTCAGTTGATTTTAGTCAATACCGGAGGAAAATTGAAACGCTTCATTGGCCTTCTCTCGCTGGCAATATTCAATCTTGTTCCCTTCGCTTTCTCTGCCGCGCTGCCGGCGCCCGCCCTTGACGCCCTTAGAGGTTCAGCGGCGGGTTTTTATTTCTCCATCCCCGCTCCGGAAGCCCCCCTTCTTTATAACAGCGGCCGCGTCCCGGAGGATGATCTTTCAGGCGAGCAGCTCTTTTCCTACCTGCATGAAGCTACCGCGCCGGCCCCCGGCAGGGCCGTGCCTTCCTATAAAGGGTCGAAGGCCTTCATGTATTCAAAAGCCGATAATCCGGGCTGCAACGGCGGCCCCGGCATAATAACCTTCTATTCCCAGGTCTGCGTCAACGGCTCCAGCGACAACGGCGATAACTATAAGGAGCAGGGCGACGCCAACGGCGACGGCATCGTAGACAGCTTTATAAACGCCGAGCATATCTGGCCCCAGGGCTACTTTAACAGTGCCCTGCCCATGGTGGCTGACCTGCACCATCTGTCGCCCACCTTCGTCACCCCCAACAGCCGCCGCGGCAACCTCAAATTCGCCATGGTTTCAAAAGCCACCTACCGCACCTCCGCCGGCTCCAAGCTGGGCAGGGAAGGCTTCGAGCCCGCCGATGCGGTAAAAGGCAATGTGGCCCGCGCGCTGTTCTACTTCGTAGCGCGCTATAGCGACAAGAATATCCGCCAGGGCATGGACTACAATAGTTTTTGGACCGAGAACGTGGCGATGCTCCTTGATTGGAACCGGCAGGACCCGCCCGACGCCAATGAGCGGCGGCGCAACAACCTCATTGAGGGTTTCCAGGGCAACCGCAACCCCTTCATAGACAACCCCGAACTGGCCGACAGAGTAGGA
>CAIQNV010000116.1 GCA_903873295.1 uncultured Elusimicrobia bacterium
GAACAGCGAGCCCAGGCAGAAACCCGTCAACCATTTTACCGGGTCCCGCAAAGAAGCAATATCCTCCAAAGTTACGCGGGCATTCACATACAGCCCAATTGCCTCCTCCTCCTCTTTCCGGGCCTTATCGATAAGCCGCTCTCTTTCGTTTAAAGCAAGCTTACTGAACGTCTCCTTTAAGGCTTTTATCTTCTGGTCGTAGAATTCCACGTCGGCGGCGTATTTTACGGCGATCGGCGCTGTCTCCGCCAGGTAAAGACCAAAGGCCAGGTTCAGGAACAGCAGAAAGAAAATGGGTCCGGTCCCCTTGGCAAACGCGGTTCGGACAAATTCTATCCCCGCAACTATTTTGATGATGAATACCAAGAACGAGATAACCAAGGAGACGAAGGCCGTTAATACCAGCCAACCGTTAGAGGTGAGCGCAGATTCCGGCAATGGAAGACATGACAGCCACAGCCCGCCCGCAACGGCTAAAGCGGACAGTAGGGATAGCCGCCCCCAACTGAACCCGGATTCGCGCCAGAACGCCGCTCGTACGAGGGAAATACCGCGCTTAAAAATATTCATACTATTAACCCCTTTGCCTGAGCCTTCAAGACAAAATAACTTCGTGATATTATTGCCGTCCGCGATCTACCCCCGCAATGACGCCGGCCGCTTCGCCGCTAAAACACTTTAGTGCCGGGCAGATATTTGCCAGGGTTATTTTCATCTACATCAAGGAGATATTCAAAGCTAAAAGGAACATAAATCCCTTTATAAGCTTCCCCGTTTTCAGCAAACGCATTATTTATGTTTTCCATATTACCCCCTCGCGGCCTTTCTCATGACAGAGCGCCTCTTTGAAGTCTTCCGGCTTTAGCAACGAACCTTATTGGGGCGTTTAGCAACTGGCGTACCACGCCTATTTCGCGCGCGAGCCGGAGTGTTTTACCGCTTTCCTCGTCCGGTACGCGGCATTCTATCCGCACAGTCTTCCCGGTCGGAATCAGCCATTTTGTTATACCGGCCGGATAACTTTTCCATTGGTTCAGCCCGTATGGCACAAGCGTCTGTCTTATAGCCCTGATGCAGGCGGCGCTCAATTCTACCGGGGCTTTTGCCCGGAGCCTCTCCTCAAGGGCGTCCCAGACCTTGAACAGCGAATACATCATATCCTCACGCAAGCCCCTGGTTGCCTCCCGCACATTGAGGATCAGTTCGTCGCAGTCGGCGGTGGATTTGAACTCGACTTCCGGCATCAGCCAGGAGAATAAATTAGTGCCCGTCCCCAGGGCGGCGTCAACAGGATAAGGTTCAGTCCGCTGCCCCACTCTACAAGCCTTCTTCACGGCTTCAAAAGCCGCGCAAGTAGAAACTTGCGTCCACATATCGGCAAAATTGAGCGCCTTCATTATATTGTACCCCGGCCTGTTTTCATACCAGGAGAACGGCCGCAGATACTCGGGCGCTAGTTTATCGCGCCGCAGCAGGTGGAGGAAATAGTCGAACTTATCATCCATGTCCAGCGACATCTCCGCAAGCTCGCTTTCGCACCTGAAGTATTCCAGCCCGCATATCAGCTGCGCCCAGGCCAGGGAGGGCCTATTCCCACCGGAAGGACTATCGCTCCGGGTGTCAGTCATAAAGAACATCGCTTCATCCAGCAGCAAATGGCCGGGCGTCAAAGGATTGATCTCCTTCACGAACCGCCTGTGAGGGAGCCACACTTTATCGAACAAGGTGCAAAGTGCGAACCTCTCGGCGTCGTCAAAAGGCCAGATGGAAGCGGAAAAGATAACATCCCCCCTCCCCGGCGACATATATTCGTTTTCCATATGCAGTTTACAAGGAACACTGTTATTCCGCTAACCGCAGGACCACCGCTTTGTCGGACAGCGACAGCAGTTCCGGTTTTTTATCACCGTTAAGGTCCGCGGCCAGTGCGGAAAAGCCGGGATGTTCCTTCCATTCCCCGGCCGCCACGTAGCGCGCCTTTAGGTTAAGCCCGCCGTCCAGGACCAGCACGGAATTATTGTAATAGTGGCGGACGTTCTTCTCTCCCCCGTCGCTGCGCGGGTTGCGGCCCGAAACGAATTTCCGCTCGGAATACGTCAGGAGCAGCTCCGGTTTACCGTCCTGGTCAAGGTCCTGCACCCCGGCCAGGTACGGCATTATGGATTCGAAATCCGTAGTGCCCAAAGACCGCTTGGCAACAACTTTCAGGTTCTCATCGAACAGGTAGATATTGCCCTGCCGGTCCGGACAGATGATCGTTTTATTCTTGTCTCCTTTCAGACTGGCTGTCTCACAGCCATACAAGGTAGAGCCGGCGTCAAAGCGCGCGAGCTCTTTGCCGTTTTTGTCCAGGCGCAGCAGCCGCCCCACATCCTCACGGAAGTCAGGCCCGGCCTCAATCCGCACGAATATTTCCTTTGTCCCGTCGCCGTCCAGATCAACTAGCAGGGGAGTCGCGCCGGTAAAATAATCGCCCAATTCCTTCACCCAAAGCTGTTTTCCCTTGTTAGATACGGCGTAAATATAGCAGTGCCCGTCATCCGTGCCGTCCGCCTCGGTGTTGCCATTGCCGGGGGAATAGCTGCCGAAGACCACTTCCTCCAGGCCGTCGCCGTTGATATCGGCCGCGACAGGCGCCACCGGAAAGCCGCCGGTATTATATTTCCATAAAAGCCCGGCGGTCTCCCAGTCAAAGCAGTAAACTCCGCGCGGCTTCCAGCCGTAGCCGGTGGTCGCCTGCGCCAGCAACTCTTTTTTTCCGTCATGGTTAAGGTCTACAAGCGCGGCGGCGCTTATGCCGCTGTCGGGTACGCCGTTGTAAATGCGGCCTTCGGCCTTAAATCTCTTCAGTTCCTTCATGTCCTGGTCTATTACAGCTATAAACAGACCAGCGCCCTCCGTCCAACTGATGAACACTTCGTCTTTTTTATCGTTGTCGACATCGGCCAGCAGGTTTATGACGGCCGTCCCGACGACTTTTTCGCCGAGGACCTTCCCTTTTCCCGAAACGACCTGCAGCTTGCCGCCGTTCACAGCGAACAGTTCAGACAGCCCGTCGCCGTCCCAATCTCCGGTCTTGAGACTTGAGTAGCCTTTAAGGCCGGGGATCTCAATCTGTCCTTCTATCTTTACACCTATCGACACGAGCGCGGGTTTCTTGAAAGTCAGGCTCCCTATATCCGTTAAAGGAATCGTTGTGGGTTTCGCCTGTACCGCGACAATAAAAGAGTTGTTTTCAAACCCGGTTATCACCCCCGTCACCTCCTGCCCGTTCTTAAGTTTTATCTGCGCCTCAACCGGCGCCGCCGCTCCGGCCGCGGGCTTCGCGGCCTCACCTCCCGGCACCGCTTCAAGGGTCGCCGCCTGCCGGGCGCCGTTAAAAGCGAAAAACAAAACAATAATAAAACTGCCCGCGCTCATATAAAGTCTTTTCATAAAACCTCCTCCGTTTCTATCTGGCCCGTATCATCCTTGGCCCCAGGCCTCACATCGTTAACTTGTTCCTTTTGCTTCTCTAACATTAGACGCTATTTCTTTTAAAAAAAGGCTCTTCTCCCTATCGTGTGGGTAATCTGACATGATTTCATATCGGTTTCAGGGTGCAGGTGAGGACTTTTAACCGCAAATACTTCTCATCATGCAGTCCGTAGCTGCGCCGCTGGATTACCCGGATTTTGTTGTTGA
>CAIQNV010000117.1 GCA_903873295.1 uncultured Elusimicrobia bacterium
TCAACAACAAAATCCGGGTAATCCAGCGGCGCAGCTACGGACTGCATGATGAGAAGTATTTGCGGTTAAAAGTCCTCACCTGCACCCTGAAACCGATATGAAATCATGTCAGATTACCCACACGATAGGGAGAAGAGCCTTAAAAAAGAACATGGCTACGGTCTTCGCCTCCAAAGGTTGCGTGGGACGCTGCACCTTCTGCCATAGGTATTATAAAGGCTATACGACCATAGCCGCGGAGCAGGTGACTGAGTATATCCGCCGCATCGCGGAAGAGCGGAACGTGGGGCTGCTGTTGTTCCAGGAGGAGGATTTCGGCTCGAACGCCGCCGTGACCGCCAAGATCATCGCGTTCCTCAAACAAAGCGGGCTAAACTGGACCGCCTCCGCGGTAAGGGCCAAAACGGCCACCGAAGAGGTGCTGAAGAGCTGGAAAGAAGCCGGTTGCGTCAACGTGAATTTCGGGATAGAATCCTGTTCCCCTAAAATGCTCAGCGTGATGGAGAAAAGCGCCCGCGTTGAAGACAACCTGAACGCGCTGCGGCTCTGCAATAAATACCGTATAGCCACCATCATCGGCCTGGTGATAGGCATGCCCGGTGAAACGGAAGAGACCATCGGCGAAACAATCTCCAACCTCGCCTCGGTGATCCCCGACGACATCAGCCTTGTCTACGAAATATGCCTGAACTTCTTCCAGGCCGTGCCGGGAACACCGGGCTACGATTTCGCCAGGCACATGGGACTGATCGGCTCTTCCCCGCGAGAGGAAGAGCTGTATATAGAAAGCCTGCACGAAACCACGGCCAACGAGATCTCCCATTACCTGAACTTCACGGATTACGAAAAAGAAGAGGTGCTGTACTGGAAGGATTATATACCGATGGAACTGCTTTGCGCCTACCTGCGCAAGCACGGCACCCTGAAGGTTTTGAAATATAAGAAGTCCCGGCGCTTTTACTACGCGGCCGTCTACGGGCTGTTCCCCCGCAGTATACGCAGGTTCCTGCTGAAATATTACACCGTGCTGAGGCATTACGGGGTCTCCGGTTTGGCGGACCTGATAACCCGTAAACTGTTCCATCAAAGACCTAAGGTCTACTCCGGGACAGACCGCTCCCTCCGGGAGATAAACAAGTATTTTGAAGCCGGTAAACCATGGCCGATATTAAAAAAATTATCCTGAAAAGCGGGCCCTGCGCGGACAGCGTGGCTTTCCTTAAGCTTTACCTGACGGCGCTGGAACGCCCCGTCTCCAGGGCGCTGGTACTGGCGCTGCGCATAAAGTTCAGCCCGGACATTTTCGAAGCTATCCGCGCCAGCCGGCTGCATCCGGAGGAAAAAGCCGCGCTTTTCTCCAAGGCCATGAACCTGTTTAAAAGCGGGAACGCTTACAAGACCACAGGGCCGGGCCGCAGCCCTCTCACCGACTCCGCTATACTGGCGCAGGCCGGGCCGGGAAGTCTCATCGTCGAGACCGGCGTCTCCGACGGCGTTTCGGCCATGGACCTGCTTGAAAAAGCCAAAGGCTGCGAAGTTATGCTGACGGATAGCCAGGACTGCTTCCTTTACCGTGACTTCTGCTGCGGACGCGTCTTCTATAGCAGGGACGACGGAGCCGTTTCGCTGAAGCTCCCCTTTTTTTATTTCTCCACCGGTTCCAGCGCGGAGGAACTCCCGCCGGACGCCCGCAGGATCTCCCTGCTGAACCCGGCGGTCGAAGAGAAATTCAGAGCGGAGCTGGCCGCCTTTGATATTTTTTCCGGGACATTGGTCCGCAAGGCGGATATCATCAAGTGCGCGAACGTTCTGAACACGGTCTATTTTTCGCCGTCCGAAATTAAAAGGGCCTTAGCAAATCTTTCGGAGAATCTCAGAGATGACGGCCGGATTTTTATCTGCCAGAACAACAAAAGATATAAGGATAACGAAGCCTACTTCATACTGCGGAAACAGAACGGGCGACTGGCCCTGGAAGGGGAGGTCAACGGCCACGAACTGCTTTCCCTCCTGAAGACCCCGCAGTTTTCCGGCCTGATTACGGGGCCCGGCCCGCAGTAATTACCTTCGGGAAAGCCCGGCAGACCGCTTTTTACTGCGGCTTTCACCCGCCGGACGGCAGCAATGGCGCCCGGGCATTTTTAGTATCATAGCGAAAGGACTTTTTAGAGGTTTTTGTAAGCTCTCCGGCCATTCAGGGTCTTCGCCACATTTAACATGACCGCCACCCAGGACAGAAAAATTGACGGGTCGATCCCGCCTGCAGCTGAAAGCGGCTTGAACATAGTCATGGTATCCCTCTACCATTTCGGGGCGTTCGGCGTCAGGATCTTGTCCGATATATTGAAAAAAGAAGGCCACACCGTGCACATGGTGTTTTTCAAGCGCGATAAGACCAACGAGATGGCCCCTCCGACCGTAAATGAATACGCCCTTCTCAAAGACCTTATAAAAAAATTGAATCCCGGCCTTGTGGGCATCAGCACCCGGTCCGCGTTCTTTCCCATTGCCAGCGAGATGACGCGCGCGCTAAAGCCGGAAATAAGCGCGCCGGTTATCTGGGGAGGCGCCCACGCCATCATCTGCCCCGAAGAATGTATCAGATACGCGGATATCGTATGCGCGGGCGAGGGCGAAGCGCCGCTGTCCCGCCTGGCAGCCGCCCTTTTGAACAAGACGGATTACTCACGGATTCCCGGGCTCTGGGTTAAAAACCAGGATGGCTCCATAGTGAAGAACGAAAGCGGGCCGCTTGCAGAGGACCTTGACGCCCTGCCGCTGCCTGACTTCTGCGACATTAAAAACTCGTATGTGATAGAGAACGGCAAATGCGAGAATGTTGAACCGTATTATAACGAATCGCTAACCCACTACAACTTCATGACGGGGCGGGGCTGCCCATTCCGCTGCGATTTCTGCAGCAACAGCATTTTTCATTCGCTGTTCAAGGGAAAGGGCCGCATGCTGCGGCAGCGAAGCGTGGACAACGTCATCCGGGAGCTCCTGATCGCCAAAAAGTATTTCAAGAACCTGGCCTCGGTCTCAAGCAACGACGAGCTTTTCGGCCTCGACCTGAAATGGCTCTCCGAATTCTGCGTACGGTATAAAAAAGAGATCGGCCTCGCGTTCCACTGCGATATCCATCCGAGCTATGTGACCGAAGAAAAAATAGCCGTCTTAAGCGGCATGGGCCTTAAAACCATCTCCATGGGCCTACAGAGCGGCAGCGAACGCATCCGGCGCGAGCTGTTCGGCAGGAATACTCCGGACGAGATGATCCTCAACGCGGCCGGGCTTTTCGCCAAGTACCGGATATTCCCCTCCTACGACCTTATTCTGGACAACCCGCTTGAGACGGAGGAGGAGATCAGGAAAACCCTGCATTTCATGCTGCGCCTCCCCGGCCGGTTTCGCCTGAACTTGTACTCTCTTCAACACCATCCCAAAACGGCCCTTACGAAAAAACTGCTGGCCTCCGGGCTGATATCCGAAAAAGACATCGACGGAGTGTCGCTGAAAGGGCTCGACCATTGGCATATCCGCGTCGACCGGGAAAGCAACAAAAAAGGCGTCATTTTTCTTCAGCGGCTTTTTTTAATGCTCGGAAGCTTTATCCCGCTCAGCAAGAAGGATACAAACAGGGTCCTGCCCTTATTCCCGCGCTGGTTCATAGCGCTGCTGGACAAAAGCCCTTTGTTCCGTGAAAATTTATTCCTGACCAACTGGACGGCCTACCTTCCGAAGGCGACCTTCGCCATGGGCCTTGTGTTTCAGCTTGATTTTGCCGGGCTTTTCTCACGCGTCCTGCGGCGCCTTGGCGTGACTTAGGGGGAAGTAAGCGTCCGGCCTGCGGGCCGCGTCTGCCTGAGCGCCTCGTAGAGGGCGACACCCGCAGAGGTGGACAGGTTCAGCGAGCGGACCCGGTCCGACCACATCGGTATCCTGTAGAGCGAATCCGAATATTTTTCGTAGATCCAGTCCGGGAACCCGGCCGTTTCCGCGCCGAAGATAAGGCAGGAATCAGGCCGGTAAGGGGCTTCCCAGTAGCTCTTGGCGCCGCGCGTTGAGAAAAAGATAAGCGACGGGGCCGGCGACAGCGTGGCCAGGAAGGACTCCAGGTCCGGGTGCACGGAATATTTCAGGAACTGCCAGTAGTCCAGCCCCGAGCGCCGTATCTCTTTGTCGCTCAGGTCGAACCCCATCTTCCCCACAAAGGCCAGTTCGGTCCCCGTGGCCACGCAGGAGCGCCCGATATTCCCTGCGTTCCAGGGGATGTCCGGGTTTATTAAAACTATTTTCATTATGAGTCAGTATCCGGGACGGTGCAGGATCATCACTGCGCCTGTTTTCGCGCCAGTTTAGAAAACAGCCAGACGACCGCGAAGCCCAGCAGCATAGGATCCAGCGGCAGCCGGTAGCGGTCATAACCGGATACCATGGCGGTCAGCCCTACCGTGTACGCGATCACGGACAGCAGCATCAGCAGCGGCATCCTTATCCCCGGCCCACCACTACGCCAGAGAAGCAGGACTCCCAGCGGGGCACAGACAAAGAACAGCAGGACCAGGATCAGCCTCGGCCCCAGATTTACGGCCAGGGTCTTCCAGTCAAGGGTGCGCAGAGCCGTTGAAATCTGCGGGAAATAATCGGCCTTTTTCCCGGACAGGCGTTTCGTCAGCTCCATGACTGCGAGGGGGGAAGTAAAAATATTAACCACGTTGCGCAGCCAGCACAGGGAAAACGCGCCCGGGTTCTTTAATATGGTCTCGATCCCTATACGCTTTAAATAGGCGCTGGTTTTCACCGCCGACAGCCCCAGCTTCAGCCGCACATTCTCCTCCGCCTCCAGAGCGCCGTTCGGGTGAGGGTAGGAAACTATATCCCTGACGACTGCCAATTCGGGGTCGGTCCGGACCTCTTCCGGCGTGGAAGGGCGGACTAGCTGCAGGGTGGAAACTAAAGTGTTGACCCCCTCGTTGTCTTCCAGCCCCGTAAATCCGAGCTGGTGGCGGTTGCGCGCTATCCACGGGCCGAGAAAAATAACGATTCCCAGAAGCACCAGCGCGCTATAGCGCGCCTTCTCTTTCCACCGCGCCGCGAATAAAGGCAGCGCGAGCAGCAGCGGCGGCACCACCCAATAGTACTTCAGGATCGGCCTGACCATGGCGCAGAGACCTATGGTCGCGCCCCATAGCAGGAAAAAGGCGGCGGAACGGCGTTTCAGGGCCTGGATACCCGTCAGGACCGCTATCAGGCTGAAAAACGCGAACATATTGTCCGTCAGCAGCAGCACGCTGTTAAATATGGAATTAGGATTCAGCGCCATCAGGTACCCGGTCGCGACCGCGACGGCGGGCCCGGCGACGCTGTACATTATCGCCGCGGAAAGCAGGACGGCGCAGACGGAAAAGATAATATTGGCAAAAGCCAGCGGCCAGGCGATATTCGCGCCGAATAGTTTCATCAGCCCCGCTACGAACACATGGAACAGCGGCATCCTGTACGCAAAAGGGGTAAGCTTCCCCGTGACGACATCGATCTCGGATAGCGTGCCGGTTTCGTGCAGGATCCTGGCGACGTTAAGGTAAGCTTTGGTATCGGGCTCGAACTGCGGGCCCACCGCCAAAAGCAGGGCGGCGCGGAGGACCACGGCCAGGAAAATCATGCCCCCCACGCTTTTAAGAGAGATTTTCCAGTTTTGCATTATAAAATTATAACAAATAGCTGCGGCGGCCAGAGACAGCGGCTTCCCGGCACCGGGCCCCGGTTATTTATAAATGAATTTCCGCCTGTTTAGCAGCTTACGGCAGGAAAGCAGCAATAAATATCCGAAGCCGGCGAACATATCCGTAAAGGTCATTTTCGAACTTCCGTAAGTGCGTGAGGGCAGGCTTATCGGGAATTCCCGGATAGTGTGCCCGTTAAGCTGGAGGATGAACAAACTTTCAAAAAAGAATGCATAGTCGTCCGGAGTTATCAGTTTAAAAACGCCGTGGGGGATCTTATGCAGATTGTACAGGCGGAAGGCCCCGGAAGAATCGTAAGACATGCCCAGGAGAACCGTGGTCAGAAAATGGGCCAGGCGGGTAAGCGATTTTCTGAACAGGTTCCAGGTTTTAAGACTGTCTTTTTCCAGATACCTCGAGCCGATCACTATGTCAAAACCCGGAGAATGCCTGATAAAGTCGGCGATATACTTAGGAGAGTGCGTAAAATCGCAATCCATTGTTACAAGGGTCTCATACCCTTTGTCATACGCCCAGTTGATCCCGGCTTTATGGGCGCTCCCGATCCCCTGCTTGCCCTTGCGATGAATTGCGAAGACATTGCCGCTGCTGCCGGCTATTCTGTCGATGATGGCGCCCGTGCCGTCAGGCGAATTGTCGTCCAGGAAGAGGAAGTCGGCCCCCAGCGACAGCGACTTTATCTCCAAAAATATCTTCTCGATATTTTCAGCTTCGTTATACGTAGGGATAAAGATCAGGGTTTTATGGTTCATCGCGGTCAAAAGCGTTCACCCGCCGGCAATTTCTATTTTCGGCAGCGGAAAGATCAGCCTCCCCCCCCCTTTTAAATAATCCTGTTCGCGCGCTATTATGTTTTCCCGGAAATGCCAGGGCAGCACCAGGAAATAATCGGGTTTCAGCGCCTTGGCTTCCCGCTCCGAGACGATGGGGATCAGCGTGCCGGGCGTAAAAGACCCGAATTTATCCTCGTTCACTTCCGCGATACAGGGGATATCTTCGGCGGTGAAGCCGCAGTATTGCAGTATCACGTTGCCTTTGGTGGAGGCGCCGTAGCCCAGGACGGTTTTATTCTGTTTTTTAAGTTCCAGCAGCGCCGCGATCAGCCCGGCCCGGTGTACGGTTATATTTTTCGCGAATTCCAGGAAGGGCTGCAGGGTATCCAGCGACAGCCGCTCTTCCTTTGCCAGGATCTCTCTCACTTTCGGGCTTTCCGGCCTGCTAAGCGGCCCTTTTGCCGCGGTGACCTTAAAACTGCCGCCATTCGTATCGTTCAGCTCGATATCGATTATCTTAAAACCGGCTCTATCAAGCATCCACTTTACCTGTTTCAGGCCGTAATATTCCAGGTGCTCATGGCAGATAGTGTCATACGCCGTCCTTTCCAGCATCAACGGCATATAGCTCTGTTCAAAAACCCAGACCCCGTCGTCGGCAAGCGTTTTATGGATATCGGCGACGAACTTCATCGGCTCTTCCAGGTCGTAGAACATGGAGATGGAAGTGATAACTTTAGCCTTCTTCCCGCCGAATTCCCTTTCGACCTCGTCCGCGGAGAAGAAAGAGGGGATTATCCGGATATTGTCCGTATAGTATTTTTTAAATTTCAGGGCGGTCGGATCTATTCCCGCGAACAGATATTTACCTTGCGGGTACATTTTCAAGGTGGTCGCGTCATTGCTTCCGATATCGATGATCAGATCGTTTTCCCGCAAAGTGACCAGGTTCAATATTCCCGAGACGATATCGTTAAGATGCCGCACCATTGAGTTGTTAAGCCCGGAACGATACCCGTAGTTTTCCCCGTACATTTCCGCGCTGTCATTAGAATGCCGGAGCTGAACCAGCCCGCAGGCATCCCTGCCGTTACCCTCCATGCATTTCACCAGCTCCAACGGGCCGCTGGCGATCCCGGATCTTTTAGTTTTAGGGAACACTCCCGTGAGACTTTGTACGCCCAGGTTAAGAATTGAGGCCAGCTCGGGATTGCCGCAAATTCTGCATGCTTTGATGGGGTTGCTCATATTTTTTTAAAAAAACACAACCTTTTATTCCCGTGTTTTACGGGCGCTGACGGTTCCGCACGTAATTATGGCATTTTGCCGGCTGCCATAGCTCAGACCCTGAAGTCATCCGCGTACTGTCCGTGCCACAGCTCCAGCATCAGCAGGGCCCACAGCTTGTAGCCATGGTCGCGCCGCCCGGCCTGGTGCTCGTCCCAGAGCCTGAACAGCGCCTCCGGCTTGAAATAGCCGCGGTCCAACGCTTTTTTAGAAAGACAGGCGCCGGCCCAGTAATCCTTAAGGTCCCCGCGGAGCCAGATGCCTATCGGTATGCCGAACCCCATTTTGCCGCGGCTGTAGATCTCCGTCGGCAGCATGTCCTTGAAAGTTTCCTTCAGTATCCACTTCGTGCCGGTCAGACCTTTCAGCTTCAGGTTCCCCGGCAGACTGAAGGCGAACTCTAGCACCTTGTGGTCAAGGAACGGCGAACGGGTCTCGAGGGAGTTGGCCATGGAGGCGATGTCCATCTTGGCCATCAGACATTCGGGCAGATAGGACCGCATATCGGTGTAGGTCATGCGGTTAAGCAGATCGTCGGCGGGGTTCAGCGCGAAGAATTTTGAAAGATAGCGCTCTCCGTAGTCCCTGTCCTTTCCCAGCAGGTTGGCGAATTTAGGGCTGTAAAGGCCGGCGGTCTCCCCCGGCCCGAAGAACGAGATGGTCGAGAGGTAGCGCTTCTCCGTAGTGTCCATGGCGGAGAATTTAAGGAATTTCTCGAGCCGCCAGAAGAAGTTGAAGGGCGCCGTCTTCGGGAAGCGGCTCACGGCCTTAAGCGCCCCGCGCTTGGCCCAGACCGGAACCCCCGCCACCAGACGCTCCGCCTTCATGCCTACGTACCGCAAATAGCCGCCGAAAGCCTCGTCGCCGCCGTCGCCGTTAAGCGCCACGGTGACGTCCCTGCGCGTTTCGCGGGACACGAAATAGGACGGCAGCGCGCTGCAGTCGGCGTAGGGCTCGCCGTAATGCCACGCCAGCTTTTCCAGCACGTCGGCCATGCGGGCCTCCACCGTGAACTCCGTGTGCTTGGTGCCGTACATCCGCGCCAGCTGCCGCGCGTAGCCAAGCTCCGAGAATTTTTCTTCTTTGAAGCCTATCGCGAAAGTCTTTACCGGAGTCGAAGAATGCCTCGCCATCAGCGCGGTCACTATGGAGGAGTCTATGCCCCCGGAGAGGAAGGCGCCCAGCGGCACCTCGGACATCAGCCTTATCTTAACCGCCTCGGAGAGCTCGGCTTTCAGTCTTTCCTTCAGCTCGCCGACCGGGCGGTCCGTTTTTTTTTCGCCAAGAGGGAGGTCCCAGTATTTTTCTGTTTTAAGAATGCCGTTCTCAAAAACGAGCACGGAGGCCGGCTCGAGTTTGTTAACGCCCTTAAAAATACTGATGGGGCTGGGGATATACTGCAGCGTCAGATACGCGTCTATCGCGGCGGGGTTTATCTCGCGCGGCAGGTCTTTTATGGTGAGCAGGGAGCGCAGCTCCGAGGCGAAGGCTATGTAGGAGGGGGTGACCGCGTAATAAAGCGGCTTCTTGCCCATGCGGTCCCTGGCCAGCACCAGCTTTTTGCGCCTGCCGTCCCAGATGGCGACGGCGAACATCCCGCGCAGCTCTTTGGGGAAGGCGGCGCCTTTCTCCTCGTAAAGATGGAGGATGACCTCGGTGTCGCTTTTGGTTTTAAACTTGTGTCCCCTGGCCAGCAGGCCTTCGCGCAGCTCCAGAAAATTGTAAATTTCTCCGTTGAAAACTATCCAGAGGCCGCCGTCCTCGTTGGAGATAGGCTGGTGCCCGCTGGACAGGTCGATGATGGACAGCCGGCGCATGGCCAGGCCCAGGTTTTCGTGCTCGTAGTAGCCCTCGTCGTCCGGGCCGCGGTGGACGAGGAGGTCGTTCATAGCCTTCAGGTCCCCCCGCGTCACCGGGCTGCCCGAGCCGTAATTATAGATTCCGCATATTCCGCACATAATCAGTCCTGTACCGCGTAATTTCCCCGGGGCCGGGGGCTTGCCCCTCCGCGAACCCTTTGCGGAAGGGGGGGCCCCGCCATAATTTCCCTAGGCGGGGGGAAACCGACGCAAGGGTTTCCATCTTCCAGGGTTCGCGGAGGGGCAAGCCCCCGGCCCCTGCGTCTTACTCTCTTTTCTTAAGAGGCGCTCCCCGAATAGATCTCCATCAGCTCGTCGGCCACGCGGGCCATGGAGTAGTTTTCCACGGCGGTCTTGCGGGCCTGCTCGCCCATCTTCAGGGCCAGGCTGCGGTCAGCCACGAAGCCCCGCAGGCACTCTTTAAGCTCGACCCGGTTGAGCGGGTCGAAAAGGCAGCCGCTCACGCCCTGGGTTATGGCGTCCCTCGCGCCGCCTACGCGGCTGGCCATCACGGCCACGCCGCAGGCCATGGCTTCGAGCATGGAATTTGAAAGCCCCTCTGAAATGGAGGGCAGCACGAAGACGTCCGCGGCCCGGTAATACGGCAGCAGGTCGTCCTTGGGCCCGGTAAGCGTGACGCTGCCCGCCACGCCCAGGTCGGCCACCGCCCGCTTCAGCGCGGCCTCCTCGGGCCCGCCGCCCACTATGACCAGGCGGATCCTGGGCGCGGGGGATACTTCGCTGAAGATCTCGGCCCAGGCTTCCAGGAATTCCTTCATGCGCTTTTCCGGCGACAGCCGCCCGACGAACAGGAACATTACGGCGTTATCGAACCCGACGGCGGTCTTGGCGTTTATTTTTTCGTTGTAGAGCGGCGGCGTGTAGCGGCCGGTGTCCACCCCGTTGCGGAAAAGGCGCAGCCTGAGGCCTGAAAATTCTTTTGACGCTTTAAGCCAGCTTAAGACCTCGCCGTTCATCACCAGCAGTTCGGGTTTGGCCGCCCTGAAGAAGGCGAGCTTGAGCCGGCCCAGCAGGCTTTTTTGCGAAAGAGTTATTTCGTCCACGCCGCGGCCGCCGCCGAGCTTTATCAGAATCTTGCGCCCGGTCAGCCGGCCGGCCAGCACCGCGGCCACCGCCGGCGAGGAGGCCAGGTGGACGTGCACGGCGTCGTACTCCCCGGCGTGGGCCAGCAGCCAGAAAAAACTTTTTATCATGAACACCGTGGAATCCACCGCCCGCGGCCCGAAGACCGGAAGGCGCTTCACGCGCACCTCGCCCAGCAGCTCCTCCGCCGGGAGGCCGCCGGGCTGCCTGGTAAGCACGGTCACCTTTACGCCCCGCCCGGTCAGCGCCCGGGAAATTTCCAGCGCCTGTTTTTCCGCCCCGCCTATGGCCGGGTGGAAAGTCTGGCTGAGCATCAGCACGGACCCGATCTTCATTTAACCGCCGCTTTGCCGGAGAATTGCGCCCAGACCTTGCTGAGCGACTGGCCCATCTGATAGACGAACACCATGCCGGCGGCGGTGACGAACACGTAGCCAAGCACGTGCAGGTACGTGGCGTAGGCGAAAGCCACTTCTTTATTCACGCCCCAGGAGCCGGCCACCTTGGCGATCGCGAATTCGTAATTGCCGAAATAGCCCGGCATCCCGGGAATAGACACGGCGATAACGGTGCTGAAAAGCAGGACTATGCACTTGAAGCCGTTCACCACATCCCCTATGCCGAAGGCGCGGGCCACGAGATAGAGGTTCAGCGCGTCCAGCAGCCACTGGCCGGCCGCGAGAGCGACCACCGCGGCCGCGGACCTGAAAGAATGGAAAGCCCTGACCCCCAGGGCCAGATGCGCCAGCCCGCTGGTCAGGCGCGGAAATTTCCTAAAGAACCCGGAGAAGAAGTGGTGCGTTACGATCTCGTCGATGAATATCAACATGAAAAGCCCGGCCAGGAGGCCGCCGAGCAAAACCCAGAAATAACCGCCGTAGCCGACGACGCCGCCGGTTATGCCGCCGAACCTGACCGCCAGCACGAAAAGCATGACAAGGACTATGGTATCCAGCGCCCGCTCCACCAGGATAGTGGCGAACACCGTGACCACCGGGATGCCGAACAGCCCGGAGCCGAAAGTGCCGCGGACTATTTCCCCCAGGCGCAGCGGCAGCACGTTGCTTAAGGCCAGCCCCGCGGTTTCCAGCCGGAAAGCGTCCCAGAGCCGCACCTTCCGGGCCGGGTCAAGAAGGAGCTTCCACCGCAGCCCCCTTAAAAACATTTCCGCCAGCACCACAAAAAATACCTGGACTACTATCAGGGGATCGACGCGCGAATAGATCTCCGCCAGCTTGCCGAAATCGATATTCCTGAAGGCGAAATACAGCAGCGCCGCGCTGACCAGCAGGCCGCCGCTTATGGATAATTTGGTTTTCATGCGGCGTCAATGCTTTTCAGGAACGCATCCTCTCCGGAGGGCCGGCCCAGGAACTTCTCCACCTGCCCCGCCTCGTCGAAGCTGCGCCCCGGCGCCAGTATAAGCTCCCGGTATTTCGCGCCCGTTTCCGGGTCCGTCACGCCGGCGGCCTCGAAGGCGCCGAAGAGGTCGGCCGCTATCACCTCGGACCAGAGGTAGCTGTAGTAGCCCGCCACATAGCCGCCCATCAGGTGGCCGAAGCTGGCCTGCGGATGGGTGCCCGGACTGAGCGGGACAAGCGAGATCTTCTTCATCAGCTTCTCGTACAGCTTCGTGGTGTCCACTTTGCCGCGCGCCGTGTGATAGCGCATGTCCAGGACGCTCATAAAGACCTGACGCAGGTAAACCAGGCCGGAGTCCATGTTCCTGGCTTCGATAAGTTTTTTTATCGTCTTCTCCGGCAGCTTCTCCGCCGGGTTGTTAACATGGCCGGAGATGCGCCGCAGCACGTCCGGAGAGTAGGCCCAGTTCTCCAGCATCTTGGACGGAACTTCTACGAAGTCGCGCGCCACGCTGGTGCCGGAGAACCTGCCGTACTTCGCTTTGGTGAAAATATTATGCGTGACGTGACCGAATTCGTGGAACAGCGTCACCACATCGTTGAACTTCAGCAGCGGCGGGGCGTCGCCCGAAGGCGGCGGGAAGTTGGCGACTATGCCGGCGGCCGGCAGCTCGTAGGAGCCGTCCGCCAGTTCGCGCCCGTGGCGCATGCCGAAGCAGGCCGCGTGCTTGTATTTGCCTTCGCGCGGGAACAGGTCGAAATAGAAATAGGCCGCCACGGAGCCGTCCGGGTTCTTCACCTCGTAGGCCCGCACGTCCTTGTGCCAGGTATTAAGCGGGGCCGGTTCGAAGCGCGCGCCGAAAACCCCGCCGAACACCTCGAACATCCCCTTCACCACGGTCTCCAACGGGAAATACTCCTTTATCTTTTCGTGGTCGATGGAATATTTGCTCTTTTTGAGCTGGTTGTTGTAATAGCGCCACTCCCAGGCGCGCAGGGTCCTGTCCTCCCCCCCTTTGAGCTTCAGGCGGGCGCGCAGTTCCCTCCCGCCTTTCCTTTTAAGCTTGGCCCGGATGCGCTCCAGGAAAGCAAAGACATTTTCGCCGTTAGCCGCCATACGGTCCGCCAGCACGTAGTCGGCATAGCTGGCGTAGCCCAGAAGCTTCGCTATCTTGCGCCGGAGGACTATCGCGTCCTCCATCAGTTTGACATTGACGCCGGAGCAGCGGTTGTTGAACAGGAACTCCAGTTTCCGGCGGGCTTCGCCGTCGCCGGCGCCGTCCATGAACGGCATATAGTCCGGATAGTCCATCGTGACCAGCCAGCCGCCTTTTCCGGTCTTCTTCAGGCGGGCTTTATAATCCTCCGGCAGGCCCTTCAGTTCGTCGCCGGTCAGCTCCAGCGCGTCGTTCACCCCGCGCAGGTTCAGGGAAAACTGCAGCTCCAGGCCGATAAGCTCTTTCTTCAGCTTCTTTATTTTGTTCTTCTTTCGCGGCTCCAGACCGAGGCCGTTGCGCTTGAAATCCAGCAGCGTTTTTTCCAGCAGGCGGGCGTCCGTCTCGCCCAGCTTTTCATTCTTGCCGGCGTATTCGCTGAGCGCGCTGAAGGCGTCCTCGCGCGTGAACAGGTCCACCGAGTATCGGCTGACCTTCAGCTCCAGCTCCTGCCCGGCCTTGCGCAGTTCGGCGTTGTCTGAAACATAGGCCAGCATCACCGGCACCTGCACCGCCTCGTAGAGATCGCTCACGGCTTGCTCGAAAGCCAGCATCGTGTTCTTGAAATTCCG
The DNA here is from genome assembly GCA_903873295.1 of uncultured Elusimicrobia bacterium. GTDB lineage: Bacteria > Elusimicrobiota > Elusimicrobia > Elusimicrobiales > UBA9959 > UBA9959. Next base: position 13,918 of record CAIQNV010000117.1, read on the forward strand.
CTGCGGGTGCGGAATGTTTACGATGACACTGAGCTTTTCCTCAAGCTCCTTTACCGCGGTCTCCGAAAGCGTTTTCACCTGCTCCGGTGTATAAGAAAAATCGGGTGGTTTCGACATCTAGGATCTCCAATTCCAATAATATAAATATTATATCAAAGCGCAGGGCCGGGTTCCCCCCCTTCTCTAATACTGAACGTAGAAGTATGCACGCGGAAGATTACAGGGAGGCGGCGGCCGGGGGGCTTGGCCTGAGCACCCGTTGCGGAAGGGGGCCCCGCCATCAAAGTAAGGCGGGGGAAACCGACGCAAGGGTTTCCTCGGCCCGGGTGAGCAGGCCAAGCCCCCCGGCCGCCGCAAGTGGGGTCACTCAGCGCCCTGATAAAGTCCCAAATGCCCAGCCCGGGATAGGCCCTTAAACTCCGCGCCCCTGGGCCCTCCGCCCCTGCTAAAAACCCTTTCCGGGGACTAAACTATAACTATGACAAACAAGAACCTTAAGTTCCTTTACTCAGCCCTCGCTTTGCTGGTCCTCGCCGCTTCAGGCGTAAAGGCACAGAACTTCGAGCTCAACGGCATGAACGCGGCCGATATAAAAGCCGCGCAGGCCGATAAAGGCATCTTTGACTTTATAAAACCCGGCAAGCCCGAAACCCCGCAGGCCCCGAAAGACTGGACCATCATGGTCTTCATGAACGCTCATAATAACCTCAGCGACAGCCAGCTGCTGGGCATGGTCGGCAAGTGGGCCGAGAAGGATATCAAGGAGATGAAAGAGGTCGGCTCCACCGACCGGATCAATATCGTGGTAGAGCACGGAGCCAAAGGCAAAGGCTCCCGCCGCCTGCTGCTGACCGGGAAGGGCGGCCTGCTCTCCTCCGGCGAGAAAGTTTACGGCGAATACCCCAACGCCGACATGGGCGACTACAAGCGCGTGGTGGAATTCGCCAAGTGGGCCAAAACCACCTTCCCCGCCAGGAAGACCATGCTGGTGCTTTGGAACCACGGCTTGGGCTGGATAGACCCCAAGATGACGCAGGCGCCCTCCGGCACCGGAACTGCCACCAAGGGCATCCTCTTTGACGACGAGACCAAGAATTACGTCCGCACCGCCCAGCTGGGCGAGATGATGCGCCAGATCGGCTATGTGGACATCCTTATGCAGAACGCCTGCCTGCAGCAGATGGCCGAAGTGCTCTACGAGATGAAAGACTACGTCGGCCTGTTCGTAGGCTCCGAGGAGACCATGCTGGCCCAGGGCTTCGATTATACCAAGCTGCTGACTTTCATTAACGCCAACCCCGCCTTCACCAACGAGCAGCTCAGCGACTGGCTGATGAACTGGTATAAAGAATTCTACGCCGCCGGCATGAACGTCGGCCCCGTCAATATGCCGCTGGACAAGCAGGGCGCCACCCTCTCCACCGTGCGCCCGGCCGCCCTCGGCGAGCTGCCCGCATACCTGAACGGGCTCGCCAACGCCGCGATCCGCAACGGAGAGACCGAGGCCGCGAAGGCCGCCGTGGGCGGCGTGATCCGCTTCACCAGCCTGGACCCCGCCAATGATAAAAAGAAGCTGATCGCGGCTTACGCCGACCTCTACGACTTCGCCCGCATCCTGGGCCTGAACGCGAAGAGCGACGAGACTAAACTGGCCGCCGAGGCCCTGATGGGTTTCATAAAGACCCGCCTGGTGCTGCGCTCGGTCGGCCTGAACGCCGACACCGAGAACGGCTACAACTATACCACCGTGGGCGGCATCGCCATCAGCACCACCATGAAGATCAAGGCCGTGCCCGCACAGCTGGCGAACCTCTACGAGACCAAGTACAGCGAGCTCGCGCTCTCCAGGGATTCGCAGTGGAACGAGTTCCTGGACTGGACCGACGAAGTGTGGCGCAAATAAAGCCGCGAACAGCTCCCTGCTGAAAAAAAGAAACCCGGGCCGTCCGCCGGGTTTCTTATTTTTGGGGGTCAGGTCTTTACTTTTGACCTCTATGTCAAAAGTAAAGACCTGACCCCATCAGCGCATCAGCGCGGCCGTCAGCGGAAATGGTCGCGCATCATGCGCACCAGGCCCTCGGTAGCCTTGCCGGGGATCTCTTCCCCTTCCCAGTTGATGGAGAAATGCGCGTTCTTCTGCGTCGGCTTCACGTAGTTCTCGTACATCGGCAGCACGGTAGCGAGGATCTGGTGCTTTATGCCCTCTATGTCGCGGCCGCGCTCGCTGATGTCGCGCTGCACGCGGCGCAGCACGGCGGTAACCATGCCGGTGGAGACGAAGATCTTATAGTCGCACAGCGCCAGCAGCTTGGGGAAATAAAGGGTGTAGAGGCCCTCCACAACTATCAGCTGCGTCGGCTTACAGGGGACGGTTTCTTTTTCGCGCGTATGCTGCTTGAAGTCGTAAACCGGCTGCTGTATGGTCTTGCCGGCGCAAAGATCGTGCAGATGCTTCACCGCCAGCGCGGCGTCTATCGCGTCGGGATGGTCGAAGTTATAGCTCTTCCTTTCTTCGAAGTCGAGATGGTCGAGCGGCTGGTAATAATTGTCCAGCGAGAAAAGCTGGCCGCTTACACCTATTCTGTCACACTGGTCTATAAGTTTGCCGGCCAGGGTGGTCTTGCCCGAGCCGGAGCCGCCCGCTATGCCAAGTATGAAGCGCGATTTTTTGGTGGTGTCCATTTTTATCCTGCCGCCGGGGAGACGTAACGTTTTAGCGCTGAAGTTCATACTTATAATACAAAATATTTAGAAAACGGGCTAAAAGCCCGCCCTGAACCGGCGAAGTTATATAATATAACCGGTGAAAAATACTGTCGGCAAATACGGCTGGGCCGCGCTGATGACGGGACTATCAGTGCTTCTATTCGGCTACGATTTCGGCGCGGGCCCGAATTTGGCCCAGGTGCTTCCTTATATCCACCGGCTGGCCGACCCGGCGCTTTATCCCGGCGACATTTTCCTAAAGTCTTTCTCCTCTTTCCCCTCGCTTTACCCGCAGGCGGCGGCTTTCCTGGGCCGCTTCGCCGCGCTGGAGACGCTGCACCTGGCGGCCTACCTGGCCGCGCGCTTTTTTTTCCTGTCGCTGGTCTTCGACCTGGCCGAAACCCTGACGGGAAGCAGGCGGACGGCTTTCGCCGCCGCGCTGCTGGCGGCCGTCTGCGCGCAGACGAACGTGCTGACGCCGCTGGGCGAGGACCCGCTGCTGAAAACTTCTTTTTTCCAGAGCACGCTCGCCGGCCTGGCCGGAACTTTTTCGCTGCTGCTGTTCTTAAGAAAGAAATATATTCCGGCCTTCGCGGCGCTCGGGGCCATCCTCTTCATAAACTGCCTGCCGGCGCTGTTCCTGGCCGCGCTTTACGCGTCCGCCCTGTGGAAAGCGCCGGACGCCCCGGCTATGCGGCGCGGCTGGGCCGTGCTCGGCCTGATAGCCCTGGCGTTCCTGGCCTGGCTCCGCTGCCTGCCGAACCAGTTCGGCGGGCCCGGACCGGATTATTCGGTCATCTTGAAATACTGGTCACCTGGCCACTATTTCCCCTCGGGCTGGGGCGGGGCGAAGTGGTTCAGGATAGCGGTTTTCATTCCGCTTAACCTGCTGCTGGTCTATGGCCGCGCGGCCGGCTCGCCCGAAGAAAAAAGCGTCAGGACCTTCATGCGCGCTTTTTACGCCTTGTGGGCCGCGGCCTTTATTTTCGGCGAGCTGCTGCCCCTGCCGCGCCTGGTGAACCTGCAGCTTTTCAGGAGCGACGCTTTTTTCTGCCTCTTCGGCATTATCTTTGCGGCCGACTTCATCCGGCTCAGGTTCGAAAAAGAAGAACCGGGCGGCTGGGCTTTAGGCGCGCTCCTCCTGCTGACTTTCATGGAGACGGGCCCGGCCGTTTACCCGCTCTTCGCGCTCGCGCTGCTGCTGACCTGGCGCTACGGCCCGGCCTGGGCCTTCCGGGCGGCGGCGCTCGCCGGGGCGGCCTTCTGCGCCAAAGAGCTGCTGTTCCTGCCGGGCGTCTCGCCGGAGCAGAAGAAATATACGGTGGCGCTGCTGTTTTTCGGCCTCGGCGCGCTGGCCGGAAGATCCTATAAAAGCTCTCTGGGCCCCGGACGCGCCGCCCTGCTCGCGCTGGCCGCCGTCCTTATCCCTTACCTCCCGCTCCTGACCTACCGCCTGTCCGCGCGCGCCTGGGGCAATTACGGCGGAGAAAGCGCCGCCTGGATAAACCTGCAGAAGTGGGCGCGGGACAATACCCCGGTGTCCGCGGTTTTTCTGGTGCCGCCCGATACTTACGGGTTCCGGGTTTTTTCGCTGCGCTCGCCGGTCGTCGAATGGCTCGACGGCGGCGCCATGCACTGGGCTCCGGGCTTCGAAAAGGACTGGGCGCAGAGGATAGCCGACCTGCGCGCCGGGAACCCGGGCTCTCCGGCGGCCGACCTCGGCTACTCCGGCATAACGGAGGACGGCTTCATAAAACTGGGCAGGAAATACGGAGCGTCCTACGCCGCGCGGAGGACCGCCTCGCCGCTGGCCTTCGAAAAGATCTACTCGAATCCCGGTTTCGCGCTTTACGCCCTGCCGCGCGCTTTTTCCAAGGGAAAACCGCCAAAATAAGCCCCGGACCAGATTTTAGGCCTTTAAATTTTGTAAAATCATATAGATACCTCAAAACCACACCAAGGAAACCGCCAATGGAGACTGTAATGGAAAACGAAGAAAATTTCGCGGAAATGTTCGAACAGGCCTACAAGGAGCCCACAAGGATGGAGCCCGGCCAGAAAGTGGAGGCCGCCATCGTAAAGCTCACCCCTGAGTGGGCTTTGATCGAAGTGGGCGGCAAGGGCGAGGGCTACATAGAAATAAACGAAATGAAGGACGCCGAAGGCAACCTGATGGTCAAGGAAGGCGACAAAGTGCGCGCCTACTTCCTGCATTCCGAAGAAGGCGAGATGCGCTTCACCACCAAGATCGGCACCGGCCCCGCGGCTCGCGCCCAGCTTCTGGACGCCTTCAAGAGCCATCTCCCCGTAGAGGGCAAGGTCTCCAAAGAGCTGAAGGGCGGCTTTGAAATAATAATCTCCGGCGGCATGCGCGCCTTCTGCCCCTTCTCGCAGATGGGCATACGCCGCGAGGAAAGCAAAGATGCCTACCTCGGGACCTCCATGGTTTTCTTCATCATAGAATGCGACCGCCGCGACATAGTGCTCTCCCGCAGGGAAATAGTGGAAAAAGAAAGGCAGGAGAAAACAGCGGCGCTGAAAGCGACCCTGAAAGAGGGCGATAAAGTGCGCGGCGTGGTGACCTCCATCCAGAAGTTCGGGGCTTTCGTGGACATCGGCGGCGTGGAAGGCCTGCTGCCCGTCTCCGAGCTGGCCTGGGGCCGCACCGAGAAAGTCAGCGACCTCCTTTCCGCCGGCCAGCCGGTGGAAGTGCTGATCAAGTCCCTGGACTGGGACAACCGCAGAATTTCGCTGAGCCTTAAAGACACCCTGCCCAACCCCTGGGACACGGCCGAGCAGAACTGGCCGTCGGGCTCCTACCATACCGGCACCGTGTCGCGCCTGGCGCCGTTCGGCGCTTTCGTGACGCTCGCCCCCGGCGTGGACGGGCTTATCCACGTCTCCCGCCTGGGCGGCGAGAAGCGGATAAACCACCCTGAAGACGTTTTAAAGGCCGGCCAGACGATCGAAGTGCGCGTCGAAGCCGTGGACATGAACAACAAGCGCATCTCCCTGGTGCCGGCCGAGCTCAGCCGCGCGGAAGACGAGACGGCGGCCACGATGCAGAAGTACCAGCAGCCGGAGACCGCCGACGACTCTTCGCTCGGCTCCATGGGCGAGCAGCTTAAGCGCCAGATGGAACAGAGAAATAAAATAGACAAATAAACGGACCGGCCCGCGGCTCAAAAGCCCCTCCGGCACCCCGGAGGGGCTTTTTTTTTAAGCAAGGAAGGAAACATTTTTTCCCGGAGGGGTGGCAGGGGTTTCCCCCCGCGCACCCTTTGCGGATGGGGGGGCCCCGCCATAAATTCCCAAGGCGGGGGGAAACCGACGCAAGGGTTTCCATCTTCCAGGGTGCGCGGGGCAAA
>CAIQNV010000118.1 GCA_903873295.1 uncultured Elusimicrobia bacterium
TCAACAACAAAATCCGGGTAATCCAGCGGCGCAGCTACGGACTGCATGATGAGAAGTATTTGCGGTTAAAAGTCCTCACCTGCACCCTGAAACCGATATGAAATCATGTCAGATTACCCACACGATAGGGAGAAGAGCCTAAATTATATTATAAAAACGGCCCCCGCGGCCGATAAAAAAATTCAGACCAAAGACCTAAGCCCCTATAGGAACATTGCCCCGCATAAAAAGGGTCTTTGGAACCTCGCAAAGCCGCGCCGCAGCGGTTATAATTTAGCTATGAGCTCAAAGAACATTTTCTTTTCAATATTTATCTTCCTCCCTTCAGCCGCGGCGGCGCAAAACACGGCGGGCTTCGCGGAGCTTGAAAATTTGAGCGCCCCGCAGATAAAACAGCTCGCCCTCCCCGGCCCGGAACTTCCCGCCGATAAAAAGTGGGGCGTTTCTTACGCTCTCAAGGGCGTGCTGACCATAGAAGAAGGCCGGGTATTGCTGAATACCCCCGACGGGCGCCTCTTCACCCTGGAGCTGCCCCCGGATAAAGCGGAAAAATTTAACGGCAGGACCGTCAGGGTAGAAGCTCTGGCGCGCCAGGCCGACGATCTTTCTGTTCTTAAAGTGGAAACCATCGCGGAATACACCCCCGGGGCCGGGGAAGTGGTACCTCCTCCTTACCAGCCCCGCCGCCGCCAGGCTAAATTGATTTCGGACAAAGGCGGCGAGCTGGTAATGGCCAATGTCCGTGCCCAGAGCGGCGAAAAGCCCTCGGCCGACAGCTTCAACTGGACCACGGCCTCCATGCGGCCCGAGCTGATAAAAAATATTTATCTGGTCAAGAAACCTTTCGCGCCGGAAATCGTAGCCGCGCATTCTTTCTTCCTGTTCACTTTCGAGCGGGGCGGCCTGCGGGACGGCCGCGGCAGCGAACCTGCCGGCCTGGTCCTGAGCATAGAGGGCCGCACGCGCGTGGGGCAGAGCTTCTCCCCTCTCACCGGGCTCAGGAACGCGTTCGGGATAATCTGGCAGCTCTCCACCTGGGAGGAGTACGCGGCCGGCACGGTGTACCTTGAGAAGGGCCATCTGGTTCCGTACCCCCTCCTGCTTTCCCCTGACCAGAAGATACGGCTGCTGCGCGAGTCGATGACGCTCGCCGCCGTAGACCGCGAGGGAGAATTTTATCACACCGTGACCAACAACTGCACGAACAACCTGCTGCTGCTGCTGAATCGGGTGCTGCCTGAGGACCGCCGCATAAAGATGTGGACCATCCCCTACCTGGTTTACAATGTGCGCGCCACCATGCCGCTGATGGTGATAAAGAACCTGCAGGAGAAAGGCCTGCTGGGAGAGGAATTTATAGACATCAACGCGGCCACGCTTGCCACGCGCCTGCCGTAGCCGGCGCCGCCTCCGAAAAAAAGCCGGGACTTCCCGGCTTTTTTATTGTGCGCTTTTTCCGGCAAAACACCCGGAAGCCGGGGCCCCGCATTAGAAGCCGCGGGTTTCCAAAGAGTATAATACTATGCAGGGCCGCCGCACAGGCCCGGGAGAACCATAATGGAAAACACCGCGAACGCGCCGCAGAAATCCCGTCTTCTTTCCCTGGACGTATTCAGGGGCATAACCATAGCCGGCATGATAATAGTTAACACGCCCGGCAACCAGGAGGCCTACCGGCAGCTGGACCACGCCGAATGGAACGGCTGCACCATGACGGACCTGGTTTTCCCCTTCTTCCTTTTTATCGTCGGCGTCTCCCTGGTCTTCTCGCTTTCCAAACGCCTCGAACGCGACGGCGGCAAAGGGCTGGCTCCGCAGATCTTTAAGCGCACGCTCATCCTTTACGCCTTCGGGATGATACTCAACGCCATCCCCAATTACCACCCCTCCACCATCCGCATCCTCGGCGTGCTGCAGCGCATAGCGCTCTGTTACTGCCTGGCTTCTTTTATTTTTATAAAGACCACGCTGCGCACTCAGCTCGTGATAGCCGTCAGCGCTCTCCTCGGCTACTGGCTGATCATGACGCAGCTGCCGGTGCCCGGCTACGGCGCCGGCATCCTCACCAAGGAAGGCAGCTTAGCGTCCTGGCTGGACCGCCTGGTACTGGGCTCCCACACCTACCGCCAGGGGCCCTATGACCCGGAAGGCATACTAAGCACGCTCCCGTCTTTGGTCACCACGCTGCTCGGCATCTTCACCGGCCTGTGGCTGAGGACGCAAAACCCGGAAAACCGCCGGGTTGCCGGCCTGCTCGCGGGCGGCGCGGTCCTCGCCCTGGCGGGTTGGCTGTGGGGGCTCTCCTTCCCTCTTAACAAGGCCCTTTGGACCAGCTCCTATGTCCTTTATACCGGCGGACTCGCGCTCTGGCTGCTGGCGCTCTGCTACTGGCTCATTGAGATGAAAGGGATAAAAGCCTGGGGGAAACCGTTCGAGATCTTCGGCATAAACGCCATAGCCGCCTACATGCTGCCGATATTCCTGCTCAAGTTCCTGGTGCTCTACAAGCTGCCCGTGCCCGGCGGCGAGCCGCTGCAGCTCAGGATATTTATCTGCGACCATGTTTTCGGAACCTGGCTTTCGCCCCTGAACGCCTCGGCCGCTTTCGCTTTCTCCTACATGGGGCTGTGGCTGGCTTTCTTCTGGCTCCTCTACCGGAAGAACGTCTTCATAAAAATATAGGCGGCAGGGACTTTTAAATACCGGGGCCCGAAACGGATAAATGAGCGAGAAGATCACTACCACGGGGAATGACGGCGCCGGGATAATCGTGCTCGGAGGAGGGCCCGCCGGCATTATGGCGGCCGGCCGCGCCGGGGAGCTGGGGGCGAAAACCACGCTGATCGAAAAAAATCCGCGCCTGGGACTAAAGCTGCTGCTTACCGGCGGCGGCAGGTGCAATGTAACCAACAGCGCCGGAGTAAAAGGCTTTATCGCGGCCTTCGGGAAGAACGGCAAATTCCTGTACAGGGCGCTGAGCGTATTCTCGAGCCGGAGCCTGACCGGCTTTTTAAATTCCCACGGAGTGCCCACCCGCGCGGACCCCGACGGCAAGATCTTCCCGGCCGATGATAAGGCGGAAAGCGTCCTGGGCGCGCTGAGCGGCTACTTAAGACACGGCAAAATCAGGGTCGCCTGCGGCCTGGGAGCCGCGGGCATTCTGCTGAAGGACGGCCCGGAAGTCGAAGGCGTTAAACTTTCGGACGGCTCCGTCCTCCCCGGTAAAAGAATAATTATCGCCACCGGCGGAATGTCTTATCCCGGAACTGGTTCCACGGGCGACGGCTACGCCTGGGCAAAGCAGTGCGGGCACACCATCGTGCCTCTCCGCCCGGGGCTGACGGCCCTCGAGTCCGACGAGCCCTTCATAAAGGATCTGCAGGGCCTTACGCTTCAGAACATCACGATCGCGATCTTAGTCAACGGCAGGAAAGCGGCGGCGGAACAAGGCGATCTGTTGTTCACTCATTTCGGCGTCTCGGGCCCGAAGCTCCTTGTCATGAGCGGGACCGCCGTGGACGCGCTAAAGCCCGGCAATACGGTCGAACTTTCGTTAAATCTGAAGCCGGAACTGCCGCCGGGCGAATTGACCGGAGCTATCCAGAATTTTTTTTCCGCTAACGGCGCGAAGCAGTTCTCGAGCTATCTCAAGGAGGTTTTACCCGCCTCGCTCGCCCCCGTCTTCGAGCGCCGCTGCGGCATCGACCACGCCAGGCAGTGCGCTTCCATCACCGGTGCGGAGCGCAGAAGAATAGCGGACCTCTTCGGAGATTTTAGGCTGCATTTAACCCGGCCGCGCCCCCTGAGGGAGGCTACGGTCACGCGCGGGGGCGTAAGCTTGGCCGAAATAAACCCGCTGACGATGGAGTCGCGCCTGGTGCGCGGACTTTATTTTTGCGGCGAGGTGCTGGACCTGGACGGGATCACCGGCGGCTATAATCTGCAGGAAGCGTTTTCCACCGGCTACCTGGCCGGCCAGTCGGCGGCCGCGGAGCGGGGACCGGACGCCAGCCCGTAAAAAGGTGCGCCAGGCTTATAAACTTATCGGTTTCCGGCAGGCGCGCATAAGCGGAGGAGAACGCATCCGCGTCGCCGCGCTCCGCGGCCATCAGCGCCAGGTTAGCCAGCGCCCAGGGGTGTGCCGGCATAATGCTCAGCGTCCGGACAAGGTCCTCCAGCGCCAACTTATTTTCTTTCCGGGCCCGCAGCAGTTCCGCCCGCCACACCCTGGCTTCCAGATCGTCCGGGTTAATTCTGACCGCGGTATTCAGGTCGCTGAGGGCCGGGCCGCAGCTTCCCAGTTTGAACAGAGCCGCGCCGCGCCAGCACCAGCCTAGCGCGTTGCCGGAAGCTATCGGCCGCCTGAGCTCTTCAACGGCTTCTTTATAGCGGCCCCTGAACAACAGCAGCTGCCCGCGCCAGGCGCGGAAACCAGGAGAGAGGATAAGAGCCTGCTTGCCGGCCAGCAGTTTCAGCGCCGCTTCCCGTTTGCCGGCGCAGAACATGGTTTCCGCAAGCTTGCCGCAGGCCTGCTCCGAAGCCGGCCAGGCTGCCGCCGCCGCGCGGAAAACTTTTTCCGCTTTTTCAAACTCGAGCCGGTCCAGCAGGATTTCGGCGGCGGGGAGACGCAGGATGTCTCCTGCCGGAGAGATAGAACGGCGCAGCTCGAAGGCGGGGGCAAGGCCGGCCTTTTCCGCCAATATGAACCGATGCGCCGCGGCCAGCTCTTCAGCCGGACCTTTCAGCTCAGGCTCTATTCAGAAATTAATTCCGCCGGATGTCGGCCCGGGCGGCGGACGGACCGCATCGCTGCGTTTTATTCTTCCCAGGAGTTGTGCCCCCCGGACACCCGCGACCGGGCTATATTTTCACTCTTTTGTCTATGACCTTGCGGATCTTGCCGGTGCGCTGGATGCGCTCTATCGCGTTCGGCGGCAGCACCTCGATAAGCGGCTTGTCCAGCCACTTCAGCCGCACGCTCTCGCGCAGATCCTCGCAATGCGCCTCTATCTCCCGCCACAGCAGGTCCGTCAGCTCGCCCGAGCGCGCCAGCGCCGCCGCGTCCTTCACCTCCACGCGGAGGGCCAAGGTGTCCTGATGCCCCTTCTTGCCTATAACCGCCTGGAAGTTAAAGCTCAGGTCCGGGACCTTGCCCAGCGCGTTCTGGATATCGTTCACGAACAGATGGGCCCCGCCGACATGGATGCGGTCGTCGCAGCGCCCGAGGATCTCGAACATCGGCTCCTTCCTGCCGCAGGCGCAGGGCTTCATAAGCCACCGCCCCAGATCCCCCACCCGGTAGCGGATGACAGGCATATGCTTCTTTGAGAGACACGTCACCACCAGCTCCCCGACCCCGCCCTTTTTGACCGGGGCCATTGTGTCCTGGTCCACGAATTCGATGAACTGGCTGAAGGCGAACAGATGGTGCTGCCCCTTCACGCACGCCGGACACTGGAACCCCACCACGCCGGCGTCCGCCGTGGCGTAGCCAGCGGAGCGCACGTCCACGCCGGGGAACACGCCCTTGAAGAATTTCACCATCTCCTCGCCCACATATTCGCCGCCGTAAAAGATCTTCTTTACGCGGAGCTTGTGCTTCTCCGGGTTCGCCTTGACATACTCGGCCAGCTTCACCAGGAAAGAAGGAAGCCCTATCACGGCCGTAACTTTAAAATCCTCCAGGTAGCCGACTATATTTTCCAGCGGCAGATTGCTGCCCACCGGCACCGAAATGGCCTTGGTGTAGGCGATGGCCTTCTCCACCGACAGCCAGCTGGACCAGAGGTTCCCGGCGATGAACAAGTTCGCTATCGTATCGGTCTCATTCAGGCCGGCCGCCTCGTAGGTAAAGGCCAGCATCCGGCAGGTATGGTCGTATTCGTGCTGGTCGTAGAAAATATATTTAGGCTGGCCCGTGGAGCCGCCGCTGGCGAAATAAATGCCGCGCTGCACTTTAGAGGTCAGCAGGTCCGCGCTGTCCGGCGGAGTGTTATCGAGCACGTGGTGCTTCTCAAGGAACGGCACCCTGGCGAAATCCTCGATGCTGACTATCCTCGGCACGCCTTTCAAATGGCGGCCGTAGAAAGGGCTGCGGCTTCTCGCGTGCTCCACCAGCTCGCTCAGCCGGTCCAGCTGCGAGGGCTTCTCTTCGATGGGGACCCAGTTCACCAGCGACATCATCGGGAAAATGCCGTCGTGGGGCGAGCCGTTGGCCTCCTCCAGCATCTTGCCGAGCTTGACCACGCGGGCTATGCCGACGGGCCCCAGCGTCTCCAGGACTTTTTTGCGCTCTATGGAGCCGCCCACGCCCACGGTCTGGATATAGCCGCGCATAGGCAGCAGCCTGTCCCGCACTTCCTCCAGGCTCTCCACGGTTTTAACGTAAAGCACGCGGTTAAGCGGCGAAACGCGGTAGACCGGGTCCTTCTCGTAAATTACGGTCCAGCTGGTCTCCGGCGCGGAACTTTCCCAGGAGGCCGCTCCCAGCGCCGCGTCCACGCGGGCCAGCTGGCGGGCTTTGGTTATCTCCACCTGCTCGTCGGGAGACAGCCTCCCCGGCGGCAGCTCTTCAGCCAGGCGCGCGAAATGTTCTTTAGCCGCCTTAAGGAACTCCGCGGCCAGCGCCTTATGCCTTTTGGCCGGCGCTATAAAATAAAGGGTATGCAGCGACGAGCAGGCGGCCTGGTCCCACAGCGAGGCGTCGGTGGCCGCGCGCTGCGCCACGGCGTCCATGCCCTCGTTCTCCACGCAGCTTTCAAAAACCACGCCCACGCTGGTCTTGGGGCCGAACCCCTCCACCCGCACGTCTATCGGGGCTATTTTGCGGTAGGCCTGCACCGCGTCGTAGCCGCCCCAGACAAGGACGCCGTTCACGTTCTTAAGCGCGGCTTCTTCCAGCTCCCGGCTGCCGCCTTTCCAGCTGAGCACGGCGGCTGACTTTGAAAGTATCCCTTTCGCATCCGCTTCCTGCAGCGCCTCCATAAAAATATTGGTGAAGCTTGAGCCGGAGGAGGAAAGCTTTACGATATTCACGTTCTTGGTAAGAAAGCCCGTCACCAGCGAGTCCAATATGCCGAGGAAGACATTGCCGGCCCCGACGTGCAGCACCACGCCTTTGGGCAGGGCCCGCAGCAGTCCGTCGTAGCCGCGGCGCTCCACCGGAGCCTCCAGCGCGTAGGGCAGGAACAGCTCCATCGCCAGGCGCTTGTTCATGGCCTGCTTGTTCAGCAGCTCCGGTATTACGTCCAGGCTTTTGTCTATTACCGGCGCGGAAAAAGTAATGTGTTCTTTGAGGTGGGCCAGCGCCGCCTTGCGGTACTTGCCGCCTCTCTCGAACAGTTTCCCGGCCCTGGACAGGGTTTCGGTTATATACTCGCGCGGGGCGCCGCGCATAAGCGCCCGGGCGGCCTGCGCCTGCAGGCCTATCTTTTCCAGCTCGGCCGGGGTCCAGGAAGTCTTATTCAGAACTTTGCCGAATAAATAAGTGTTGTGGATTTTCATAGCATCGTGGCGGCGGAGATCGCGCACCCTTTTAATTTCGTCACGCCGGCGCGGCCCTTGATCTCGAGCACCGGGCCCGCCAGCCCGCAGGCGCACTTCGCGCGCAGCAGGCCGAAATCGGAGGACAGCACCGAGAGCGAAGGATAGCTGGTAAGGTACGGCGTAATGAACTGCAGCAGCCCCGGCTTGTCATAACCCAACGGTTCCAGCGTGCCCGGATGCCGGGCTATAATGCGGCCGTAGTTGGGGACATGGAAGTTCCCCAGCCTGCAGTCCACATAGGGAACGCCGTGCTCTACCATGCCGAACAGGTCCCTCACGTTCTCCGCCGGTATCCCCAGATTGTCCGCCAGGATCTTGCGGTAAACCTTTTTATTCATGGCCTCGTCGGCCAGCGTCTTCCAGCCGCCGCCGGTAACCACGCTGGAGCCCGGATTAAGCTTCGGATAGCGGCCAAAGCGCTTCTTGAATTCCCCGGTGAGCTTCAGCGCGAAAGCGGGGAAGCCCACCAGGCGGACCAGGCCGCCCGCGTCCTCGAACTTCTTCATGGCCAGCACCGCGCCGTCTATGTCGAAATAAAAATCGTTCTTCGCTTTGCTCCAGCGGAAGGTGTAAAAGATCTCCCCCTTCTTCGTAAAGCCGCTCAGCAGCTTGTCGGTCCAGGCGGTACCCAGATCTTTGGCCACCTCGGGATCGTAGGTGAAGCAGATATAGTCGTGTGCCCGCTCCAGGTCCGTCAGGCCCAGTCCCTCGAAAACCTTCCAGGCCATGCGCCTCACGCGCATCAGCGAGCCCTTATCCAGCTGCATGCGGCTGCGCTGGCCGGAGGTTCCGCTCGATTTCAGTTCGAGGACTATCTTCGAATAGGGCAGGGTGGTGAGGTCGCGCTCTTTAAGGGCGGAGACAAAAAGAAAAGGTATTTTCTCTATATCCCTCTCCGTTTTCACCGAGTCGGGGATGAAGCCTTCGGCCCGGTAAAGCGCCTTCAGCACCGCGGCGCGCTTGGACTGAAAATCCAGCGCCGCGCGCATGGCGGCGCAGAAAACTTTAGAGGTTTTCGGGGAATACTCAAAGGCCGGCGTCTCGAACAGCGCGTCCACGGCGGCGCGGCTTTTCAGCGGCTTATAAAAAGGCGGAAGGCGGTCTTCAACTGAAAGGTCAGCCACGATTTTCTCCTTACCTGCGTATCTGGCGACGATAAAAAAGTGCGGTCACTTTTTTGCGCTGGCCTCCGTTTTAAAGACCAGCTCTATATAGTTTTCCCGCCAGAGCTTGAGGTATTCGCGCAGGAAATTCTTATAGAGAGAGATTATCTTGACGTTGCGGAAATCCAGCACGTCGAAGGTGCGGGAGAAAGCTATGCAGTCGTAGCGCTTGTTGCCCACTTTTTTGGCGCAGGGGAAATAGGCGCTGGGGATGAAGCGGGCGTCCAGCGCGTCGCGCTGGATGGCCGGCGAATAGGCGTCTATTATGACCTCGATATAGGCCATGTCCATCTCGCTCACTTTTTGGGCTATGCTCTCCAGCACCACGGCGAAACTGCGCTCGTTGGTCAGGCCGCCCACCACCACGCTGTACTTATCCTTCTGGTTGTAGGTCAGGTAGACCTCGGTGCCCTGGTCCGGGGTGATCAATATCAGGTTCGGCTCGTGGAAAGGCATCACGATATGTTCGAAGAAACTGCTGTTCCTGGTTTTACGCCAGCGGTTCCTGATAAAGTTCGGGGCGGTTATAACTTCGAAGTTAAGCAGCGGGATCCTCTGCTTATGGTCGCTGTATTCGCCGATCACGTTCTTCACCTCGGCCTTTTCCAGGTTGACCTGGCGGCGCACGATATCGTAGAACGGTTCCGCTTCGGGGATAAGGCGGGGGCGGGCCCGGCGCTTGGTCAGGGCCTGCTCCGTGAGGTAGCCCGTAAGGCAGTGGGTTTCGTTGTCGTGCACTTTATGAGTGTTGGGGAAAATGCCCAGCTTTATAAAGCCAAGGGTCTCCGTCAGTCGCTGCGGCGCGTAGTTGGCGGTGCGCGTGGTGGCGTAGACCAGGTCCACCAGGTCCTTATCCTTGGTGATATCGTCGAGGATAAGCTTCATCATGGTGTAGGCCAGGTCCAGCTTCCTGAACTCCTGGCTTACCACGGCGCCGAAGGCTTTTGAAATGCGGTGCGGCAGGTCCAGCGCGTAAACCAGGCTGCCCACCACGCGGCCCTGGCATTCCGCCACTATCCAGTAATAATCGTCGTTCTCTATGGCGCTGCGCATGCGCTCTTTGTCGGTCACGATGGGCACGGAATAAGTGCCGCCGTAGATCTCCGCATAGAGCATCTGTATGCGCCGCATGTCGGGGATCTTGGCCAGCCTGATTATAATGTCGGGCTTTCCCTCCGCTTTTATGATTTTTTCTATTTTTTTAAGCGCCATATAATATAATATATAAAATTGCGCGGTCTTTCATACTGACGAATATCAGCGGCGGGTTTTTAAGCTATTATGAAACTAAACAAACTCCTGTTGTTTCTGGCGGTCCTTCCGGCGTTCTGGGGCTGCGCCTCCTTTAATTCCGGGGATATTCTCGTCGAGCGCGGCGCGGCGCGGTCCATGCTCGCCGACAAGACCATCATCCCGTTTTCGGAGATCCAGGTTTCCTGGCAGAATTTCCCCTACCGGGCGCCGACCGACTCCATAGGCGAGGGCTCTACCAGGCCCCAAAAGATAAAGCCGCTGCCGGTCGAGCCTGCCGACGCCGCCGCTTTCGGCCGCAAAGCCAGGGAGATCTTCGCCAAGGCCGGCCTTTACGACAAGGCCCGCGGCCGCGGGACCCTGCGCCTTGAGCTTACCAGCTTCGGGCGCTGGACTTACGGCGACCTATTCCGCTCCTACCTGGTGGACACGGGGTTCATCTTTATAATCCCTTCCTCGCTGCGGATAAACTATTACCTCGCCGCCGATTTTTCCGTTTCAACCGGCACCGTGCGGGTTGAAACCGAGGCGCGCCACAAGACTACCTTTCATCTGCTTATGGCGCCGCTTTACCCCTTCTTTTCACCGGGAGCCCGCGAGAACGGGCTGCTGAAGCAGATGCTGTGGCGCTCGACCACCGATGTCTACGCGCGGCTGAAGGCCGCCGGGTCCGCGGCCCGCGAGCTGCCGCCAAAAGCGGCGCAGCCGGAGGCCGAGGCGCAATCTCTGGCCATCCCCCCGCTGCAGCCCGACAGGACCTGGCTGCCGGATCAGGCCGTGGAAGGCGCCCCCGCGGCAGCCGGGCCGGAAATAGTTCCGCAGAAGCCCGACCAGACCTGGGTGGTGCCGGCCGCCGGACAGCAGGCTCCGGCCGCGCCTCAGATCAAAGCAAACCCCGTGCCGCAGGCTCCGGCGGACCCCGTGAATAAACCCGCGCCCGCCAAAGAAGCCCCCGTGCAGGACGAAACCCCTGACGACTAGGATGTTTTCCTGAATTTTCAGGCATTCAATAAAAAACCCCGCCGCTGCGGGGTTTTTTATCGTCTCACGGATACCGACCAGGCTTATCTCCCGGTTTTCGCCGCAGGCTTGTCGGCCGGCTTCTCGGCCGGCTTCTCGGCCGCGGTCTTCTCGGCGGGCTTCTCGGGTGCCGCCTCATCTGCCGCCGGTGCCGCAGCGGCTTCCGGGGCGGGTAAATTGGCAAGCGCCTCTTTCGCGTCCGGAGCGAAGAAGCTTTCCGGGTTCGCCTTGAGGAACTTGGTCAGCGCGGCGCGTCCGCCTTCGACGTCCCCGCCCACCACCAGCTCCACCGCGTCCGTCAGCTGCTTTTTCTCGTCGGCCAGTTTCTTCTGGGCCTTCTCCGAAACGCCGCCCTTCCAGTAAGGCGCGTTCGCGTCCTCGCCCTGTTTCGCGCCGCGCACGGCCGCGACCGCGGTGACCCGGGTCTTGGACTGAAGTTTCTTCTGCACTTTGGTCTTAAGGCCTTTGAGCATATCGCCATACCAGCCCTTCCAGTCCTTATTCCCCTCCGCGTGGATTACCCCTACCGCGAAGATCAGCGCCAGCGCCATCAATAGTTTTTTCATAAGAGTACCCTCCCGTTTATTTTACTTGGAAAGCTTATCGCCTATGCTTTTCAGCTCTGGCTCGATTTTAGCCGCCCGCTCGGCAAAGGTCTTAACGTCGTCTTTTTTTCCCAGTTTCCCGGAAACCCTGGCGAGATTAAGCCAGATGCTGCCGTCGAAGGGATCGGCCTTGGCCGCCTTGAAGTAATAGTCCTTAGCCTCGTCGTATTTTCCGCCCGCAAAGCTCAGGTTGCCCATATCATTCAGCGCACCCGCGTTGAAGGGTTCCTTCTCCAGGACCTTTTCGAAACAGCCGGAAGCCTCGTCGTAGGCCTTGTATTCCGCGTGCAGTATGCCCAGGCTGAGGTTAGTCTCTATATCCCCGGGGACCTCCTGCAGTATGCGGCCGTAGTATTTTTTAAGGTAGCTGTAGCGGGCGGCCATGAGCGAACCGATAGCCTCCTTAATGCGCCCGGGCAGCGCGTCGGACGAGTATTTGTCGGCCTCAGTCTCGGGCAGCGTGACCGGCTCGAACTCGTTCCAGGAAGCCCTCACGTCTATAACTTTAACATCCTTGTCCATCTTGCGGTAAAGGTCGGCTATGTGCAGAATTGAATCCTGGAAACTTTTGCCCACCATGGTGGTCTCAACCCCCACCCACCAGGTGTTGTTGTATTTTATCAGGTAATCCTCGGGCAGGCCCACATCGTTAGCGTCGGTGGCGCCGGTATCGAACATCAGCGCGATATGGCCGGGGAAGTCAAGCAGCGCCACGTGCAGGCCGGAGGCCTCGAAGATGCTGGAGAACAGCGCGGTCAGATCGTCGCAGTCTCCGCTCTTCAGCTGAAGCGTGTTGCGCGGGAACTGCACGGTATCCAGTACCAGGTTCTGCGTGGACTTGATCACCGCATAGGGGTTTACCGGATCGGCCAGATAGGTAATGCCGTATTCGCCCAGGGCTTCCCAGGCCATAAGCGCGGTCAGAATGCTGTCGTCAAGCAGCTCAGCCTCCGTCTCGAACTTCTTCTTCTCGCCCAGCGCGAAAGCCCTGAAGGCCATGATCGGAGTATCTTTTACCGTTATGAAATTGGCCAGCCTGGCCGAATTGTCCCACACTATGGCGTTCTTGGAAAGCACCTTGACGGGCTTGTTCAGGGTGACGGTCTTCTCGGCCCCGTCCTGGTAATAGGTCAGCGTAAGCTGGCATTGTATGGGGGTATCCTCGTTTATATTAAGGATCCTGTTGTTCAGCGTGGCGGACAGGGCCACCTCGGTCTGCTGGTGCGCTTTCACTTCCTCAACTATAGTGTCGCTCGGGAAGTCCATGAAGTCTTTGAAGAAGAAAGAAAGCTTCACGTTGGTGAAATCGTTGTCGGTATTGTTCTTGATCGCGATCTTGCCGACCGGGTTCTTCTGGTAGTATTTGTAGTTGGCCGAGAAGATGTAGTTGAGCGACGCCGACGACAGTATCTCCATCGGGGCGACGTTCTTGCTCCCCGCCTCGGGCGCCTGGGCCGCTTCCGGCTCCGCGGCGGCTTTAGCGGCTTCCGGCAGTTCGAAGAAGGCCTCTACGGGGGCGGACAGGCCTCCCCTCACGCCGGTGGCCGACAGCCCGGCCGCGTAATAATAGTAGGTATCCTCGGCCGTCAGCCCGGAATCCTCGAAAACTTTTTCTTTTGAGCTGCCGATCTCCGCGGGATCGCCGGTGCCTTTGCTGCGGTACACCTTGAAACCGCCCGTCCAGGCGCTGGTCTTGGCGTTCCAGGAAAGCTTCACGCTCTTTTCCCCGACTTCCGCCTTCAGTTCAAAAGGCGGCGGCGGCAGGTAGCTGATGTTGAAGGCCAGCACCCTGGCGTTCTCAATGTCGGAAACGTATATTTTGTCGTTGCGGAAGGCCAGGTGCTGGGGCGCCCAGAGTTCCCGCTCGCCGCGGCCCTTGGCGAAGAAGCTGGCCGTGAAATTGCCGGCGTCGTCGAAGATCTTGACGTTGAAGGACCCCTTGTCCAATATGTAAAAGAACCCCTTGCCGTCATAGGCCAGCGAGACGGGCTCCTGCAGGTTCCCGGAATCGTCCCAGACGCGCAGGAACTTGCCCATGGAATCCATGACTATGACCTTCTTAAGCACGGAATCCAGGATATAGACGTTCTTGTTTTCGTCGCAGCGGACCGCCACCGGGTTGGCGAGCATTACGCTGCCAAGCTCGGGGCCCTTGGCGAAAAGGAACATGCCGTCGGCGCTGAAAGCCTTGATCTGCTTGTTCTTGGTGTCGGCCACAAAGATATTGCCCTTCGAGTTGACGGCCACGGAAGACGGCATCCTGAACTGGCCCTCCCCCGAACCGCTCTCGCCGAACATATTATCGTAAGCGCCGTCCGGCTTGAAGATCTGGATCCTGTCGTTGCCGGTATCGGCCACGTATATCATGCCCTTGGCGTCCACGAAAAGACCGCGGGGCGCGCGGACCTGCCCCTGCAGTTTGCCCTCGCGGATGAGGGTCTTCTTGGAGGTGCCGTCGATAAGGGCGATCTCCCTGGCTTCAGGCAGCCAGGCGATTATCTTCCCGGCGGGCGTCACGGTGAAGACGTCGGCCTTAAAGACGAACTTGGACGAAGGCCCCTTGACGGCGAACCGGTCAAGTATCGCGACCTGCGGCAGCCCGGGCCCGGTCTCGGCGCCTTCGAGCTTAAGCAGGACCACTTTCTTATTCTCCTCGTCGCAGAGGTAAAGCGTGCCGGCCTCGTCGAGCACGATATCGCGCAGATTCTTGAATTCGCTCTTGCCCTTTCCCCTGGTGCCGAAAGTGCCTACCACCTCGCCGGTCTCCGCGACCTCCCTGACCTTGCCCTCTTTGGAATTTATCGCGTAAAAGGAGCCGTATTTATCGACGGCCGCGCCGTTGTTGGCCATCGGGTATTCCTTGAGCAGCTTGCCGGTCCGGTCATACTTCTGGAGCATCGCCTTCTCCGGATCGGAGACAAGAATGTCCCCGGAGCGGTTAAGCGTGATCTTGGCGGGGTTAAGCTTTGTGACGCCGTCGGATTTGACCGCGGGAAAACCGTAAAGATAAATGCCGTCGGAGTTGAAGACCTCGATCCGGGAGTTATCGGTATTGGACACATACACCCTGTCGTCCGGCCCGTATGCTATGCCCCCGGGGGATTTAAGCTGGCCGGGCGCGGAGCCTTCGCTGGAAAAGGCCCAGAGCATCTTGCCTTCCGCGTCAAAAACGGCCACGCGGGAGTTGCCGGTGTCGGCCACATAAAGCTTGTCGCCGCCGAAGGCGAGGGATTCGGGAGCGCGCAGGCCGCCCTCTAGTTTCTTCAGCGCTTTCCCCTCGGCGTCGAAGACGAACACGGCGTTGGCCTTCGAGTCGGCCACGAACACCCTGCCCCCGGCCACCGCCACGGCGGCCGGCTTTAAGAACGCCGGGCTGAGTATCTGGCTTTTAAATTCTATTTTCTCGTAGGCGGCCGAAACGGAAGCCAGGGCGAAAAATACTGACAAAAAGATAATGCGGTTCATTTTACTGCCTCCCCTTACATTTGCCCGCGCGCGCCGGCGCCGGCTTATTACGCGGCGGCGCCGACAATCCCATCGCCTGCGGCAGGCGGCGAGACGGACATCAGACGGCTAAGCTCCTGCGACTACAAGTTATTATATTATTTTTTGGAGCGGATTACGCCTCTTTTTAGAGTATTATTTTATCTAAAGCGAAGTTAAGCAAATCGCGCTTGCTCTGAACGCCGATAATATTTTACGATATACTTTATACCCGCAATGCTTGCGCGCGGACCGGGGACGATCTTCCCCTCCGCACTGTTCGTTAAGCCGTGTCATTTCTCTCCACCTGGCGCTATAAGCATCCGACGGCCTAAACCACGGAGTTCATACTATTATATGGATATAACCTTCCTCAAGCGCTTAGCAACTACTTCAATAGGCAGGAAAGCCCTGATGGCGGTCTCCGGCCTGCTGCTGGGCGGTTTCATGCTGGTGCACCTGGCGGAAAACCTGCTCCTTTTCAAGGGGGAGGCGGCCTATAACGGCTGGGTCGACCTGCTAGCGTCAAACCCCGTCACCCCGCTCCTTGAAATAGGATTACTTTTAATATTTATAGCGCATATTATAACCGGCGTCTGGGTGCGGGTGGAAGACTTTCTTAACGCCCCCAGCGGCTACGAGGCGCGGAACTGGCAGGGCGGCCGCACTATAGGTTCCGCCACCATGCTTTATACCGCTGCCGCCGTTCTATCCTATCTGACCTATCATATGCTTACCTTCCGCTTTGTGGACCATTCCATGGGCTTTTACCAGATGGTAACGGGGGCTTTCCGCAGCCGGGCGTTCGTAGTCGTCTACATAGCCGGCTCCGCCGCGCTGGCCCTGCACCTCAGCCACGGCATGCAGAGCGCCTTCCAGACGCTGGGGCTGAACCACCCCAAGTATACTCCCTTAATAAAGATCGGCGGCATACTGGTGGCGGTTTTAATGACGGGCTTCGCGCTTATCTCGGTGTATTACCTGCTGGGAATCGACCTAAAGGCGGCTGAGGCCGGCTACCAGGTCGTAATAATAAGGTAGGCAGCGGCAGCTTCTTACCCCGACTTTACCTCCACCTGACAGTTAGGAGACAAAATGAAACTCGACGCTCAGATTCCCGCGGGACCGATAGAGAAAAAATGGGATTCGCACAAATTCAATCTTAAACTGGTAAACCCCAACAACCGCCGCAAGTACGACGTACTGATAGTGGGCTCCGGCCTGGCCGGCGCTTCGGCCGCGGCCTCGCTGGGCGAGCTGGGCTACAACGTAAAAGTCTTCACGCTGCACGATTCCCCCCGCCGCGCGCACTCCATAGCCGCGCAGGGCGGGATAAACGCCGCGAAGAATTACACCAACGACGGAGATTCCGTCTGGCGCCTCTTCCACGACACGGTAAAGGGCGGCGACTACCGCGCCCGCGAAGCGAACGTCTACCGGCTGGCGCAGATCTCGAACCAGATAATAGATCATTGCGCGGCCATCGGCGTGCCTTTCGGCAGGGACTACAGCGGCCTGCTGGCGAACCGCTCTTTCGGCGGCGCGCAGGTTTCGCGCACTTTTTATACCCGGGGCCAGACCGGCCAGCAGCTGCTGCTGGGCGCCTATTCGGCCATGATGCGCCAGGTGGCGGCCGGCACCGTTACCGTGCTGCCCCGCCGCGAAATGGTGGATGTCGTAGTGAAGAACGGACAGGCCCGCGGCCTGACCGTCCGCAACCTCTTGACCGGGGAACTCGAGTCGCACTCCGGCCACGCCGTTCTCCTGTGCACCGGCGGCTACGCCAATGTCTTTTATCTTTCCACCAACGCCGCCACCTGCAATGTCTCCGCCGCCTGGGCGGCCTACAAGCGCGGCGCCGGCTTCGCCAACCCCTGCTTCACGCAGATCCACCCGACCTGCATACCGCGCTCGGGCGAGCACCAGTCAAAGCTTACCCTGATGAGCGAAAGCCTGCGCAACGACGGCCGCATCTGGGTGCCCAAAGCCAAAGGCGACAAGCGCCCCGCCAACGATATCCCCGAGGCGGAGCGCGACTACTTCCTGGAAAGGCGCTACCCCGCTTTCGGCAATCTGGTGCCGCGCGACATAGCCTCCCGGGCGGCCAAAACCGTAGTCGACACCGGCTTCGGCACGGGGCCCACCGGCCAGTCGGTATACCTGGATTTCCGCGACTCGATAAAGCGCAAGGGCATAGAGAATATTCGCGGCGAATACGGCAACCTCTTCGACATGTACTACCAGATAACCGACGAGAACGGGTATAAGGCGCCTATGCGCATCTACCCGGCCCCGCATTACACCATGGGCGGCCTCTGGGTGGATTATAACCTTATGACCACCGTCCCGGGCCTGTTCGCCATGGGCGAAGCCAACTTCTCCGACCACGGCGCCAACCGCCTGGGGGCCAGCGCGCTGATGCAGGGGCTCGCCGACGGGTTCTTCATAGCGCCGTCCACCGTCAGCGGCTACCTGGCCGCCGGGAAATTCGAGGCGGTCTCGTCGGGAGACAAGGAATTCACCGATTCTTCCAGGCAGGTGCAGGAGCGCATCAACCGCCTGCTTTCGGTGAAAGGAAAGAAAACCCCGTCCGAGCTGCACCGCCAGCTGGGAAACGTTATGTGGAACGACGTGGGGATGGGGCGCACCGAGGCGACCCTCAAGAAGGCCCTTAAGAAGATCCCCGAGATCCGCGAAGAGTTCTGGAACAATATCGCCGTTTCGGGCGCGGATAAGGACTTCAACCAGACCCTCGAAAAAGCCATGAAGGTAGCCGATTTCATGGAATTCGCCGAGCTCTTCGTGAAGGACGCGCTGGAGAGGAAGGAATCCTGCGGCGGGCATTTCCGCGAGGAATCCTGCACGCCGGAAGGCGAGGCGAAGCGCGACGACGCCGGCTTCTCCCACGCCGCGGTGTGGGAATACCAGGGCGAAGGAAAAGAAGCCGCGCTGCACAAGGAAGCGCTGTCCTTCGAGCATATAAAAATGGCGGAGCGGAGCTATAAGTAGCGGCGGGCGGCTGTTCTGTGCCTGTCACTAACGGAGAACTTTAATCATGACTAAATCTAAACATTTCTGCGTCATCGTGCGCGTCTGGCGGCAGGCCGGGCCGCAGGAACCCGGGAGGATGGTTTCGCACAAGGTGCAGGACGTCTCCCCGGACATGTCGTTCCTGGAGATGCTGGATATCCTCAACGACGACCTGCTGAAAAAAGGCGAGACCCCCATAGCTTTCGAGAGCGACTGCCGCGAGGGGATCTGCGGCTGCTGCGGGCTGGTGGTGAACGGCGACGTGCACGGGCCCGACGAACATTCCACCGTGTGCCAGCTGCATATGCGCAGGTTCAAGGACGGGGACGTGATAACCGTGGAGCCCTGGCGCGTGAAATCTTTTCCGGTGCTGAAGGACCTGGTGGTGGACCGCTCCTCCTTTGACCGGCTGATAGCGGCCGGCGGCTTTATCTCGGTCAACACCGGGGCCGCTCAGGACGCCAACGCCATACCTATTGAGAAGGACAAAGCGGAAGAGGCGATGGACGCCGCCGCCTGCATAGGCTGCGGGGCCTGCGTGGTTTCCTGCCCGAACGGCGCGGCCATGCTTTTCGTCGGCGCCAAGATCTCACAGCTGGCCCTGCTTCCGCAGGGCGGCCCCGAGCGGGCGGCGCGCGCGCTGAACATGGTGCAGGCGATGGACAAGGAAGGCTTCGGCAACTGCACCAACGAATACGAGTGCGAGGCCGTCTGCCCGAAAGACGTTAAAGTAGCGAACATCGCCCGCATGAACCGCGAGTTCCTGCTGGCGAATCTCTTTTCTAAGCGCTAAGCCAGGGGAGCAGACGTCACAGGGGCCGGAACGCAAAACGCGGTCGGCCACACCGTGTCCTCCCTCATCTCTCGGCCTCGGCGCTACGCAAGCCTCGACCTCAAGAAGGTTTTGCTAACCCGGCCCCTGCGTCGTCTGCCGTCCTGGACGGGGGGTTGCCCCGTGAACCCTTTGCGGAAAGGGGGCCCCAGAAAAGGTGCCAGCCTCCTTTTTGAACGGGACGGCCTAAAACACTCGAAGTTCTGCAAAAAGGAGGCTGGCACCTTTTCTGGGGGGAAACCGACGCAAGGGTTTCCTCTTCCAGGGTGCGCGGGACAACCCCCCGGCCGGGACGGTTAACACAAGATGTCCAAGGATTGATTCTTATGACTGAATTTAAATATAACGAATTATTCGAGCTGGCCAAACCGAAAACGGCCTTCCGCCTGCTTTCTAAAGAGGGCGTGAAAGTCACAAAAGCCGGGGACAGGGAAATACTGGAAGTGGCGCCGGAAGCCCTTGTCGCACTGGCCCGCGAGGCGGTTAAGGATGTTTCCTTCCTGCTGCGCGCCGCGCATAACGCGCAGGTGGCGGCGATCTTCGCCGACCCCGAAGCTTCGGAGAACGATAAGTTCGTGGCTTTCTCGCTGCTGGACAATGCCGCCATCTCGGCCCGCTTTGAGCTGCCTTTCTGCCAGGACACCGGCACCGCCACCGTAGTGGCGAAGAAGGGCGAGCAGGTGTGGACCCGCGCCAACGACGAGGAGCTCCTTTCAAAAGGCATCTGGGAGACCTACACGGGCGAGAACCTGCGCTACTCGCAGACGCTGGCGGTGGATATGTACAAAGAGAAAAACTCCGGGAATAATCTGCCGGCGCAGATAGATATTTACTCTAAGCCCGGACTTTCCTACGATTTTCTTTTCGTGACCAAGGGCGGCGGCTCGGCCAACAAGACCGCGCTTTACCAGGAGACGAAGGCCACGCTGACCCCCGAAAAACTTAAACCTTTCCTGGTGGAGAAGATGCGGTCGCTCGGCACCGCGGCCTGCCCTCCTTACCACATAGCTTTCGTCATAGGCGGGACCTCGGCGGAGATGTGCCTGAAGACGGTAAAGCTGGCCTCCACCGGGTATCTGGACGGCCTGCCCGATAACGCCGGAGAGACCGGCCGCGCCTTCCGCGACAAAAAGCTGGAGGCCGAGTTGCTGGAAGCCTCGCGCTCGCTGGGCTACGGCGCGCAGTTCGGCGGCAAGTATTTCGCCCACGACGTGCGCGTGGTGCGCCTGCCCCGGCACGGCGCCTCCGCCCCGGTGGGCATGGGGGTTTCCTGCTCCGCCGACCGCAACATCCTCGCGCGCATAGACCGCTACGGACTCTGGCTGGAGGAGATGGACCGCGACCCGGGCCGCCTTATTCCGAAGGAAATACGGGAGAAGTTCTCCTCCTGCTCCGGCTGCGTCGGCATAAATCTGAACCAGCCGATGAAAAGCATACTGGCCGAGCTTTCGAAATATCCGATAGGGACCCGCCTTTCGCTGAACGGGCGCATAGTGGTGGCGCGTGATCTGGCCCACGCCAAATTCAAAGAATTGCTGGACTCCGGCAAAGAGCTGCCGGAATACCTGAAAAAGCACCCCGTCTATTATGCCGGCCCCGCCAAGCAGCCCAAGGGGAAGCCCTCCGGCTCTTTCGGCCCCACCACCGCCGGC
This sequence comes from uncultured Elusimicrobia bacterium, assembly GCA_903873295.1. Classification (GTDB taxonomy): domain Bacteria; phylum Elusimicrobiota; class Elusimicrobia; order Elusimicrobiales; family UBA9959; genus UBA9959. The sequence continues at coordinate 20,582 of CAIQNV010000118.1, forward strand.
CGCATGGATTCCTACGTCGACCTGCTTCAGTCGCGGGGCGCTTCCATGGTGATGATAGCCAAAGGCAACCGCTCTCAGGCGGTCACCGACGCCTGCAAAAAATATGGCGGCTTCTACCTTGGCTCCCCCGGCGGCCCGGCCGCGCTGCTGGCCGAGCGCAACATTAAAAAAGTCGAGACGCTGGACTACCCCGAACTGGGCATGGAGGCGGTGTGGGCCATAGAGGTCGAGGACTTCCCCGCCTTCATACTGGTGGATGACAAGGGCGGCGATTTTTTCAAAGCTATAAAGTAATTACTCCCGGGATTTCCGGCACCTGAAATGGCCGCATTATCGCCTCATATAAGACGCCTGGACTCCTGCCGGCTGGAAATACTCCCCTCTTACAAGCGGGGAATGAAAGCCTCCGCCATAATCTACGCGGACGCGGAAATCGAGAAATCTATTGAAGCCGGAGCCCTTGACCAGGCCGCCAACACGGCGACCCTGCCGGGGCTTGCGGGAAACGCCTTGGCCATGCCGGACATACACACCGGCTACGGCTTCCCTATAGGCGGCGTCGCGGCCTTCGACGCCGGCAGCGGCGTCATCTCCCCCGGCGGCGTCGGCTACGACATCAACTGCGGCGTGCGCCTGCTGACCTCCTCCCTTGAAAAGAAAGGGCTCGAGAAAAAGCTGGAGGCCCTGGCGGCCGGGCTTTACTCAGGAATACCGGCCGGAGTCGGCATCGGCGGCGGCCTGAGGCCGGATAAGCGGGACCGGGAGGCGCCGCTTATTGAAGGCGCCGCCTGGGCCGTCAAACACGGACTGGGCCGGGCGGAGGACCTTGTAAACACGGAGTCGGGCGGCGCCCTTGGCGGCGCTAACCCGCACGCCTTGAGCAGGCGGGCTCTAGAGCGCGGCAGCGGCCAGCTTGGAACGCTGGGCTCGGGCAACCATTTTCTGGAAGTGCAGGAGGTCGGGGAGATCTTCGACGAGGAGACCGCCCGCGCTTTCGGCCTTTTCAAGGGCCAGATCACGGTGATGCTGCATACCGGCTCGCGCGGCCTGGGCCACCAGGTCTGCGCGGATTTTATAGAAGTTATGCGCGGCGCCTCGCTGCGCTACGGGATAGAGTTGGCCGATCCCCAATTGGCGGCGGCTCCTTTCCGCAGCACCGAGGGGCAGGATTATTTCGGGGCCATGCAGGCCGCGGCCAACTACGCCTGGGCCAACCGCCAGGCCCTGACGGGGCTTACGCGCGGGATCTTCGCCTCCGCCCTGGGCCTCGGAGAGAAGGCGCTGGCGATGGACCTGGTTTACGATGTGGCGCATAACATAGCCAAGCTTGAAGAACACGTGATAAGCGGAAAAAATGTTAAGGTGGTGGTGCATCGCAAAGGAGCCACGCGCGCCTTCGGCCCCGGCCACCCGGAGCTGCCGCCGGCCTACGCGCGGACAGGCCAGCCGGTCATAGTCCCCGGCGATATGGGCAGGGCCTCCTATCTGCTCGCGGGCGAGCGCAGGGCCATGGCCGAGACCTTCGGCTCGACCTGCCACGGCGCTGGCCGGCTTATGTCCCGCCACGAGGCCATAAAACGCGCCCGCGGGAGGGACATCGCGGCGGAGCTGGCCGCTAAAGGGGTCTGGGTGCGCTCCTCCGGGCGCGAAACTTTAGCCGAGGAAATGCCGGAAGCCTACAAGAACATCGAGGCCGTAATAAACGTGGTGGAGGCGGCGGGCCTGGCCCGCAAAGTGGCAAGGTTCAAGCCGCTGATAGTGATAAAAGGGTGACCCCGCCAGCTATGAAAACATACCACTTCTTCCCGGTTTTTCTGGTCCTGATAGCTTCCTATATCGGCATCCATTTTTACGCCGCGCGCTGGCTGGCAAGAGGCTTCGCTTTGGGCCAGCCCGCCGCATACTGGCTGCGGGTGGCGCTGCTGTCAGCCGCTTTCCTTTCCCCCTTCATCATGTTCCTCAAGCGCTACCGCCACGGCCCTCTGCTGGAAGCTATCTATGCGGCGGGCTATGCCTGGATGGGCCTGATAATGCTGGCGGCTTTTATCTTTGCCTGCTCCGATCTGGCGGCCTTCGTCCTGCGCCGGGCGCCCTGGTTCCAGCCGCGCCTGCTTGCCCAGGCTACCCTGGCCCTGCTGGCGGTCATTACGGCCTGGGGCGTATACGGGGGACAAAAAATACCGGATATAAAGGAAATAACCATCCCGATCAGAGATCTCCCCCCATCGCTTGAAGGCTTTAAAATAGCGCAGATCTCGGACATGCACGTGGACTCGAACTGGAAGCTGCGCCAGTTCTCCGGCATCGTGGACAGGATAAATCCGCTCGCCCCCGACCTCGTATTGTTCACCGGGGATCTGGTAGATCCCGGCATAGCCTGCGCCGAGAACCTCGGGGCGCTGACCGGAAAAATAAAAAGCCGGCTGGGCCTTTTCGGCGTACTGGGCAACCATGAATATTATTACGGTTTGGAACGGTCTATAGACTGCTACAAAACCTTCGGAATAAAACTGCTGCATAACGAATCCCTGGACCTGGGCGGTCTGCGCCTGACGGGCCTGGGAGATATCCACACGGAGAAGCTCTCCGAGCAGGCCGTTACCGGGACACTGAAAAAGAATCAAGACGGGAAATTCACCATACTGCTGTCCCACCAGCCGGTCTATTACGAGGCCATCGCCGCCGCCGGAGATTATCTGGTTCTTTCAGGGCACACTCATAAAGGCCAGATCTTCCCTTTCCATATATTCACAAAACTGTTCTACAAATACTTCTACGGTTTATACCGGCTAAATAACAGCGTTTTTTATGTCACCTCCGGCGCCGGCACCTGGGGCCCCCCTCTGCGCTGGCTGGCCCCCGCCGAAATCCCGGTAATAACGCTAAAGAACGCAAAGTGACCGGCTGCCGTTCTTTCCCTGGGTAATCTTCCGCCAACCCCTCCGCAAAAAACATCGTCTCTCGCGCGCCCCCTTGACAGATGATATTACCTGTGATATCATATATCCATGAGGAATGAGCTCCTATTCCGGCGGATACGGTCGGGCGCCAGTAGAAATGTCCGTTTCGCGGATTTTATCCGGCTGGTTGAAGCGCATGGCTTTGTGTTCGCGGGACAGGCGGGGAGCCATAGAGGTTACAAGCACTCTTGCGGCGCTGTTTTAAACTTGCAGAAGAAAGACGGGGAAGCCAAACCCTATCAGATCAATCAGTTTTTGAAGATCGTAGATGCATATGGTCTGACGATGAAGTGAATGGAGGCGGTATGCGTAAAATAATTAAAAGTGAAGCGGCTAACGAGCCCGGCTACATCCGCAAAGTCTTTTATAGCGCGGAAGACAAATGCTGGGTCGCCATCGCTCCGGAAATACCGGGCTGCTCAGCTTTGGGCGATACCGATACCGAGGCGCTGCAGGAGCTGGCCGCCGCTATAAAACTGCACCTCTGGATCAGGAGAGAAAACAAGTTCCCGGTCCCACAGCCCCTGGCCGGCCAGAAATTGGGCGGCCGTTTCCTTCTCCGCATCCCGAAGGCATTGCAAGCCGACCTGAAAGAAGAGGCTATGGAAGAAGGTGTTTCGCTGAATCAATACGCCCTCTACCTTATCTCCACCGCCCGCGCCCAGCTCCACCCATTCAGTAAAGGCGTCTAAAAGGTTAAATTCCACTTTTAAAGGATGCCGGGCCGAAAGAGATGGATTTCATCATCAGGACCGCAAAGTTTATCCTTAAACGAAAATAAGATAATAAAAAGTAAGCGCTTGTCCTGAATTTCAGGCGGCGAAAGATAAGGCAAGGCGGGAATTGGTGAGAACCGGACCCAAAAGGCCTAGGCCGGAATGGTCTATTTGACTCCGGGGCTGTGGGTATCCGGAACCTTGCCGTTATAGCTTCCTCAGGCTAAACTATAGCTGTAGCCAGACCAAGGAGGAAGTTAATGAACACGACTTTCAAGAGCCTTACTCTCACAGCGGTCCTCTTATCTTTTTCAGTTTCAGCCCGCGCCTCCGCCGGCGTGGGGGAGCTTTTGCCGGAAGCCAAAAACCCGGCTAAAGCGGCCGAGCTGAAAGCTCTTGTGGCCTCCGACAGCAAATCAGCAACAAACCTCCTGGCCGAAGCGCTGCGGACGGACAAAGATTCCGGCTACCGCTGCTCGGCCATAGAAGCGCTTGGCGCCAGCAAAGACTCGGCCATAGCCAAAGGACTGGCCGGTCTGCTTACCGAGCTCGATCCGACCGTGCGGGACTGCGCTATCCGCTCCGCGGGTGAATCCAAAAACGAATTCGCGGTGGAACCCCTGCTGTTTACAGTTGAGGTTTATATGAATTCCGGAGTCGGCAGGCACTCCTATGAGGACAACATGAAAGCCCGCCTTAAGGCCATAAACGCCATCTGGTCCCTGGGCGAGATAGGCGAGCCTAAGTTAATGGCAAACCTGGCAAAGTTCTACTCCCAGGCCGACGACGTTATAAAAATGAACCTGCTGATAAGCATGGGCAAACTTAAGAAGAACGAGAAGGCCGGCCCCTATCTCTTCAACATAGCCGCCTCAGCCCAAGAAACCGAAGCCGTGCGCTCTATGGCCTTTGAAATGATGGATTATATCGGTTATCCCTCCGCCATGACCAACCTCGCCCCCTCCAAGAACCCCGGCATTGAAAAAGGCGACCTTATTTATTCCGGCGGCATAACCGGAACCATCAGCGGCTGGGTCAGCCCGGACCTCCCCATCGGCCATGCGGGCTTGTTCGCCGGCTCCGAAATTAAGGACGGCAAGATCAAAGTGACCATAGCCGACTGTGTCCCGGACTTCTTCAAGCCCGGCGGCGTACGCAATGTTCACTCCTGGGAAGATTTTACGCACAAATTCATCTACCCTTACTACGGCAACCGGACCACCCCGGTAAAGCCCACCGCCGACCAGCGCGAGCGCCTGGTCAGACTGGCCCTGAAGCTGGGCACGAAAGGCTACAAATACAGCGACACTCACTTCTCGCAGAAGGGCCCCACGGAATTCGACTGCGTGGGCTACACGGAATACCTCTACGAGCAGGTCGGCCTTAACCCCACCGACAACAGCTATGAGACCGGCCTGGGCTGGCCGCTTACCCCCTGGGAGCAGTTCATAGCCACCAAACCCAACACCCCGGGACCGGCGCAGCCCGGTTCAGGCTCGATAATACTGGCCAACAAAGGCGCCATCGCAGCGCCAAGCCAGGCTATAATAACTAAGGAATTCGATTCCCTCACCGGCGCTTTCGGAGTCAAGGCCGGGCAGGCCCCCGAAGTGAATACCGAGATACAGCCCGAAGCCGCAAATTAAAGCTTCCCCTTACCTAAGAAAAGCCCCGCTATAAAGCGGGGCTTTTTTATCCGCGCCGGGCCGCGGCTACCGGTATTTCACTTTATAAACATCGAAGGTGAGCCCGCCTATCGTTACGTGTTTGGTGTATTCGGTGCGGAATTTATTTTTTATGCTCTCGTTCACCTGCCCGGTAACCAGCAGCTCGTCCTTACCGGCGATATCCTCTCCCAGCTTGAAAGCCACGTTGACGGCCGGCCCGTAGGCGTCGTTCGTGAAGCGCAGCAGCCGGCCGTGGTGTATCCCTATGCAGATATTGTATTTTTTAAGCTCCGGCACGGTCCTGTTCCGCTTTTTAAGCCAGCGGTGCATCTCTATGGCGCAGGCTGCGGCCTTCACGGGTTCGTCAAAGATGAGCATCAGGTTATCGGCTTTGTCTGAAAGCGTTATGCCGCCGTGGCGGGCCACTATTTTCTCCAGCGCACAGTGGCATTTGACCATGTTGTCCATGAACTCTATGATGCCGTGCTCGTGAGTCTTCTTTGAGAACCCGGAGGAGTCGCAGGACACCACCGTAAGCTCGGCCCCGCAGGCCTTGTTTATCCCGGCGTCCAGCGCCGCCGCGTTGCGCGCGTTGCGCCTGAGCATAAGCTCAAAAAACTCCTTAGTGTCCATCCCGCCATTCTTTTTTCCCATACAAAAAGTATAACAAAAAAAAGCACCAAAAAAAGGGCTGACCGACCGACGGCATCAACCCGCCGGGCACGATAAAGACTTTGGTCCGCGCGGCCGGCAGGTTCATCGAGAGCATCCTCGCTATAAGGGCGGAGACCTCCTAAAAAAACCGGTCCGGGAAGCTTGCCGGGGCCGGTTCGGCCGGAGACATGAAATTTTAGGATTTTTTAAAGGTTGTTATCCGGATAGCCGACCCCGCCGGCCTTAGAAACATGCGCCGGATTCGCCGTCGTCGGTGACGATGCGGAGGCGTCCGGCGGCGCTTTCCGCCTCGCCGGCCGTTCCGGACAGTATGCCTATCCATGACCAGTCATCCTGGCCGACCGGGCTTGCCTTGGCGCCGTTGCCGAGGATGCGGGTGTGAAGGCAGGAACCGGGATCCGGCAGGAGCACGTCCCTGATAGTCCCGCCGTTCTTCAGCCCGTAAAGTATCGCCTCCGTTCCTCTTCTGCGCGAGAAGTCTCCGTAAGGGTTGCCGGCATCGGAATGGAAGAGGCCGACCTGAAGCGCGTGCTTGTAAATTCCGGAAGGCGGCACATTAAAGGAAAGGGCCAGAAGCTCGGCGACAGGCCCTCCTCCGGGCCGCCCGACATTGGGGTCTATCAGGTGGCAGCTGTCGCCGCATTCGATGAATTCAACGTGGAAATAGCCGTTACGAAAGCCGGAGCGCTCGACCAGAATGCCGACGGCTCTTTTGGCGTTCTGCTGAACCGACAGGTTCAGCGCCGGGTCTATGGGGAAATTGGCGCCCGTTTCCGTGGTCCCCACTTTCCGTCGGCCGGTAAAGCCCAGGTAGTTTATCCGCCCGTCCAAAACATAACCTTCCAGGCTGAATAATGGTCCTGTGGCGAAGGCCTGCACTATCCAGCGGCCGGAATCCAGCTCCTTCGGCAGTTTACAGCCGGCGATATGCTCCGGGAGGCGCGCGACATCCTCCGGGGTCTCCAGCCGCTGCACGCCGGTGCCGCCGGCCCCCAGCGTGGGCTTTGCTACCAGGCTCCTGAAGATCCCCAGGAGGTCCAGGATCTCGTCCTGCGGGATCTGGCCGGCCCTGAAGCTGATCGTTATCGGGATATATTCCGGGACGAGTTTGAAAGAGTAACCCTTGTCCTTCAGTTTGGAGACGCTCCTGTCCAGGCCCGGAACTCCGAAACGCGGCGCCAGTTCCGCCGCCGTCGCGATCCTCGCGTCCTGAAAAGAAGCCACGGCCGCCAGGCCGTCGGCCAGCCCGTTCTCCCTGACAAAAACTTCGAGTTTTTCAACATCCCCGGTGGGGACGTCGAAGTGCCGGTGACGCCGTATCTGGTCCAGCGTGTCGCCGTGATAATGCTTCAGCTCGCACAGGAACACGGGGTCATACCCCAGTTCCGTAACGGCCTGCGCGCTGTAGTGCGCGCCGATGTCCGAGCTTTCCAGCAGCAGAATATGTTTCCTCATGACCTTGCGATATAATACACAATTCAGTTCAGGCTGTCTGTGCCACAAGGCCTGTATGCGGACGGGCCAAATTACTAAAGGCAGCTAGGCCTAAAGTCTTTGTATGCGCGCCGGTCCGAAAAGTACAATGCTAAGAGCAGGTCTGGCGGCCGAACGCGGGCCGCAGGCATTTACCAAACAGGAGAATTAGATGTCCGAAGCCGATCTATTGCCGGTCCCGCCCTTCGCGGATGAAACAGTCGTATCCCTGATAGGCGAAAGACTCACGCTTCAGGCTTTCCACCAGCTGGCCGGAGTTCTGGCCGGGTATCCGTTCGTCAAAGTGGTAGTGGACCGGCAGGAAAACGTCATCCATTTCATCAATAACGCGAAGTACCAGTTCCATCTCGACTACATCGGCGAGCAGATCCTGAAAACCAATGTGCGGGAACTGGAAGGGAAAATAGACGAGTTCAACCGCAGCGTTTACTTCGATCCGCAGCGGCGCTTCTGCCTCGGCATCGCGGCCCTGCATTCAAAAAAGGAAGACCCGTTCTTCACGCTTGAAACGGTGGAAGTCGACACCATGGACGCCGCCATGCTCAAGTTCTTCTACGATTTCGTAAAGAAGAACCTGGATCCCGGCCTTCCGCTGCTTTTCAAGCCGGCCAATCATCTCCAGGAGGAATTCATAGCGGAGATAGACGCGGCGGAGATCCCCCGCATCTACAGCCACGAGATCTTCGCTTCCGCCAAATTCATAGCGCTCAATAAGGGCAAAACCTCCGGCCGCCTGAGAGCCTTCAGGAACGCGGAGGAATACCGCCGGCAGTTCTCTACGATAGAGTGGCACGACATTCTTGTGATGGCCCGCGTGCCCGACGATATCCCGCGCGTGGCGGGGATAATAAATACCGCGCATACCACTCCGCTTTCCCATACCAACGTGCTGGCCGGCGGCTGGCAGATCCCGAACGCCATCCAGCTCGGGATCGAGGAGAAGATAGAAAAGGAGCACCTGGACGGCCAGTGGGTGCGCTACGAGGTGGACTCCAACGCGGGCGGCATCGTCCTCGAAAAGGCCGAAACCCCGCCTGACCCGGGCGCCCGTCCCGTCTGGTACGCGGAACGGGTGAAAATGGACCAGCCGGAAACGGTGCGCACGCCTATCCAGCATCTAAAAGATCTGCGCCTGACCGACCGGTTCCGCTACGGCACCAAGGCGGCAAATCTGGGCGAACTGAACCGGCTCCTCAAAAAGGGCTCTTCCCGCCTGCTCGGCTTTTACCAGATCAGCCGGCCGCCGCGGGAAAATCTGCTGCCTTACCTGGCGGCCCACCTTAAAATGCCGCCGGATTCCGATCTGGAAAAAGCGGCCTGGGAATTTCTGAGGTCGGGCATAAACATTCCGCGCGGGATAGCCATCCCGTTCTCCATACAGCAGGAATTCCTGCAGGGCTCGCCGCAGATACAGCAGCAGATAGGCAAACTTAAAATGGCGCTGGAGCTGCGCTCAAAAGCGGTGGAGCCGCTGTGCCTGGCCCTCCAGCAGATGATAATCTCCGCCCGCCTTCCGAACAAGCTGCGCGACTATGTGGATTCGCAGATAGTTAAGCACCTGGGCGGCGTTTCCAGCTTTGTGGTGCGCAGCTCGTCCAACGCCGAGGACCTGGAGAATTTCTCCGCGGCCGGCATCTACGAATCGATAAACCACGTCGCGACGTCCGAAAAGATCTTCGACAGCCTCCGCACCGTCTGGGCTTCGCTGGTCTCGCCGAGGAGCATCCGCCTGCGCGACGAAGCGGGCATCTCCCTGGACGATTCCTACATGGGCGTGATCATCCAGGAGGAGGTGTCGGCGGACATGGGCGGCGTGATGATAACCAAGAACCCCGCCAACAGCGGCGACTTCAGGAACATCTACATAAACGTGTCCACCAAATCCGTGGTCAGCGTGGTCCAGGGTTCCGACATGCCGTACCAGTTCCTTTATAACACGGTGGAGGGCGGCGGCCGCACCGTCTCGCTCGGGAGCGCGAAAGAGGACCTGTGCGCCCCGAAAAAAGCGGTGCTGGCCAGGCTGGCGCTGGCGGGCCGCCTGCTCCAGTCGCATTTCTCGCAGGACTACACCTTCAGCAACCCGCTGGACATAGAGTGGGCGGCGAAAGGGGATACCCTGCATATTCTACAGGCAAGACCGTATGCAAGATAGCCTCAAAAAAACAACCCGCCTCTACTACGGCTTCCAGTTCTTCTTCCCGCTGCTGCTGTGGCTGCCCATCTTCTACGAATACCAGAAGCGGATGGGGCTGGACGACCGGCAGATCTTCGGCATACAGAGTTTTTATTACCTGGCTTTCTTCCTGCTGGAGATCCCGACCGGCTATTTCGCCGATTCCTGGGGCTACCGGCAGAGTATGCGGCTGGGGGCGGCGACGCTGGTCCTCTCCACCGCGCTGCCTATCTTCTGGACTACCTACTTCGGGTTTCTAACGCACTTTGTGCTCATCGCCCTGGCGCGCTCGTTCGTTTCCGGCGCCTCCAGCGCTTATCTTTACGAATGTATGAAGGCCGGAGGCGCCGAGGCCGAATACAAGCAGGTGGAGGGAAACGCCAGAGCGTACGGCCTTATAGGCAAAGTGGTATGCTGGGCGGGAGTCGGCGCCGTCATGAAATGGCATATAACCCTGCCGTACTGGCTCACGCTGGTTTGCGCCGTAATTTCGCTGGTCTACGCCCAGCGGCTGCCGCAACAGCATAATCTGCCGAAGAAGGCCTGGGCCCGCGGCTCCCGGATCTGGGACGGCGAGGACGGCGAAGAGGAAAATGTATTCTGGGTTTCCCGGATCTGGACGGAGCTGCGCAACTATATGCTGCCGGTGCTGAGAACGCTGAAGAACTCTCCGCTGCTCACTTTGCTCATGATCCAGGGCATAGGTATCTTCATTCTGGGCAGGATAGGCCAGATAAATCTTTACCAGCCCATCCTAGAGTCTAAGAAATTCGATCTGGTTTCCTACGGCTGGATTATGTCCGTAATGACCGTCTTCGAGGCGGTCGGCTCAGCGCGGCACAAATGGACAAAGCGCGTTATGAGCGACATTAATATGGTCTTCGCGCTGACCCTGGCCATTGCGGGCAGCCTTTCGCTTATGGCGGTGTCGGCAAAAGCCGGTACTTTCACGGGGCTGATTATCTTTTCGTACGCCTCGGGCCTCGCCTACCCCATCCAGAAGCAGCTCCTGAACGACAGCATAAGCGATTCGCGCTATCGGGCCACCCTGCTTTCCATAGAATCGCTGATAGACCGCGGCGTCTGCGCCTGCGTGGTTCCTTTTATCGCCCCGTTCGTGTCCGGCGGGAAGCTGAACTTTTTTCTTCACCTTTCGGCGCTGTCGGCGGCGGTCTGCATGGTGATCTTATTCGTAGTGATAAGGAGATATCATGACCAGCCTCTCCGCGGTTAAGAAGCTTGCGGCAATAATTCTGCTGGCGGTTGCCCCGGCGCAGGCCGGGGATAAACTTCCCTGGGTGTTTTTCGACCTGGGCAAGACGCTGATAGACCATAACCCGGATTACACCAATATGCGCTACCTCCCGGGGACGAAGGATTACATAAAAAGCCTTAAGAGCCGGGGGTTCCGCCTGGGCATACTGATCAACTGGCCCGAGGAGGAGGGGAACAGCGACGCGGAGAAACTGGCGCTCTGCAAACGGTTCGTGCTGGAGAACTGGAACAATTCCGCGCCGTTCGACTGGGACCTGTTCGACGCGGTATTTTTTCCGCCGAAGAATATTTACCGCAAGCCCCACCCGTATTTATTCCAGAAGGCGCTGAAAACGGCGGAACCGGCCGCGGCGGTATACCAGGGAGAGAATCCCGGGGAGATAGAAGCCGCGAAGAAGGCCGGAATGGCGGCGCACAGGGTGGTTTTCTTTCCCGAAGCCGGGGAAAAACCGGCGGGCTATCTGAGCGCGGACGAACTCCTCACGCTGATAACGAGGGAAAATTAAAAAGGGGCCGCCTTTTTGACAGGGGTCTTTTTAGCGCTTTTTAATGGTTTTAAAGAGGGGTCAGAGGAGGTGCAGGACGTAGCGGTTCAGGGGGCCGGCGGCCATGGCGCCCATAAGGGCTATCGACCAGCCTTCGCCGGCTATAGCGGCCTGGCCGACTTCAAGTACCGGAATGGGGGCAAGGGCCATGACAAAAACCCCTGAATGGAAAACAAGCCTGACCACGTCGGCGGTGATAACTCCGGCTCCCGCTTCCCGGCCTGCGTCCCAGCCCAGGCGCGCGGCCGCTATCTCCACATTTGATAAATTGCTCAGCGTAAGCAGGCCGCCGAAACCGGCCCCGGCCGCCGCCTTCATCAAAGCCTTTGCTTTTTCTGTGCCGGTCAGCCCCCCTTTCCTATAAGCCTCCCAGTTCTGCTTACGCAGGGCGCCCCAGTAAAGCAGGGCCTGGTTGGCAAATCCGTCCATGCCAAGGTCGGCGGGCCTTTCCACCTTCGCTCTCCCGGTTTCCGCGCGCGGGACAGGAACGGCAGAAGAAAGAGTCTTAGGAAAAGGCAGCGCTGCGGCGGCGTCGGCGGCCGGCTTGTATTGTCCGCCTCCGGCGGCGGCCGGGAGCACGGCCGCGCTTTTTGAACCGGCCCCGTCAAAGAACCTGGCGGAACCTTCGGAAGTGGCAAGAACTCCGGAAGCCGAGAAGCCCTCAAGCTCGTTCAGGGAAACCGATCGCGCGGCGTCGGGCCGCCCCTCCGCCGACTGCTTAAAGTCCGCGCAGCCCGCGCCCGCGAAATAGCGCAACTCGGCTTTAAAGTCAGCGGTAAAATATCTTTCCGCCGTCTTCCGGTCTTCGGCGTTCAGCGCGCAGCTCTTAAATCTTTTGACCAGCGCGGCGACTTTTTCTTTCTTCTCGGAGAGTCCGTCGGAAGCGGCCGGGCCGAAATCTTTTTCAACTGTTTTAAGAAATGCCGCGGTAAGCTCCGTCGGGAGCTTTACCGCCTGCACCGCGGACCAGGGAGCGGCGGCCGCCTGGTAGGAGACTGTCCCCGCGAACAGCGGGCCCGCCCAGACGAGAGCGAGCGCGGCTGCCGATATGATATTTTTACGGGGGCTCATTTACCTCTATAGTCTAGCCCGCGAACCGGCCGCGCGTAAGCGCCATAATGCCCAGCCGGGACCACAAAAAAGGCCCATGCGCGCATGGGCCCTTTCTCTTTAAATCGTTACCGCTCCGCCGCGGGGCAGCCGGTCACTGATCTGCAATTATTCGTTCGGGATGGAACAGTAAACGTCCGAAGTTATGCATGGTCTTCAGCGAAACTTTAAGGGAACCGGCGAACGGATACGCCGGCTTGGCCTCGGAAAGTTTTTCTATCACGCCCAGGCCGTCGCCTATGCCCTCGAGCAGTATGGGGTCGATGGCCTGATCATAAGCGGCCTGCCAGGAGCGCACATAGGCCCTTTCAGCGTCGACGCGGTTGGCGTCGTCAAGTATTATATAGCCGCCGGGAGACAAAGCCCGGAAGACATCGTAAAAGACCGACTCGCGGCCGTAGTCGCGGGGCGCGTCGATAAGCGCAAGATCGAAAGGCCCCAGGGCTTCCAGGAGGCCCTTCGGCAGGCTGTAGGAAAGCAGGAGGCGGGGGCCGTATAATTTAGGCCGCAGCGGGGCGACACGGAACTCCACCCTGGCCTGACAGCCGGAACTGTCGAAAGCTTCTTTCGCAAGCGCGGAATACTGCGGGGAATCGTCGATGGAAAGCAGATAATTGTTCTCCAGCGGCGCTATTTCCCTGGCCATCATCAAAGTCGAGAAGCCGGAACCGAACTCTATTATGCGCCTGGCTCCCAGCGCCCGCACGAAGCCCGCCAGAAAGCGGCAGGAGGAGGGATCCATGGCGCTGGACCCGGGGTGCTCTAGCCGGGAAACAGGCACTTTATCCATTTCAGCTACGGCTGATGCTATATAGGGGTTCATAAATATTCACCTGAGGCGGTGCCGCAGGTTAACCTGAAAGTTGCAACTGCAACTTTCCGCCCGCATAGCGGGCGCCCTCCGGGAGGCATACACCTCGTCGGGCCCGTCGCGCATAGCGCTTGGCCCTCCGCCCGCTTCGCGGGGAATCCTGCAGAATAATTCTATCTCCTGATTTTTCCGATGAAATCTATCTTGAACTGCAGGATTCAAGTTAACTTTACCACTTTTACCGCCCTGTTTCCTATTTTTGCGCGGGCGCCGTCTCCGGGCTTATGGGTTTGCCGCCCGAGGCAGGCGGCGGATGGGGTTATGGAACAGCCGATTTTTCAGCGTTAATTTTTCTCTTCTGCCGGGGGCTGCTTACTTTCGGCGCCTTCTGCTTTTACGGGGGTCTGAGCGGCCGAAAACTGCTCCGCGCGGTCGCGGGCCAAAGCCCGGCTTTTTTCTTCAAAGCCGGCCTCCAGCGTATTTTGAAGTTTGCGGTAGTCTTCTTCCGCCTCGCGCTTCTTGGCAAGATATTCCGCGTCCAGGCCGCGGCGGCGGACTTCAACCCTCTCCTCGGACTGGTGCACCCCGCCCTCGAGCCAGGCTATCCTTTCGGTAAGCTCTTTCTCGCGCGCCTTAAAGGAGGTCTGGAGCGTGGTCAGCCGCCCCTGGTAGTCGCCCTCCAGCTCCGCGCGCAGCCCGTCATATTTTTTCTGGGCCCCGGCAAGGCTGCCGGCGTACTGGCTTTCCACTTCAAGCAGGCGCGCGCTCCAGCGCTCTATCACGGCGCGCTGGTTGCGGTCCAGCTCTTCGAATTTATCCGAGTATTCTTCCTCGAGGCGGCGCCGCAGGCTGTCCAGCTTCGCCTCTTTTTTAAGCAGCTGCTGAATATCCAGTTTGCCCTCGCCAAGCAAAGACATAGTGGCCTCCAGCTTGACGTAAAAATCCTCTTTCTCTTCCAGGGTTTTGGCGCGGGAAGTGTAGGCGTCCGTAAGGGAAGCGTCTTTGAGCTGCAGCCGCTTTGCGGTTTCTTCGGCTGCGGCGAGATTTTTTCTGAGGTCGGCGCTCTCTTTCTCTACGGTATTAAGCCTCTCCAGCGCCCAGCGCAGGGTCATGCGGGCGGTATCCAGGCTTGTGACGTCGTTGACCATCCGCTCTATTTCGCCGTATTGATTTGTCATAGTTTTGCCTTTATAATGCTCTATCTCAAGTCTAATATACCCGCCCCTTCAAGTCAAGAAACTGAATATTGAATGAATATTAAAACATTGTGTCATAAGACGCCCGCCCGCACTTATAAATTCGCGCCTTCGCGCGGAGCGTGCTGATTTATTTCTTAATCCGCGATCCGGAAATGTCCAGGAAATTAATGTGGCTGGCTTTATTGGCGGCGGCCGGCTTTCTTGTCCGGCGCGTCGGTTACCCGGCCGCAAGCCTGGCTCCAGACCAAAAGAACGGCCCTCCTTCCGGAGGGCCGTTAGCGCTTGTACTATTCCAACCGCTCCGACTCAGTCGGTCCCCCTGTCCAGCTTGAACTTAAGGGCGACGAGCTGCGCCAATTCATCGTAGTTCCTGAGGAAGTCGTCAAAAAGGGACTCCTTCGACGTGACCGGCACGGCTATTTCCGTCTTCAGCGACGCGCTCCAGATCACTTTGGGCTGCTCAGCCCAGAACATGTCCACCATCAACCCCCTGTCGCCAGAAAGCTCCCCGGCCGCGCAGGGGAAGGAGGCTTTTAACTTCTTGGACCCGCTCGGCTCGATGTGAATGTCGCCCACAACAAGCATCACGGCGTCTACGCCCAGCGATTTCGCCAGTTGCTGGAGCCGGGTCGCATTCCCGATCGCGAACCCCTTAGCCCCAAACGTCTTCTTGGTGTACTTGATGACCGGGGGGAAGTCCCTCAGACCGTAGGCGGTGTACGTATACCTGGCCGGGTCCTTGATCTCAAAGGCCTTATAGTCGGCGTTAGAGGTGACCGCCTCGGAGGGAATGACTTCAAGGCCGTTTTGTTCGAACGCCGTCTTTAGCTCGTCATAGGCCTTGTTCGCGAACGGTTGCCAGTCCCCCTTGAACGAGGCGGTGTGCGTGTACGTCATGACTACGCCGCTTGTCTGATTAGAACCGGCATAGGTGGCCACGCCGAAGGCCAAGATCGCAACCTTCTTCACCTTCTTCAGAGCAGCCTGGTCCATCTTGGGAGAGCCGAACGAGGCCCCCATCGAAATGTTCCAGTAATAATGAGCGATGGAGAACTTCATCGTTTTGCCGACGAGGGCGGTCTTCTCAGATTCCGGCGCCTTCGATACGCCCGCCAGATTTATGCCCCCCCCCGCGCAGCCGAAGAGCAGCATCCCCGCTAACAGCAGTGAGCCCGCAGCTATTCTTCTTCCGTATTCTCTTAGCATTATGTCCCCCTTTGCTCCGATATCCGGTCCGCAGTAGCCGAATGGCAGCGGGCGGTATATATACTAACCCGATCTGTAGGTAATACAGGCACATTATCGGAAGCTTTTTATAGTTCAGTAAAGCTTCCTGCCGCGTTAAATTTTCAAAAAAAGTTCCCTAAACCCTTTGCTGTTATTATGATACAAAAAAATTATCTATTTTTCCTGGAATTTTTAAAAGCTCCGCCGCGTCCGGCTGTTGCCGGGCGGAGCCTGCGGAGGGATCATCGGGTTAGGAGCCGCACAAGTTCTTTGTTTTTTGTAAAATTTAATCAATGCTTAAGAAATTAATGTGGCTGGCTGTGTTAGCGGCGGCCGGCTTTCTTACCTGGCGCTTCGGCTACCCGGCCGCGCTTAAATATTTTTTCAGGGTTTCCGGGACCGTCAGCGTGGCCCCGGGCCTGCTTCCCGCGCTGCCGGGGGCGAACAGCATGCTTTTTGTCGTGGCCAGGAATGAAAGCGGGCTGCCTGTGGCTGTTGAAAAACTTATAAACCCGGTTTTTCCGGCCGAATTCGAGATGACCTCCGCCAACCTTATAATGCCGGACCTGCTGACGCGCAGGATCTACCTTGAAGCGCTCCTTAACACTCACGGGCAGCTGGGAGTTTTGCGCAAAGGCGACCTGAAGGGGTCGCGCCAGGACCGCGTGAACTTCATCAGCAAGGGTCTCGGAATAACGCTGAACTCCGCCGAAAAATAAACCCCGGGACCGCCTTGCGGCGGTTCCCGGGATCCCTGAACTCAATTGCCGCTATCTCTTGAATTGCGGCCTTTTCCCGTTCGACAGCGAAAAAAGCCAGACAAGTTTATCCGTGGACTTAACAAGACTGTCCCAGTTTTTTTCCAGCTTGGGAAGCTTGCCGCCGGGCTTTTCCGCCTTTACATCCTGCTCGTATTTCTTAGTTATCTCCTCCCAGGTCATACCTCACCCCCTGTTGATTTCAACTCCCCCGCTGATATTATACAGCACGGCAAGAAAAAGCCAAGGGCCAAAAGACCTATTTAAAAATACCTCAGCGTCTACCAGCCCAGACCTCTTGAGACGCCCATGTAAATAAGCACCCCGCCGACAAGCAGCAGCAGAAAGCCCCAGTTCTTTCTGTGCAGGGCGACGTAGGAGTCGTTCAGGAAAGTTTCTTTTATAATCCGGTTTATCCGCACTATGATCTCCGGCTTGTATATGTAGCCCAGCCCCAGCAGGATAAAAACCAGCCCGAAGAATATTTTAAGGTACGGGTTTATCTCTGTCATAATTGTAGCGGTTCATCGCGTTCTCCACTCCGGTCTCGAACGCCGCCTTCAGCGCGTCGCAGGCCCGGTCCAGGAACTCCGCGAGCCGCCCCCCCTCTTCTTTGGAAAATCCCGACATTACGAAATTTTTGCCCGGTATATGCGCCGGCCGCGGCCCTATGCCCAGCCGCAGACGCGGCAGGGCCGGCCCCAGCGCCGAAATTATAGAGTCCATCCCGTTGTGCGACCCCGCGGAGCCGTCCTTGCGCACGCGCAGCTTGCCGAAGGGCAGCGCCATGTCGTCGTAAGCCGCCAGTATGGCCGCGGGCGGGATCTTGTAGAAAGAGGCGAGGCTCAGCACCGCCTGCCCTGAAAGATTCATATAGGTCTGGGGTTTCAGCAGGAACGCCCGGCGGCCGTCCGCCTCGAACTCAAGATAAAGCCCCAGCCCTTTCCAGTCGCGCCATTTTCCGCCGGGAGCCAGGCGCGCGGCGGCCAGATCAGCCAGCATAAAGCCGATATTATGTCTGGTCCGCTCATATTCCCTGCCGGGGTTCCCCAGCAGGGCCGCCATTTGTATCTGGTCTTTCACGAACCCTCGCTACTGTCCAAGGCAGAGGCTGCCCCTCTGCCTTTACCTGTTTCACCTGTCCCTTAAAAGCAAGGAGCAGAAACCGGCCGTATCCTTTCGGATAAAAGTCCAGTTTCTGCTCCCGTGCCCGGCGCCCCCTTTACTTCTTGGGAGCGGGTTTCTTGTCCTCGGGCTTGCCGGCCGCGGGCTTGCCGGCCTCAGGCTTGCCGGCCGCGGGCTTGGCGCCATCCTTGGCGGCGCCTTCTTCGCCCTCTTCCTTCTTGCCTTTGGCTATAACTTCAGGCTCGGCTCCGGCCACAGCGGCCCCGGCCAAGGGTTCCTCAACCTTCTCTTCCTTCGGCGCGGTCACGCTGACAACTATCTGGTCAGGAGCGTCAAGCAGTTCGGCTTTGGCGTACTTGATATCCTTCACGCGCAGGGAATGGTTGATATGCAGGTCCGTGATGTCCAGCTCGATCTCGTGCGGGATCTCGGTGGGCAGGCAGGAGATGTTAAGCTCGCGCATGGTGTGTTCCACCAGGCCGCCCTGGACCTTCGCGCCGTGGCATTCGCCCACGAGTTTCACGTGCACCTTCACCTTGATCTTCTCGGTGAGCGAGATGCGGTAGAAGTCGAAATGCGTGCGCTTGTCGGTGACCGGGTGGCGCTGAGTGGCCTTTATTATCACCGTGTCCTCGCCGCCCGCGTACTTTATAGTGATGATGGCGTTGGGGTCCGCCTTTATGACGGCGGCGATGGCTTTCGCGTCCACGGTAACGCTCACGGGCTTTTTATCCAGCCCGTAAATGACGGCGGGGATCCGGCCGCCCGCCCTGCAGGCGGTGAGCTTGCTCCGCACTCCGGCGTTGTCCCGCATCTCTGCTGAAATTATTGTCTGTTGCATCTGCTTTTCCTCCTGCTGATTTTACCTGACCGCCCGGGTTGTTCGGGTCAAACTGCTTCCTATCGATAGCCCTACCGCCTATCCGCCTGAGCAGTTTTTCCTTCAATCACTTAAAAAGTTCACTGATGGACTCGCCCATGTGGTTACGCTTGATAGCCTCCGCAAGGAGCGCGGCCACGGATATCACCTTAATTTTAGCACTTTTTGAGGCGTTTACGGGAATTGTATCTGTCAAAATGAGCTCTTCTATAGGGGATTTGTCTATTCTCTCTATCGCATCGCGCGAAAGCACGCCGTGCGTGGCGGCGGCTATTATCTTGGAGGCGCCCTGCTCTTTTATCGAATTGGCCACCTGCGTAAGCGTGCCGGCCGTATCCACCAGGTCGTCGAAGATGAAGCAGGTCTTGCCCTTTACGTCGCCGATGATATTGTACACCACGGCCTCGTTGGGGCGCGGCCGGCGCTTGTCTATGATGACCAGGCCCATATCCAGGCGCTTGGCGAAGGAGCGCGCGCGCTCTACGCTGCCGACGTCGGGGGAAACCACCACCATGTTCTCGAAATTGCGCCCCTTTATATAGTCGAGCACCACCGGCCTGGCATAGAGGTGGTCCAGCGGGATATCGAAGAAGCCCTGTATCTGCGCCGCGTGCAGGTCGATGGTGATAACGCGGTTGGCGCCGGCTTCGGTTATGAGGTTCGCCACCAGCTTGGCCGTGATAGCCACGCGCGGGGCCGGCTTGCGGTCGGCGCGGGCGTACCCGTAATAAGGAATGACGGCGGTTATGCGGCCCGCCGAGGCGCGGCGCAGCGCGTCCAGAAGAATGAGGAGCTCCATCAGATTATCGTTCACCGGCGGACAGGTGGGCTGCACCACGTAGCAGTCCTCGCCGCGCACGTTCTCAAGGATGTGGGCGTCGATCTCGCCGTCGGCGAAGCGCGCCACCTTGGTCTCTGAAAGCGGAACTCCCAGAAGATCGCAGATCTTCCTGGCCAGCGCCGGATTGGCGTTGCCGCTGAAAACCTTGAACGTACCCCTGGTCCTCATTTCGGAAGTCATTTTGTCCTTTTTTTAAGCTGTTTCAACACCTGCCGTGCGCGCGCTATAGCAAGCGCCCCGCCCGGGACGTCCTCCGTTATGGTAGACCCGGCGGCCGTGTACGCGCCGGCCCCGATAGTTACCGGGGCCACCAGATTAGTGTTGGAGCCGATGAAAGCGCCGGCTCCTATGACCGTCCTGTTCTTGTTAACGCCGTCGTAGTTGCAGGTTATCGTGCCGGCCCCGATATTGACCTTCTCGCCCATCTCCGTGTCGCCGATGTAGCTGTGGTGGTGCATCTTGGAGCCGCGGCCGATGCGCGATTTCTTAACCTCGGCGAAATTGCCTATTTCGGCGGCCGGGCCGATGTCCGAAAGCGGGCGCAGGCGGGCGAAAGGCCCGACGATGGCCCCGGCGCGCACGCGGCTCTTCTCGAGCGCGCAGGAATACTTTATCACCGCGCCGTCGTCGATCACGCAGTCCTCTATCACCCCGCACGGCCCTATTTTGCAGCCGGCGCCGATCACGGTGGCGCCTTTTATGAAAACGCCGGGGTAGACCACGGTGTCGCGCCCGATAACGGCGCTCTCGTCGATATAGGTATTGGAGGGATCCACCACGGTGACCCCGGCGGCCATCAGGTCGGCGGCCTTGCGCCGGTTCAGCATGGCATAGGCGGCCGCGAGGTCGGCGCGCGAATTTATCCCGGTCATCTCGGTGGCGTCGGCCAGCTTGAAGGCGGCGGTCCTGCCGCCGTCCGCTATGATGTTCTCGACGGCGTCGGTGAGGTAGAATTCGCCTTTCGAGCCTTTTTTCTTAAGGTTCTTCACGGCCTTTTCCAGGCTTTTCACCAGGAAGAAATAGGTGCCGGAGTTGACTTCTTTTATAGCCTTCTCCCAGGCGTCGGCGTCGGCGGCCTCTACTATGGCGGCCACGTCGCCGGCGTGGTTGCGCTTGATGCGGCCGTAGGAGCCGGGCTCGGGCAGCTCCGCGGTCATCACCAGGCAGTCGGGCGAGCGCTTGCAGAAGTAGCCGAACATCTTCCTGACGGTCTCCACCCGGAAGAGCGGGGCGTCACCGCACAGCAGCAGCGCGTTCTCGTACCGGCGTATCTGCGGCATGGCTTCCTGCACGGCGCGGCCGCTGCCCTTCAGCAGCTTCTGGCGGATAAAAACGGTTTTCCCGAGGATGGCGGGGCCGAGTTTTTTCGTCAGCTCGGCTTCCACCAGCTCGGCCTTGTGGCCGGTTATGACTATGATCTTTTCGGGGTTTAGGGCGGCGACCTTGCGGATGGCGCGTTCGGCCAGCGACATGTCGCCGAGGTAATGCATCACCTTGGGAAGGTTGGATTTCATCCTGGTGCCGAGGCCGGCCGCCAGTACCACCGCCGCGAAATTTTTATTTTTGGGCATAGTATCAGTCAAAGAAAACTGAAAATAATATAAGGAGCGGAAAGGACTACCACTAAATTCTACAAAAATAGGCGGCCGGAGCGGAACCGATATTTGGGTTCGCGGGCGGCAAGGTGTGGGCCCGGCGGGCGCGCTATCGGCCACACCGTGGCCGCGCTCA
>CAIQNV010000119.1 GCA_903873295.1 uncultured Elusimicrobia bacterium
ATGGGGAGGCAAGGGCCCGGCGGGCACCGGGTCGGCCACACCGTGGCCGCCCTCCTCACTCGGCCTCGTCGCTTACGCAAGCCTCGGCCTCCGTGAGGGCCCGCCGAACCCTTGCCTCCCCATTCCTCTCCCGGAGGGGAAACCGCGGGGGCAGGATAAGAAAAACCGTCGTTGAGCCCGCCGGTTGCATAGCCCGGCGGGCGAATACCGAGCGAGGCCACGGTGTGGCCGAACGTGTTTTTCGTTCCTGCCCCTGCGGTAGGCCCCCGACTCCGCATCTCGCGGTGCATTCAGCCTTATTTCTTTTTAAGTTGTGCTATCAGGCTTTCGGCTTCGGGGAGCAGGGTGGGGGAGAGGACGGACATTTTTATGAAATCTTTTTTTGCGCCGGGGGCGTCGCCGAGCTCGGCGCGCAGGCGGCCGCGGAGGCCGTAATTGGCCGGCTCCGACGGAGCTTTGGCCACCGCCGTTTCAGCGGCCTCGAGGCCGTACTTCAGCTCTCCTATCCGGTGCATCGCCGAGCCCAGCAGGTAGTAATAAGTGGCGTAGCCCGAGATCTGCTGCCAGTCCATCGCCGAGGAATAGTCCCAGGCCGCGCAGGCAAGATCCCCCAGCGCCTCGCAGGAAAGGGCGCGGTCCAGATAATATCCGGGCCGGCCGCCGCTGAGGCGTATCGCTTCGGAGAATTTTTTCACGGCGCGCTTGTGAAGCCCCTGCGCGGCGTAAAGCCGGCCGAGCCGCCAGAGCGCGGCGTGGCTGTTCGGTTTCAGTTTAAGTATTTTAAGCCCCGCCCTTTCGGCTCCCGCATGATCCCCGAGCCGCTCCAGGCAGAGCAGACTCAGCTCGCAACCGGCAGTCTCCTTCGGATTCATCCTAGAATATGAAGCCGCGTCCGCCGCGCAGGCTTTATAGTCCGCGAGCTCGTAGCCGGCCTCCGCCCGCACCAGGTAGGCGTCGTCGTAGGTGGGGTCGTAGACCAGGGCTTTTGAAGCAAGCTCCTTCTGGCGCGCGCGGTCGCCGTAGAGCCTGCCGTAAACCAGCGCCTTCAGCAGGTGGGAAGCTTCCTGGGCATAGCCGAGCTTTATCGCCCGGTCGGCCTCTTCAAGGGCCTCCCCGCCCCGGCCCGCCCCGTAGTAAAGCCGGGCCCGGTAATAATGCAGCAGCGCGTCGTTGGGATGGGCGGCAAGCCGCTTTTCAACCTCGTGAACGGCCGCCTCCGGGCCGCGCGCCGCGGCGATATTGTCGATCTCCTCCCAGCCAAGCCGCTCGGCGCCGGCGGTCTCCGCCCGCTCAAGCGCCGAAAAAACAGCCGCGAGCAGCAGCGCGGCGCCGGCGGCGGAAACAAGGATCATCCTGGTGGTCTTGGTCATACTGCGTTTTTCCGGAGAAAATAAAGGCAGGGCTGCCTATTGGGGGGGTAGGTGAGGGAGGCAGCCCTGACCTTTTTATTTTAGCACCCGTGTTGATGTTTGTCAAGAAGTAAATGTGACTAAAGTTACATTGACTACCGCGCGAAGGAGAGGAAGCCCCCGGCCCGCCGTAGGACCGGGGGGCTTCCTGAGGCCGCGCCTCCCTTACCCGAACCCCCGCTGAATTTAGAGTTGGCCGCCCCAGGCCTCGATACGCGTCAGCAGTTCCTCGAAGTTGAAAGGCTTTACATAGTAGGCGTCGGCGCCGGCGGCGAGTATCTTGTTCTTTATATCCTCCGAATCGTAGCCGGTCACGGCTATCACCAGCGTGCGCTTGTTGCTGGCCTTTATTATCTCGCAGACTTTAAAGCCGTTTATGTCCGGCAGCATTATGTCCAGGATCACCACGTCGGGTTTCTCGCTGCCCACCAGCGATCCGGCCTGGAAGCCGTCCACCGCGGAGAAGACCTCCCACTTCTGGCGCGAAGTCCGGAAGAAGCGCTCCACCAGCTTAAGGAATTTAACGTCGTCCTCGACTATGAGCACTTTTTTAACGGCATCCATCCGCTCGGAAAATTCCTTAGGGATGGGGATCTTATTTTCTTCCAGAAAAATCTTCAGGTCTTCCGTCTTTATCCTGCGGTGCCCGCCAAGGGTATTGAACGCTTTCAGGCGTCCCGCATCAACCCAGTTCGCCACGGTGCCGGGTGAAAGTTCAAGCATTTTAGCCACTTCAAAAGTGCTGAAAATTTTCTGTCTCATAAAAGTGTCCCCGCCTAGGCCTTCCGGAACATATTGGCCCTAAACGCCCGCTGCCGATTGTTGCGATTTTTGCGACTTTTGGCCTTTTTATTATTATAGCAGAAAATCAGGATTTTTCAAGGCCCAAAGTAAAAATATATCCAAATCGCTGTGCTTTGCCGTTTGCATTCCTATATATTATTTTTTATAATCATTAATGCCGGGTTTGAAAGAGAAACGGCTCTTATTAATAATTTTAGGGGAAACTTTCTGGAAAAAAAAGTGCTTGTAGTGGATGACGACCCCAACGTGGGACTGCTCATTTCCGCCGTACTTAAAAAGTACAATTACTCCGTGACCACCTGCTATCACGGAGATGAGGTTGTCGCTTACCTCAAGACCACCAAGCCGGACCTGATACTGCTGGACCTGCGCATGCCCGACATAGACGGCTACACGCTCTGCAAGCGCATTCGCGAAGCCCCGGGTACCCGGGACATCCCGGTCATAATACTCAGCGGCGTGTCCGAGGTGGAAGCCAGGGTCAACACCATAGAGCTCGGCGCCGACGATTTCATTACGAAGCCTTTCGACGTGCGCGAGCTCAGGGCCAGGATAAACCGCATCCTTAAACGGAAAAGCTCCGATACCGCGCTGAACCCGCTCACCCGCCTGCCGGGGAGCCCGGCCATCGAGGAAGAGGTGACCCGGCGCATAGCCGACGACGAGCCTTTCGCTTTCTGCTACGTGGACGCGGACAATTTCAAGGCCTACAACGACGTTTACGGCTACGCCAAAGGCGACGAGGTAATTAAGCGCATCGGCCTGCTGCTCGCCGAAAAAGCGCAGGCGGTGGTCGGCCACGATTATTTCGTGGGGCATGTCGGCGGGGACGATTTCGTCCTGATAACCTCGCCGGAGGCCTCCGAAATAGCGGCCAGGGCCGTCACGGAGGAATTCGACAGGTTCATCCCCGAATTTTACAACGAGGCCGACCGCAAGCGCGGGTTCATAACCACCATGGACCGCAAGAACCAGACGAAGGATTTTCCGATAATGTCGCTGACCGTGGCCATCGTGGCCCCGCGCACGCAAAGACACTACGCCAAGATCGTGGAAAGCGCGGCGGAGCTTAAGCACTACGCCAAAGAATTGGCGGCAAGGCGGGGAAGCATCTTCGTGAGGGACAGGCGAATATAAGGCATGGAAACAGAACCTAATCTCGCAGGCACCGTTTTCGCGGGCTGCAAAATAATCTGCAAGCTGGGCCAGGGCGGCATGGGCTCGGTCTATAAAGCCCACCAGGCGGCGCTGGACAAGTTCGTCTGCGTAAAGCTGCTCGCGCCCGAGCTGGCGCGGGAGCAGCGGAACATAGATTTCTTCCTGAGGGAAGCCCGCTCGGCCGCAAAGCTGGACCACCCGAACATAGTCCATATTTACAACTTCGGCCAGGAGAACGGCTCCTACTTCATCCTGATGTCCTACGTCGAGGGGAAGACCCTGCAGGACCTGGTGGCCGAAAAGGGGCCGCTGCCGGTGAAGGAAGCCACCGATATAATGTCCGGGGTGCTGAAAGGCCTGGGCCACGCGCATTCCAACTCCATAATACACCGCGACATAAAGCCCTCCAACATACTGGTGGGCCCCGACAATATCCCGCGCATAGTCGACTTCGGCCTGGCGCGCAGCATAACGGAAGACAAACAGCTGACGATGGCGGGGGAACTGGTGGGCACGGCGTACTTTATGTCGCCGGAGCAGGGCCTGGCGGGCACGGTGGACAGCCGCGCGGACCTCTACGCCGCCGGGGCGACCTACTTCTACATACTTACCGGCAGATACCCTTTTGACGGCAAATCCTCGATCGAGGTCATCCACAAGCATATCAGCGATCCAGTTCCCAACGTGATGCTGATAAAGCCGGACATCCCGATCTGGGCCTGCCGCATAATCGAGCGGCTGATGAACAAGAAGCCCGGGGATCGCTACCAGACGGCCGGGGAGGTTATAGCCGAGTTCGAGAAATACGGCTCCGAGGAAGGTTACACTGAACCGACTTCGAATGAAATAACCTTCGACATCCCGGAAGTTACCGCCCGGATAAAATCCTCGGCGGCCTCTCCGGAGGCCTCGCTGGAAAGGTCAGACCCGCATCCGTCGGCCAGACAGCAGCCTCCGCCCGCCCCCTGGGAGCAGGCGGCCTCGCAGCGGGGCGGCCAGAACGAAAAGACGGCGCCGCCCGGGCAGAAGCCCGCCCTTCAGTTCGCGGCGCTGCATAACGGTTTAAAAATAGCCGTACACCTGGCGCTGACGCTGGCCGGCACCGGCTGCTTCATTCTGACCGGCGCCTCGGGATCGCTCCCCGGTTCCCTCGCTTCCCCGCTCTACGCTAACCCGGTGCAGGCGCTGATGCTGGCCCTGGCCGGAATCGCGCTATATACCTGGGCCCTCTGGCAGAAGCCGCTTAAATTCACGCTGGGCTACACTTTTTTCGCCCTGTCCGCGGCGGCCGCCGCCTACGCCGGAGGCGCCTATATACCCGCGCCCCAGGGCGCGGATACGGTAGCCAAAGCCTTCCTGGCAGTTAAAATAGGCTTCGAGAACATCTTCTCGGGCGCCAACTTCATAGTTTACGCCCTTTTCCTCTATCTGGCCGCGTCAAAAGCCGTTTTCAAAGAAAACCTTATCTTCAAAGCGCTGGCGGTGGCGGCCTATCTGGGAGGACTCGCGCTCACTTACGCCTATTTCAAGGCGGGGGCGGAAATAAGCCCGGAAAGGCTCTGGCTGGCGATCGGAGGCCTGCTCGCCCTGCTCGGCCTGGCCGCGGCGCTCACCCAGAAAGAGTTCTCGCTGTTTTTCAACCCGCAGTTCCTTTTCCTGGCGGCTAACCTTTGCATGTTCGCCATGTTCGCTAATCCGCAGGTGGAGAACATCACCGCCGGGAAGGAGCGGGCCGCGGCCATAGCCGCGCAGTGGGACAACCGGATCAACCTTCAGAACTACCAGCAGGCCCTTATGACCGCGCAGGCCGAAGTTCTTTACGACGAGGAAGGGCGCCCGATAGAGCCCAAGCTGCCGCCGCAGCCCGTAGAAGTGAAGCCGCCGGAGCGCGGCAAGCTGCAGAACGATGCCAGGCTGGAATACTACAAGGCGCTCGGTCTGCGCGTAAGCGGCGCGCTGGCGGGGTCAGCCGGCATAATTTTTATAGCGTTTTTCCTTGCCCTGATGGCGAACGCCTTCTTCATAGAAGAGCTTAACGCCGCCTACAGGGATAGGGAGCTTTATTAGGTCTGCGGCCATGTGCCGGGATGGAGACGACTGTGCGCAAATTTATTTTCTCTGATATTTTGTGGGGCCTGACGCTGACGCTGGCCGCCCTCTTTTTCTACTTCACCGGCACCGGCCTGGAAACCGCCGAGCTGAAATTTTACGACTTCCGCGCGCGCCTCAGCGCCGGAACCCCGGCCAGGAACGATATAGCGGTGATAGAGATAAACGACGACAGCCTTTCAAAGATCGGCCGCTGGCCCTGGCCCCGCTCCAGGATCTCCGACATGCTGGTCTGGCTTTCCTCTGAGCCCGCCAAGCCCTCCGTGATAGGCCTCAATATCCTCTTCTCGGAGCCGGAGAGGAACGGCGACGTCCAGGTAGCCGATCTGCTGAAAGCCAAATATACCGCGCTGGTGGCGGAGAAAAAGATAAGAGAAACGGGCAAGGACTCCGAATTCCTGCGCGCCATCGACCAGGCCAAGAAAGCCATGGACAACGACGCCAAACTGGCGGAGACCATAGCCGCGGCGGGCAACGTCGTGCTGCCGCTTCTCTTCGACACCGGCATCCCCGCGGCAAAGCCCAAACCGGAGCCCGACTGGCTGAAGCGGCTCGCCCCCGCAATCTCCCATAAATCCGCCTCCGCGGAGGCTTCCGAGGAAGGTTCGGCCCTGACCGCGCCCATAGACCTGCTGGCCGCCCCGGCGGCGGGCGCCGGGCACGTGAACGTGTTCAGCGATATGGACGGCGCCGTGCGCAAAGAATTCCCTTTCATCCCCTACAGGCAGAGCTTCTACCCGTCCTATGCCGCCGAGATCGTGCGCGTGCGGCTGGGCCTGGCCCCGGCGCAGGTAACGCTGTCTCCTGGAGAATCGGCGGTTTTCGGGAAGAGCGTGATGCCGCTCAGCTCCTCCTCCTCCGCCCTGCTGGCCTTCAACCAAAGCAGGCCCTTCAAGTACTACTCCTTTTACGACGTGATGACCGGGAAGGTGGTCCCCGAGGCCTTCAAGGACAAGATAGTGCTTATAGGCCTTACGGCCCAGGGGGTGGGCAACCTTTACGTCACTCCGACGGACAGCGCCATGCCCGCCATGGACCTTACCGCCAACGTGGTAGAAAATATCCTCTCGGGTCGTTTTATCTCCCGCCCGGAGTGGGCCCTGCCCGTCGAACTCGGGCTTATCGTTATAGCCGGCCTTTTCACGGCCTTCCTGCTGCCGCGCCTTAAAGCCGGGATGGGCGCGGTGCTGGCGGGCGGGATGTTCGCCGCGCTGCTGGCCGCCGGCATGTTCCTTTTCACCTCAAAGGGGCTGTGGCTGAAGATCATGTACCCCGCCGTGGTGCTGACGGCCGGCTACATCTTCGTCATCACCAAGCGCTTTTTCTCAACGGAAAAGAAGAAGGAGCTTATCGAGGTCTCGCAGATAGAGACCAATAAAATGCTGGGGCTTTCCTTCCAGGGCCAGGGAATGCTGGACCTGGCCTTCGAGAAGTTCCGCCTGTGCCCGCTCGACGACAACATGAAAGACACTCTTTATAATCTGGCGCTGGACTTTGAGCGCAAGCGCCAGTACAACAAAGCAGTGGCCGTCTACGAGCACATCTCGAACAAGGACCCGGAATTCAAGGACGTGAAAGCCAAGATCGACGTGCTGAAGAAGGCGGCCGACGGGGCGGTGTTCGGCGCGGTGGGCGGCAAGGGAGGCGGGAGCGACGCGACCATGATGATGGCCGGCTCTTCAGCCACGCCGATGCTGGGCCGCTACGAGATAAAGAAAGAGCTGGGCAAGGGCGCCATGGGTATAGTCTACCTGGGCCTGGACCCCAAGATAAACCGCTCCGTGGCGATAAAGACCATGCGCTTCGAGGAAGGGCTGGAAGAAAAAGCCATGAAAGAGCAGAAGGACCGCTTCTTCCGAGAGGCGCAGGCGGCGGGCAACCTGACCCACCCGAACATAGTGAAGATCTTCGACGCCGGCGAGGAGCAGGACATCGCCTACATAGCCATGGAGCTCCTGAAGGGCGACGACCTCAAGAAATGGGCCGCGAAGGACAACCTGCTCCCGGCCGAAAAAGTGCTCGAATACGTAGCCCGCTCGGCCGAAGCGCTCGACTACGCGCACAAGAACGGCATCGTACACCGCGATATAAAGCCGGCGAACATCATGCTGCTCGAGGACGGGACCATCCGGGTGGCGGACTTCGGCATAGCCAGGATAACTGAGTCGTCCAAAACCGCCACCGGCACCGTGATGGGCACTCCTTATTATATGAGCCCGGAGCAGATAGCCGGAAAAAAAGTGGACGGCCGCGCGGACCTTTTCTCGCTGGGCGTCACCCTTTACGAACTGCTCACCGGCGAGCGGCCCTGGAAGGGAGGGGAATCCATCGGAACTCTGCTGTACCAGATAACCTCCGATCCCTACCCGGACCCGCTGACCATAAAGCCCGACCTCCCTCCCGGCATACTGGCCGTTATAGACAAGGCCCTTAAGAAAAAGCCGGAGGAACGTTTCCAGACCGGCGCCGAGATGGCCGCGGCTATAAGGGCGGTGCTCGCGAAAGAGCCGCCCCGGAACAATTCCGCACCGTCACCGGCGCCTGCGCCGCAGACCAGGCCCGCCGCGCAGGGCGCTCCCGCGGCGGCGCAGCAGACTGCCCCGCCTAAACCCGCAGCGGCACAGCAGCCGCCCCAGGCCGCACAGCCCCAGGTCGCGCCACAGCCCGCGCCGCAGACCGCGCCCGCGCCTAAACCGGCCCCGGCGGCGGTTCCGCAGCCTAAGCCGGTTCCGCAGCCCAAGCCTGCTTCCGCCGCTCAGCCGCCACTCCCGGCCGGTCTTGAGCTCGCACCAAGGGCCGGCATTGAGCTTACGCTAAAAACGGAGCCGAAAGAAGAACCCGCGGCGGCACCTAAACCAGTTGAGGCCGGCCCCGCTGAGGCCCCGGCGACAAAAAAAGCTATCCCCGCCGCTACGCCGGCGCCAGGAACCGAGTTTGAAAAAAGCTTTCAGGTTATCTTTCCGGAAGAGGATAAAAAATGATTCTGCCACCCGCCCAGCCGCCTAAGGCGCCTAACAATTTTGTCTACGGGACAGTTTTTTGCAGCAGGCAGGTAACGGTATGACTTTTAAAATAGAATTCGCGGCGGCCTCCGACATGGGAAAGGTCCGCAAGAACAACGAGGACAGCTGGCTCCTGGCACCCGAGCTTGAGCTGGCCATCGTGGCCGACGGCATGGGCGGGCACAACTCCGGCGAAGTCGCCAGCTCCCTGGCCGTAAAAGTCACGCGCGACAAATACGAATCCATGAAGCTCACCGGCCTGAAGCCCAACCCGTACAACGACAAGGTCTCCCTGGAGACCAACCAGCTCGGCTTCGCGGTACAGCTCGCCAACGCGGTGATATATGAAGCGGGCACGGCGGGGCCGGAAAATAAAGGAATGGGAACCACCCTGAGCGCCGGCCTGCTTAACGGCTCGAAGTTTTCTATCGCCCACATCGGCGACTCGCGGATATACCTGCTGCGCGCGGGCGTCATGCAGCAGCTGACCGAGGACCACTCGCTGGTAATGGAACACGTAAAAAAAGGCCTGTTGACCAAGGAGCAGGCGGAGGTTTCCCCGCTGCAGAATATCCTTACCCGCGCGCTGGGCACGCAAAAATCACCCCCGGTGGACCTGGTCGAGGCGATGCTTGAGGAGGGGGACAGACTGTTGTTCTGCACCGACGGGCTGTTCAAGGCGGTGAAAGAGGACAAACTGATCGAACTGGTAAAGATACAGCCGGACAACGCGAAGGCCTGCGGGGACCTGGTGGCCGCCGCCAACGCCAACGGCGGACCCGACAACATAACGGTTATCATAGGCTCTGTTCTTAAAAAGACTTTCAAAGAAACCTTAAAGGACATGCTCAGAAAATCATATGCCTAAACTGATGCTTAAATTTGAAGCCGCCTTTATCCGCGAGATAAAGCTGGATAAGCCGTCTTTCACCCTCGGGCGGAAACCGGATAACGACATAGTGCTGGACAACGCCGCCGTCTCCGGACACCACTGCAGAATGTACGAATCCGGGGGCACCTGGTTCGTAGAAGACCTGAACTCCACCAACGGGACCTTTGTGAACGGGTCAAAAACCCTTAAAGCCGGCCTCAAGCCGGGCGATACGATCACCCTGATAAAATATACTCTTATTTTCACGAGCGAGCCGGCCGCGCCCCAGGCCGCGGAGCAGCCGCTGCCTCCGCAGAAGCAAAAATCCCCGCTGGGCGCGCTGGAAGTGCTGGAAAATCCGGCCGACGCCAGAAAAGATTTCGATCTGACCGCGCTTTCGACTTATATCGGAAAATCCTCGCAGGCCGCCATCCCGTACAAGAGCGGCGGGCTCTTCGGCGGCGGC
>CAIQNV010000120.1 GCA_903873295.1 uncultured Elusimicrobia bacterium
ACGGAGATTCACCGCACCGAGAACTCTAAAGGTGTGCCGAAGTTAAAGGCCGACGCGAAGGCCGGCGGCGACATTGCCGGTGGCGCCAGGAAGAAACTGGAGAAACGGCTCGGCCGGTCAATCGTGTCAAAGAAGAATTTCCTGGCTAAGCCGGAAGATAAAAGATTGTTAGGGGAATAAGCAGGGAAACCAAGGGAGCAACCAAGGGCAGGTGTTTGAAAATCCATCTCTAAGAGATGTTGGCGTTAAGGGGAAAAGTAATTTTTTACACAATTCCCCATATTCGCAAATTATTGGGAGGTTTAATGTTCCAGCCACAAGTTAAGCTTGAGTTTATTCGCCGCTACTGTTCTCCTGCAGACGGATGGAAGGTATTCGTGGACATTGATCCTTCAGAAGAAGGCCGTACTGGAGGAGAACGCATCACATCAGAAGCAAAGAAGCGTCAGCGTCAAATGCAGGCGGATGCTAAGTTGGTCAATAAGGAACTTATAAACCTCACTGTTAGCGTCGGTGGCAAGCGCGCCGAATGGTATGACAAGGAAAATCTTCCTCGTGTTGATGGCGACCGTGACATTGTGGCCTTCCATCCCAAAGAGCGGCGCTATTTGATTGCCGAAGTGGAGGGGGACTCCACTGGCCAGCCGGAGCAGAAGGTTTAT
The DNA here is from genome assembly GCA_903873295.1 of uncultured Elusimicrobia bacterium. GTDB lineage: Bacteria > Elusimicrobiota > Elusimicrobia > Elusimicrobiales > UBA9959 > UBA9959. The sequence goes on from CAIQNV010000120.1 coordinate 663, forward strand.
AAGGCTATTGGACAACTAGTTATGGCTGCAGGTGATTCCATTGAAAGCGGCTGGAAGCGACAGTTGGTACTGGTTGTCTACGGCGATAAAATGTCCGATTGCGCAGGCCGGGCTAAAGCCCTTGAAAAGCTTGAGGTTTCCGCGATTACTATGTCTAAGACAAAGGAAGATGATAGATGGCTGTTTGGAGGACTCACTTCTTTTTAATAAATTTATCATATTAGGGTGAAGACAAGGCAACGCTGCGGACTCTCTTCTTTATTAGCATTAAGCTTGCCGATTCATTTTTCCAGATAATCTTTTACCCTTCGGTTAATTTTCTCTTTTAGGCTCTGTGGTTCCAGCACCTTTATCTCCGGCAGGAAGCGCAGCAAATTATGGATGATCTCGTTGGGGTGGCAGATCTTCGCCTCTATCGTAAAAGAGTCCTTGCCGCACGCTATTATCTTCTGGACGGGGTGACCGCCAGGCCGTTCATGCCGAAGGAAGCCCTGACGTTTGCAGTGCCGGTGAATAAGTTCCTCCGCATGGCCGCCAATATGGACGAAAGCTTCCTTATCACCGGTTCCTGGGAGAGGGTGAAGAAAAGGATGGGTAACGATTAAATTGCCGTTATGATAGCCAAGATAGAGGTCAATAAAAGATATTTCCGCGAGGCGTACAGGTCCGGCAAGCACGGCTGGGAGGCTAAGCCCAGCCCGTATGTGCTGCGCTGCCTGGGTCGAAAAACCCAGGCACTTCAGAATACCAGGGAATAAGGAAGAATGCGTGCGGATTCGTCTATCCGGCGGCATTAACTAATGAGGAGAAAGCCTGATGATTGGAGCTATTGCCGGTGATATTATAGGGTCGGTTTATGAGTTTGAGGGGATCAAGACCGAAGACTTCCCTCTTTTTACGGAGAATTCGGCTTTTACCGATGACTCCGTGCTGACCATCGCCACCGCAGAAAAACTGGTGAAGGGTGGGGACTATGTCGCCCTTTACCGAAAGTGGGCCAGGAAGTATCCCGCCGCCGGCTATGGCGGCAGGTTTAGCGGATGGCTTCAGGACGATTCTAATGGGCCCTACAATAGTTTCGGCAACGGCTCTGCAATGCGGGTCAGCCCGGTAGGTTTTGCGTTAGATACCCTTGAAGAAGTCCTGGCGGAGGCGAAGAAGAGCGCCGAGCCGACGCATAATCACCCTGAGGGGATAAAGGGAGCGCAGGCTACAGCCGCGGCTATTTTCATGGCGCGCAAAGGCGCGACTAAGAAAAAGATGGCGGATTATATAACCGCCAAATTCGGATACAACCTTGAAGGGTCCGTATCTGAAATACGCGAGCACTATGAATTCGATGAAACCTGCCAGGGCACGGTCCCAGAGGCTATTATTAGTTTTCTTGAATCGCGGGATTATGAGGATGCCGTGCGTAAAGCCATCTCGCTCGGCGGTGACGCCGACACCCTGGCCTGCATCGCCGGTGGTATTGCCCAGGCCTTCTACGGCGGCGTGCCGGAGTCTATCGCAACCCAGGCAAGGTCCATCCTCCCTCCCGATATTCTGTACGTCCTGGATATCTTCGAAAACAAGTATAAGTTATAAACGTTATAATTAGCCCTTTGTGAGGATTTTAAAATCCTCATCGACAGCCGCTTACGGTTGAGGTAAACTGTAGGAAGCTGATTTATTTGGAGGCGGCATGAAAGATCTTGAAATTCGCACGCGGAAATGGGTTACGAAATATGACGGGAAAAAGGGCAAAATTAACGCCGAAATATTGAAGAAGATCTTGGTTCTAAAACAGATCCTTTGGAATGGCGATTTGGAGCCCTTCGAATGGTGGGTTTCCGGGCTATTGGGAATCATTCCGGGAGATATCGCAATTTTTCGTGCCTTAGGGGCCTGTTTAAAAGCAGAAAATGAAAGAAAAGTTGTCGAAAATATTTTAGGCTTAAGTTCGGCTATTCAGGCAATTCAATATTACCAGCGTAAAGAAAATAATAAATGCCGCGTCCTGCTCTATGAAAATCCGAGCAAAATTCCTGCCGGATCTATTCACCTTTTTGACCTCACAGCCGGCGGCCTGGAAAAAGGACTTAAAACAGTAATAAAAACCCACGGAATAAAAGAACAAGAAAAATTCTTTCTAAAAATATCGGAAACAACGCCTGAATTGCCCGAAAAAAAGCGGGCTGATCCGGGAGATCCGGTTTCTCATGAAACTGAAGCGGAAAAACATGCTTTTTTGGGCGAACAAAAGAAGTTTTTAAAAAAGACGGGCATTCCGTCTACTCCCGAAGGGAAAGAAAAGCTGGAAAATTTCGCAAAAAACTTCTTCCGGCCGGAAACCATGAAGATAGCTGAAGAAAGGTTGGCCGAGATCAAACAGGAATACGCCAAAGAAGTGTCTCAGAAAGATAAGTATAAAGCCGAACAAATAAAAACCCTAGCTGCCGGGGAGAAAAATGGTAAAAATTCAGCCCCGAAAATTATCCAGGAACAGATGCTAAAAATTACTTCAGGAATTTTCCCCGGTATGGGGGAATTTTTCTCTCAAATGGTAAGTCAGGCTGCGCCGGAGCCTTCGCGTGCCGGCCCTGACGAACTTTATCGGCTTGAGCGGGAACTCTTTGCCTGCCGTAAAGAAGTTCAGCGGCAATGCTCTATACACAAGGGTAGCCTAAACCTTGCCTTTGAGGCCAGTATGAAAAAATATGCGAACCTTACCCTGGACCTGTTCAATGAATACCGTAAATTCCCGAAAAGTAATTTCATGGACTCATTAACAGAGGCCGCAAAGATGTTGAAATACGACGGCTTTTCTTACGCTGAGCGCGTCTATAAACAAGCCCGCAGCAATGCGCGCATAAACGAGATCTGGGGGGAATACTTAGCGGCTACCTATTCAATGCCCGCCACAGTGACCACAGAGAACTTGCCTTCCTCACCGCCGGTAAAGCTTCATTAGCTAAAACACAATACCGCTGAAAGGGGGACCCCGCCGCGCAAAACGGGTCTCCTGTGTTTTTATCGCCCCTGAGCTAAACTTTATAAGAAGGTTTGGTAAAGGAGCGTGCCATGGAAGATATATTCGATCAGGTGTTTTGGAAGTCTGCGGCGGAGATACCGGAACTTAAACCGTTCTCGGTTGATCTTGTTGTTACTTCGCCGCCGTATGAGACGATGCGGCATTATTCGGATAGCGTGGAGGACCTTGGGAACTACCAGGGCCGGGAATACGTTGCCAAGTTGAAGGCGGTGTTGGGGGAGTGTAAGCGTGTGCTGAAGCCGGGCGGGAACCTGTTCCTGAATTTTCAGGCGCAGATAATAGACGGTCTTACCTCGCCCACGGAATACTTAGTGTTGAAGATGGCCGTAGAAGAACTCGGCCTGCTTCACGTTCAGACCCACTTCTGGCTAAAGCCCAACGCGAACCCCCTGCCCGCCCGTAATACCTTAAAGAATTCCGTAGAGCTGATCTGGCACTTCGCCAAGACCAAAGACTTTATCGTTTATAAAGACGCTATCCGGGAGCCAAGCGAGTGGGCCGGTAAAGATAACCGCGCCTACAAGTATCACGAACTGGGTAAAGACCCGGGCAACTTCTTAATCCATCCAAAATCCCAGGACCAGAAAGAGATACACCCTGCCAAGATGCCGGATGCCGTGGCTGAACGCTTCGTTCTGTACGGCAGTAAGCCCGGTGATGTCGTGCTTGACCCGTTCTGCGGTTCCGGTACAACACTTCTGGCGGCCCAGAAATACGGCAGGCGCTTTGTGGGCTACGATCTGAACGCGGAGTATGTAAATGTGGCGAAAGAGCGCCTGGCCGCCAATTTTAGACCGGTTAATGCAGTTGTCGCAAGCTTTGACGCCGCCGTTTCTTCGCCTGGCACTGCTGAGACCAAGCTTTGGATGAATGTTCAGGAGCTTTCCGTTTATATCGGCGTGGCCGTCTCCACAATATACGGCAAGAACTGCCATGGCGAGATCCCTGTGGTGAAAATGGGGCGGCTTCTCAGGTTCAACAGGAATGCGATAGATGAATGGCTTTTGAGCCAAGCCAGGGCAACTACAGCAATATCAAAACCGGGGGAATCGGCCCCAGAACTAAATACTGCGAACTAGAACCAAATAGAACAAAAAAGACTTGACGGACGACGGGGATGTCCGCTATTGTCCAAGGAGAAAGGAATATATGGCAAACGGGATCTGGATAAGAAAACGCGAGGATAAGGGGCGTGAGGTCTGGATAGTCTTTAAAGACCAAAGCGGTAAGCGCCACCGCGAAAAGATAGGGCCTGACAGCCCGGAAATGCGGAAATCGGCAAAGCAGGCTTTAGCTAAGGTTCAGGTGGAGGTCTACGGCAATAAATATGTCGCCGCCGATAAACGGTGCACCTTCAAAGAACTGACGGATAACTATTACAAGCTTGTCGGCTGTAACCGTGACAGCTCCTGGCACTACAGAAGCGAGGCCCTGCTGCCCGAATTCGGCCACCGCCTTGCCGAAGAGATAACTACCAAGGATTGGCAGAGTTGGTATAACAACAAGGTGGCGGCTACTACGTCGTCTACCGCCAACCGCACTTTGGCGCTTATTAAGGCGATCTATAACCGCGCCATCGAGTGGGAGGATTTTAAAAAAGATAATCCGGCCAAGCGGGTGAAGAAGCAACCGGATAATGTTTCCCGACTCCGCTACCTGAGCTCCGCCGAGATGGACCGGCTTCTGGCGGTCTGCAATGGGCCGGCTTACGCCAAACTATATCCCATAATAGTCTGCGCCCTGTTCACGGGCATGAGGCAGGCCGAGATATTAACTCTGGATTGGAAGAACGTTGACCTTGAGCATGGGACGATCTATATACTGATCTCCAAGTCGGGGAAGCCGAGGGAAGTTCCGATCACTTCACGGCTCAGGGAAATAATGTTAGGTATTAGCCCGAAGCCGGAGGGGCGGGTCTTTGAAATTTCGTTCATGACGTTCAGGCGGTTGTTCGACCGGCTTAAGGCGGAATCCGGCATAGCGCATTTCAGGTTCCACGACCTGCGGCATACCTTCGCCAGCCATCATTATATGAATGCGGCTGACCTGTACGCCCTGCAAAGGATACTGGGCCACGCGTCGCCGCAAATGACCCAGCGCTACGCCCACCTGTCAAGAACTCATATAGACGCCACCATGGCCGAATTTGAGGCCGGGATGCCAGTACTGCCTGCCTCTCAAGGGGCTAGATAGAGGCGTCATTCTGGGCATTTTAGTGTTATAAATACCGGGAATCCCGGTAATTTAACAAAGCACCGGGAATCCCGGTATAATAATCATATGAAACTGCATATCCCTAATAGTGCTTTTTTGGGAAATATTGACCCTTTCCTTAAAAGTTTTGACCCTGCCGGGCCTGATTCTCTAGAAATTACAGCTAATGATAAATGGATTTCAGTACATCCCATCGTTCTTTCGATAATCGCTGCTTTGGGGGTCACAGTTGATCCGCGGCAAAGCGCAGCCGTGTAGCGGCGCAAGCGTGTCAGCCATGAATAACCGGTTGTTCAAAGTTCAATATTTTATATTACATATTGAAATGTGTAATATTGTCTGCTATACTCTTAGATATGAGACCTTTCAACGGGATTAAACCGCAGGATATTGTCATACTGCTAAAGCTTGTGCTGCTGCGGGATAAGCCTTGGCGTCATATAGACCTTGCTAATGCCCTTGGGCTTTCCCAGCCGGAAATAAGTTTCGCCTTGGACCGATGTAAAACGGCTGGGTTTATTGATTCAGCTAAAAAGAAGGTTATGAGATCCGCTCTGCTTGAATTTCTGGAGCATGGGATCCGGTATGTCTTTCCTGCCAGGCCCGGCCCCATTTTCCGCGGCGTTCCCACCGCCCACTCCGCGCCGCCGTTGTCTGGAACTATTGTCGCGTCTGATGAGGATATTTATGTCTGGCCGTGGGATGACGGCACTATTCGCGGCCAGGAAATAAAACCGCTTTATTTTAATGCCCCTTTGGCCGCTGAAAAAGACCGTGAACTATACGAGCTTCTGGCGCTGGTGGATGCTATACGGGCAGGCCGTGCCCGTGAGAAGATAATTGCCATCAGGGAATTGGAAGCCCGGCTTAATGTAGCGGGGGAGAAATGAAAAATTGCGCTAGTCGGGAATCTTAAAGCAATTTTGTTCTATTTATCTGTATTTGGTTCTAGTTATTTATGTAAATTGGACACCAAATTGGACACCAGGCGCGGGCGCGCGGCCCGAGGTGGAGTCTGAAAAGATATTAAAACTATTGTAGAATATAGGTAATTAGTTCGGTTCGGGGTGATTAGCTCAGCGGTAGAGCGCTGTCCTCACACGACAGATGTCACAGGTTCAAATCCTGTATCACCCACCAAATTTCAGGCTGAGCGGATCAACAATTTGATCCGCGGGGATTTGAAAGGCGGAGCCGTGAGGCCAGCAGGCCGCAGCGGCGAGCCGGGGTCGCGGCCGAGGGAGAGCGACGGCGAACCCGAGAGCTGTGACCAAATCCTGTATCACCCACCAGTTTTAAATAAAAATGTCGCCTTCCCGGCGGCATTTTTATTTTAATGAAGACCGCGGGCTGCGAAGGCGAGCAGGGCGCGGCGGCCGCGGAACGCGTTCTATTCAAACAGTGTTTTTGCCCAGTCCAGGTAACGGCCCACATCCTTTGTGATGTCCGCGGCTTCTCGTTCGGTGAATTCTCTGGAATCGTATTCCACGATGCTCTTTTGTCCTAGAATGCGCGTAAGCCTCGTTGATTGGGTGCCGATATTCTCGTGTTTTATGTGAAGGTTCAGCAATTCTACCGCCTCGTAATGGCTTTCGCCCGCAGAGCGCAGCTTGGCTTTGATCCCCATTGCCGCATCTGTTGCGGATATGGCGCAGTGGACTCCATTCAGGCCTGCTGAGTTCCACCGGCGATGCCTGTAAGACTCCAACATAGTCTGATAAAATTCTTCAGCCTTCTTCAGATAGGATTTCGCCTCGGCCTCGCTTGCGTGCCTAGTGCGATGTTTTTTGGGGCTCATGGGCCAGTATCTCATCGAAATGTTCACCGTAAATAACGCGGCCTTCCCTGATAACATTCCGGATCAATTTATCTTTCTTATCGAACCGGGAGATAAAATCGCGGCGCCGGATTACATGGGGGGAAAGCATCATCCCGAATTTCGCCAGGAATTTTCCGCCTTTGTCCTGTATGCCGGCGGTAATATGCAGGACATCTAGGGAATTATCAAGCACGACCATAATATCCAGATCGCTGCCTTGCTCACTTTCCCCTCTTGCCACGCTGCCGAACATGATCATCGAAACAATGCCTTTAGCAGGCAGCGCCTTGCGCAGCTCTTCAATCATTGCTGCGCCAAGGCCCTGTTCGCTTTTAAAAAGGGGGGACAATATGTTTGCTACCACGTAACGCGTTCTGTTAAGCGAGAACAAGTATGACGCCCCTACGGACTTCCGGAGGACAACGCCTGTGGTGTAAAGCTCCTGCAGGGCCTGTTGCGCGGCCCTGGGGCTTAAATCCGCCTTCCTGGCTATCTCTCTTCCCGTGAGTTCAGTCCCCCGGTAAAGGATGCGGAGTATAGTGACCTTCGACTTCTGCCCTAAATAATCTTCCAATAGATGTTTTGTGTGCATATAGATGTTAAGTAGCCATTTGTATACATAAGTATACATACAAGACGCGAGCCTGTCAACATTTTCAAGAATGGCGCGGTGAAGAACCGGGCAGTTCTCTCCGGGCACGGTTTGTGTCCTGTCTTCTCTTCATTGCCGTTCGCTGCCGGCAAAGTAATATAATAGTGTCAGCGTCGGGTGCTAATTTAACGAGGTGACACTATGTGCGGAGTTATAGGCCTGCGGTGCGAGAAGGACAGGGAAGATCTCGGGGCGGTGGCTTCCAGGCTGCTGCGGATGCTGGAATACCGCGGCTATGATTCCACCGGCGCGCTCATCCAGCAGGCCGGGGGCGGGATAACGCTGAGGAAGGACGTCGGCGCCCCGACCATAATCACTAAAAAGCTGGGGATAGACAAACTCTCCGGCAAACTGTTCTGCGGCCAGGTGCGCTGGGCCACTTTCGGCGCGGTGACGAAGGAGAACGCCCAGCCCCACGACGTGCGCTGCCACACCCATCTTTACGGCGCCCACAACGGCAATATCACCAACTGCGACCAGCTCAAAGAGTGGCTGGTCGGCCGCGGGCATGACGTGAAGAGTGATAACGACGGGGAAATGCTCGTCCACACCATCGAACATTTTTTCGCCATCGCGCTTAAAAAACTCAGGAACGGCGGGACCAGGGAACAGCGGTACGCCGCGCTTAAAACCGCCATCATAGAAGCCTCGAAAAAGACCATAGGCTCCTTCGCCGCCGTGGTCGTGGACCCCGTCACCCAGCTGATGGCCTGCGTAAAGGCCGGCAGCAGCCTTTATATGGGCGAAGGCGCCGACGAGGGCGGCAAATTCATCATCGCCTCCTCCGACCTCGCCAGCGTTCTTTCGCTGACCAAGATAATCTACCCGCTTAAAGAGGACGAGTTCGCGCTTTACACTGATTCGAAAGCCGAGTTCTACAATGTCAAAACCGGCGCGCGCATACAGAAGGCCGCGGTCCGGAGCCATTTAAAAGTGGAAGAGACCGAGTTGAAGAAACCGTTCAAATATTTCATGGAACAGGAGATCTTCAGCGAAGTGGACGCCTCCAACAGGGTCCTCAACTATTTCGCGGACAAGTCGCCGCTGATAGACCTGGCCAGGAAGGCCGCGGCCAAGAACCCCAAGCTGGTCGGCGGTTTAAAGGCCGAGATACTTAAGCTCTCCTCTCTGACGCAGGCGGGCGAAATTAAAGCGGCTTCGGCCGCTTTTCTCGAGTCGGCGGCCGAAAAGGCGCTGCCTTTCATCAAGGGCTACAAGCCCTCGCTCAATACCCTGCCTTTCGAGTCCTACCTCGCCGACTTTTTCGGCGAGCTGCGCGCAGCCGGCGGTTCCGCGAGGAACAATCCGGCGATAAAATTCATGGACGCGCTGTTCATGCTGGAAGAGATTGAGGATATCAACGCACGGGTGGCCGCTTTCGTGGCCAAAATGGCCGCCTGTTATAAAAGCGGCAACACCGCCTATTTCGTGGCCTGCGGCACTTCCTATAACGCGGCTAAGTGCGCCTCCGTCTTCTTCAACAAGATAGCCGGGATAAATATCACAGCCTATCTGCCCGGGGATTTCAGGGCGCAATGCCTGGAGTCCGTGGAGAACGGCGACGTCCTTATAGGCATAAGCCAGAGCGGCGAGACGAAGGACCTGATAGATGTTTTCAATCAGGTGAAAGAAGCCGGCAAGAAAGTGGTGAATATAAATGTCCTGAACAACGTAAATTCCACGATAGCCCTGGAAAAATCGGATGTCTTCATCCCGCTGCATTGCGGCCCCGAAATAGCGGTGCCCGCGACGAAAAGCTTCATCAACCAGCTCCTGGTCCTTTATGTGCTGGCCGTGCACCTGGCCGGCCATTTTTCGAAGAAGAAGATTAAAGCCGTTTCGAAAGAAACTTTGGAAAGGGCCCGTGAGAACCTTTACCTTGTGCCGGAACTGATAGGCGCCACTATTAAGAACACGCGGGACGCGGTGGAGCAGTCCGGCATAGACCTGTACCTGCAGCCCAGCATCCATATCCTGGCGACAGGGATGCAGGGCATCGCCCGTGAAGGCGCGCTGAAGGTGCGCGAAGTGGTGCTGAACCACACCGAAGGCTTCGAGGCGCCGGAATTCAAGCATGGGCCGAATACCATTCTGGGCGTGAATACTATTTTCGGCATGGAAGGCGTGGGCGGGCTGGTGAACAAGCTCTCGGACACCGTCAGGTACGCCATAAACCGGAAAGCGGGGAGGACCTTCACGGCCGAGAGCCTGGCCAGGATCTTCCACGCCGTGTCCAGCTACGCTTTCTTCGATATCAAGCCGGCCGGGCTTAACGCCGAGGAGGCGGAGATATTCGCGGGCATCATGAAGGAGCATAACTTCTTCGAGAGCATGTACACCAACTACCCGCTCGTGTTCGTGACCGGCCCGAATTCGCGGGATATCAACCTAACTATCTCGCAGATAAACACTCATAAAATACGCGGCGCAAATATTTATGTGATCGCCGAAGAGAACAAGGTGCTGCGCGACGCCGCTGAAAAAGGCGTGACCGCGATGTATTCGAAGGCCTATAAATCCGGCTACATCGTGCTTCCCAGGACCGACGACGATCTGCTGGTGTTCTTCACCAGCTCGGTGGTGCTGCAGCTGCTGGCCCTGGAGATGAGCGTGCGGAAAATGAACTTCCTCAACCGGCTGGAGATCCTGGACCACGGCGTGCACCCCGACTCGCCGAAGAACGTCAGCAAATCTATAACAGTGGATTAAATTATTACGGTTGACTGGGGGGCCGGGTTAGCAAAACCCCGCCGGAGCCCGACGCTTGCGTAAGCGCGGAGGGCGAGGCAGGGAAGCGCGCGCACGGTGTGCGCGACGCTGTTTTTGCGTTCCGGCCCCCAAGTCAACCTTATGTTAATAGTGCCGCTTTTTGGGCGGCATTTTTCTTTTGAAGCGTTTGTTGTCGTGGGGGCGGCGCGCGGGGGGCTGCAGCCTCTTTATGGCCGGGGGCGGCGGGGTTTCTTTTACTCCCAGCTCTTCTTTGGTGAGACGACGGAACTGGCCGGGCTCCAGGGCGCCCAGCTGCAGCGGCCCGAAGGCTACCCGCTTGAGGCTGGTGACCTCGTGGCCCAGGGCTTCGAAGAGCCTGCGGATCTCGCGGTTCTTTCCCTCGGTCAGCTCCACCGTCAGGTGGGATTCATGGCCGCTGGCTTTGCGCAGGGTTATTTTCGCGGGCTTCAGGAATTCGCCTTCGTCCATGATCCCGGCGGCGGCTTTCGCCAGCTGCGCTTCGGTCATTTCGCCGGTAACGGTGACTATATAGGTGCGCAAGACGGCGTTGGCGGGGTCGGTAAGGTAAGAGGAAAGCCGGGTGTCGTTGGTGAGTATCAGAAGGCCGGTGGTGGCCATGTCCAGGCGGCCCACCGGGTGCAGGGTGCGCAGCTCCGAGGGGAGCAGATCGAAAACCGTCCGGCGGCCTTTTTCGTCGCTCGCCGTGGTGACCACGGCTTTCGGCTTGTTCAGCATTACGGCCTGCCAGCTGTCTTTCCGCATCGGCTTGCCGTCTACGGTGAAACTGTCCTTTTCGGGGGAGACCATGAACAGGGGATCGCGCACGGTCCTGCCGTTCACCTGCAGGCGGCCCTTCAGCGCCCAATCGCGGGTCTGGCTGCGCGAGGCGGCCCCGAGCTTGGAGAGCGCGCGTTCCAGTGGCACCTTGCCGAAATCAATTATCATTCCATCTTCTCCAGGCCGTCGTTAACGCGCGGGAACTGCCGGCGCTTTCGAAGCGGCCGGAGCCGCCGCCTTTGCTTTGGCGCCGGCGAAGTCGCCTGCCTGCACCAGAGTGAGTTTGGCGGGCAGGATGTGGCGGATGAAAGCGTCCTGGATCTGCCGGGGCGTAAGGGCCGCGACCTTGGTCTCAAGGTCGCCGTACCAGGCCATCCTGCGGCCGAGGTACTCGTTGCGCGCCAGCCGCGAAGCCAGCCGCGAATCCTGGGAACGTTCGACCCTGCGCGCCTGCAGCCAGCCGGTCCTTGCCTCGCGCAGCTCGGCGTCGGCGAACCCGCCCTCGATAATGCGGGCCAGCTCTTCGCGGAACGCCTTTTCCAGCTTCTCGGCGTTACCCGGGTTATAGATAGCCTGTGCCTGAAAAATAGCCATTTTATCCAGGGAATCCGCCCACAGGTAGGAACCTACGCCGTAACTGAGGCCTTCTTTCTGGCGGATGCGGGTGGCCAGGCGGGAGTTCAGGAAGCCGCCGCCGGTCATAAAGTTCGCCAGCACCAGCGCGGGATAGTCGGGATCGTCGTCGCGCAGCGAGAAGTTCAGGCCGATCAACATAGAGGCATTGGCTTTGTCCGGCGCCTCGAGGGCGAGCTGTAACGGCGCGATATCCTTATAGGGGTTTTCGATGCGGACGAAGGGCATTGAGCTCACCCAGCCGCCGAACAATTCCTCCGCCAGCCCTGCCGCTTCCTGCGGGTCGAAGTCGCCCACCAGCGCCAGCTGGCCTGACGAGGCGCCGTAGAAGTTCTTGTGGAACGCTTTGACCGCTCCAAGGCTCGCGGCTTTTAGCCGCTCTACCCGTTCTTCAGGAGTGGCGACGTACCGGATGTCTTCGGGAGGAAAAGGATTCATATGCCGTTCGTACGCCGTATCGGCAAGGAATTCGGGCTGGCTTTTCTCTTCCTCTATGGCGGCCAGCTCCTCCTGCTTTAAGGTCCCGAATTCGCTTTCGGCGAAGGCGGGTTCGCGCAGCACTTCGGCGGCCAGGCGCAGCGCCGCGGGCAGATTGGCGCGGTCCGTCTCCAGCGTAACGTTGCCGCCGTTGATGGAAGCGCGGGTCTTAAGCTTGTCGAACGTGTCCTCTAGCTGCTGGCGGGTATGATGCAGCGTGCCGCGCATAAGCATGGAGCCGGCGAGGCTGCTGGCGGTTGAAAGTCCCTTCAGGCTTTGCTCGCTGCCCATATTCAGGGAGAGGGTGACCTGTACCGAGGAGCCGCGCGTCTTCTTGGGCAGCAGCGCCAGTTTAAGGCCGCTCTTAAGCGCGGAATGTGTGGTGCGGCTGTCGATATTCTCAACAGAGGGGTCAAAAGCCTCGCCCGCTGCCAGCGCCTCGCCGCCTTTATAATCCTTTACCAGCGCGGCGACATCGGGCAAAGCGGGCATCTCGGCCCGGTCCGGTTTTTCCGTAGGGTAGAACAGCCCCAGCGTGCGGTTGCTCGCCTTAAGATAGGCCGCGGCCACGCGCTTCACGTCGGCGGCATTAACGGTCTTGAGGCGGTCGCGGTAGATGAAGAACATGCGCCAGTCGCCGTCCGCCGTGGATTCCGACAGGCGCAGCCCGACGCGCTCCGAGGACTTCAGGGTCAGATCGATGGCCTTGAGCATGGAGACGCGGGCCCTTTCTACGTCCTCGGCGCCGAAGTCGCCGGCAGCCGCTCCTTCCACCAGTTTAAGCATTATGTCGCGGGCCTCTGCCAGCGAATTTTCCTTGCGCACGGTAGCGCCGAACATCAGCAGGCCGCCTTCGCGCATGGAATAATTGAAGCCGTAGGCCGCGGAAGCTTTTTTTGTCTCCACGAGCGCTTTGTACAGGCGCCCGGACGGCGTGTCGCCGAGGATGTAGGCCAGGACGTCCAGCGCGGCGCTGTCTTTGTCGGAGGAGGCCGGGGCGTGGTAGGCCGCAATAGCCTCCTGCGTGTCGCCGACGCGCCTCAGGACCACCTCGCGCTCTCCGTCCTGCGTCGGGTCCTGGGTGTAGGTCTTCTGGATCGCGCGCGCGGGCCGCGGGATGGAACCGAACTTCTTCTGGACGAGGGCCAGGGTTTTCACCGGGTCGAAAGCGCCGGCTACAACGAGAACGGCGGTGTCGGGCTGGTACCAGTTGCGGTAGAAAGCCTGGAGGCGGTCTATGGGCACGTTCTCTATGTCGGTGCGCGCGCCTATGGTGCTTTTGCCGTAGTTATGCCAGAGATAGGCGGTGGACATGACCCGCTCCATCAGGATGGACTGCGGGTTGTTCTCGCCGCTCTCGAATTCATTGCGCACCACCGTCATTTCAGAATCGAGGTCCTTCTTCGCGATAAAGCTGTCGACCATGCGGCTGGCTTCCAGGTCGAGCGCCCAGTCCAGGTTCTCGTCGGTGGCGGAGAAGGTCTCGAAGTAATTGGTGCGGTCGTAGCTGGTGGAGCCGTTGGGGGAGGCGCCGTGCGAGGTGAGTTCCTTGGGGACATCGGGGTGGCGCGGCGAGCCTTTGAACATCAGGTGTTCCAGCAGGTGGGCCATGCCCGTCTCGCCGTAGTTCTCGTTGCGCGAGCCGACGAGGTAAGTGACGTTGACCGTGACGGTCGGCTTGGTCGGGTCCGGGAAGAGCAGGACTTTAAGGCCGTTGGAGAGCGTGTACTCGTCTATGCCCTCCACGGAAACTCCGGGAGAGACGCCCGGCGGCAGCGCGGAAGGGCCGGCCGCGGCGAACGAGGCGGCGGGGAGCAGGAACACCGCGAAGATAAGGGCATGGAGTTTGTTTTTCATAATATTCCTTGGGCGAAGCGCAGAACTCGTTTTAGGCACGCCGGTCCTATTTAACTATTATGCGATAATAGCGGCGGCCCGGTAAACTGCCGCCGGCCTGCCGGGTCAGGAAACGGCGTCCTGACGGGAAACGCGCCGGGTATCAAGTATTGTAAAATAACAAGGTGGAAAATTTAACTCTCATCCTTAATGTCCTTATACTGGCAGCGGCCGCCGCCGCCGTTTTCATGCTGGCTAAAAGAACCGGCCAGGGAAATACGGCCGAGATGCTGGACCTGAAGAACCAGCTCGCTGACCTGAAGGTGGAGCAGGCGCGGTCTCAGACCGCGTCCCTCGCGCGGCAGCAGGAGCTGTTCAACCAGTCGCAGACGCTGCTTTCGGCCCAGCTAGAGACCATAATGGCCCGCGTGGGCGATAATATGAACCGCACCCAGGGCAATATCACCGAACAGCTGAAGGTGATAGGGGAGGTGCAGAAAAAGCTGGGCATCCTAGAGGAGACGGCCAAGAACATGCAGGAGATAGGCAGGGATATCTCCTCCCTGCAGGATATACTCAGCGCCCCCAAGCTGCGCGGCAACCTGGGCGAGCTGCTGCTGGAAGACCTGCTGAAACAAATTTTCCCGCGCGATAACTACGAGACCCAGAAAGAGTTCAAGAACGGCGGGAAAGTGGACGCGGTGATAAAGCTGGCCGGCGGCATGGTGCCCATAGACGCCAAGTTCCCCATGGAGAGCTTCAAGCGCTACACCGAGGCGCATGACGACGCCGAGAAAGCGAAGAGCAAAAAAGAGTTCGTTAAGAGCGTGAAGCTGCGCATAGACGAGATAGCCGCCAAATATATAAACCCCGACGAGGGCACCTTCAACTTCGCCATGATGTACGTGCCGGC
Source organism: uncultured Elusimicrobia bacterium (assembly GCA_903873295.1). Taxonomy (GTDB): domain Bacteria; phylum Elusimicrobiota; class Elusimicrobia; order Elusimicrobiales; family UBA9959; genus UBA9959. The sequence continues at coordinate 15,748 of CAIQNV010000120.1, forward strand.
GGAGAACGTTTTTTACGAAACGGTCATCAGCGACGCCCTCAGCGCGGATTACGAGGTGCTGCGCTACGCCATGGCCAGGAACGTGGTGCTGGTGTCCCCCAACAGCTTTTACGCTTACCTGACGGCGCTGGTCTACGGCCTGCGCGGCTTCCGCATAGAGGAGAAAGCCAAGGTGATCATGGGCGAGCTGTCCCACCTGGAAAAAAATTTCTCGGACGTGCAGGAAAGGCTGCAGCTCACCGGCAAGCACCTTAAGAACGCCGGGGTCAGCTGCGACGACGCGCTGAAGCATGCCGAGCGCTTCGGCGACAGGCTGGGGCGGGTGACCGGCTCCGCGGCTTCGCTCGAGGGCGCGGAAAGGAAGCTGGTGGAATAATGGACATACTCGGCCACATCGCGGACGGTCTTGTTTACGCCTTTCAGGTCTTCCTTCACCTGGACAAAACTCTTGGTTCCGTCATTCAGGACTATGGCGCCTGGACCTACCTGATCCTCTTCCTTATCATCTTCTGCGAAACCGGCCTTGTCGTTACCCCCATACTGCCCGGGGATTCCCTGTTGTTCGCGGTGGGGACCTTTGCGGCGCTGGGCTACCTGGATATGCACAAGATCTGGCCGCTGCTGGTCTTGGCGGCGATACTGGGAGACAATACTAACTACGCGGTGGGGCATTATATAGGTCCGAAGGTGTTCCACTACGAAGATTCGAGGATATTTAAAAAAGAATATCTGCTGAAGACGCATAATTTCTATGAAAAATACGGCGGCAAGGCCATTATCCTTTGCAAATACGTGCCGATAGTGCGCACTTTCGCCCCTTTCGTGGCCGGGGTGGGGGCTATGACCTACCCCAGGTTCCTGATGTTCAACGTTGTAGGCGGTTTTACCTGGGTCACCCTGATAACCTTCTCCGGCTATTTCTTCGGGAATATCCCGGTGATACGCAATAACTTCTCTTTTGTGGTGCTGGGGATAATCTTTCTTTCGATACTGCCGGCTATCATCGAATATCTTAAACATAGACGCGCCTCGCGCGCCTGAAGCTGCTCGGGCCGGGCTGCTCTGTAATACTTTTATTGGCGGCGCGTAATAACATAAAATGAGCTTCGAAGATCTTTACGATAAATACTATGCGCGGATATATAATTATCTCCGCTACAGGCTCATCGACCGCGGCGCGGCGGACGATCTGGTGTCGGCGGTCTTTGAAAAGGTGCTGGATAAGTACGACAGCTTCGACCCCGAGCGGCACGGCCTGGAGCCCTGGCTGTTCGCGATAGCCCGCAACACGCTGAACGATTATTTCAGGCGCAGGAAAGTGCGGGGCTGGTTCACTATCAGCGGCCATGAGGAAAACATAGCCGCCGTGGGGTCGGTGGAGGACGCGGCGGAGCGGAGCGAGGAGAACGCTCTGCTGCTGGCGGCGCTCGCCAAACTGACTGAGCAGGAGCGGGAGCTCATAGCTATGAAATTCACGCTGGAGATGACTAACCGGGATATCGCGGCGGAGACGGGGCTGGGCGAGAGCAATGTGGCGGTGATACTGTTCAGGGCCATGAAGAAGCTCAGGGAGCTGCTGGGGCCGGAGAGTTTATGAACGAGAAAACTGACGGGGAATTCAGCGAGTTCCCCGGCCTGGCCGCAAGGCTGCGCCGGGCGGACTTCAGCGGCGAAAGCCGCGTGAGGAGCGAGTTGAGGGAGCGCCTGCTGGCCCGCGCTGAAAAGAGCGGGCGCGGCAGCGGTTTCTTCTGGCTGCTGCCGGCGGCGGCGCTGGCGGCGGCGCTGCTGATGGTGAATGTGAGACATAAGCCGCTGCCGGGAGCCCCCCGGGAGGCCTCTTATGATCTGCCCTACGACGGGTACGGGCAGTGCGGGCGGCAGGGGCTGGGCGATTATATGGCGGAGGAGAGGTACTGATATGAAGATGAAATTAATTCTGCTGGCCGCACTGCTGGCCCCGGGTTCCGCCGGAGCGCAGGAAATTAAAAGTTCCATAAATAAAGACGGGCGCACCGTGGACGATATAAACCTGCCGTTCGTGAATGACCCCGGCGTGACGGGAGCCTGGCGTTCCGTTGCTTTCGTGGAGAAGCCGGAGCAGTTCAGCCTCGATAAAGACGCCGGGAGCGGGGAACTCTACCTGAAAGAGCTGATCTTCCTGCCGGACGGAAAAAGCCCCAACGGCTGGCTCACCTGGACTAAGGGCGTGGTTATGCACCACGGCGATAAAACTGCCAGCCGCTACGAGATAAAAGAACTAGGCGGCCAGAAGTACATGTTCTTCGAGTGGAAGAGCGGCGACTATACCATAAGGCACCAGAAGCCCAATTATTATGTGCTTAAGAAGTTGGCCGAGATAAGGCGGGACAATATCGACCTGCCTTTCAGGGACGACCCCGCGGTGATCGGTGAGTGGGAAAGCGTGGATTTCGTTGAAAGCCCGGAGAAATTCGACCCGGGGGCCAAAGCCTGGAACGGCGAACTATATCTTAAGGAGCTGGTTTTCCTTACTAAGGGCAAGGGAGGCAAGCCGTGGTGGACCTGGACCAAAGGGGTGGTGATGCACAGCGGAGACAAGACCGCAAGCCGCTATGAGATAAAGAAGCTCAAGGGCAAGACCTATCTGTTCTTCGAGTGGAAGAGCGGCGACTACACGCTGCGCGGCGCCAAGCCCTTCTATTATGTGCTGAGAAAAAAATAAGCGGACCGCCTTTAGATAAGGAAGGGCCCCCGGAGCGGGGCCTTTTCTTTTGTAATACTTTTGAGGGGCATGCGTAATAACCAGCAGAAGAGCGCAGACAAGGAGGAGTTATGAAACTTAAAATATTGGCGGTTATAGCGGTGCTGACCGGTTTCGCGGCCTTCGCGGCCGCCGAGGAAATAAAGATAAACACTACGGAAGTGAACGGCAGGCTGGTGGACGATATAAACCTGCCTTTCGTGAACGACCCCCCCGTGCTGGGCGAGTGGGTGAGCGTGGATTTCGTGCGCGAGCCCGGCAAGTTCACCCCCGGGAAGCGCGGTTCAAGCGTCGATCTGTACCTGAAAGGGTTCAACTTCCTGCCGGACGGGGCGCTGGCGCTGCTGCCCGACGCGGCAGCCGCGCTTCCGTGGTTCGCCTGGACGAAGGGCGTGGTGATGCACCGCGGCGGAGACCATTCCGCGTCGCGCTATACGATAAAGGAGCTGAACGGCGCCAAATATATGTTCTTCGAGTGGAAGAGCGGCGACTACATCATAAGGCACCAGAAGCCGCAGTACTATGTGCTGAAAAAGAAATAGAGCCCGGAGCCCGCTGAAAGCCCCCGCCGGCCGGGGGCTTTTAGTTTTAGGGCTTCCGGGTTTAGCATGGGGCCGGGCATGGGGTTGCCCATTCCGCCGCGCAGGAACCGTTGCGCGGTTCCCCCCGAAGCGGGGCCCCCCTCCCCAAAGCGGCTCCAGAGCAACCCCATGCC
>CAIQNV010000121.1 GCA_903873295.1 uncultured Elusimicrobia bacterium
GAAGACGGAAAAAAGCTGGGGGGACACGGGCCAGTTTACGTGCAGCAGCGGCAGGACGCTGGCCAGCAGGCTTGAAACGTAAAGCCCGGCGCTCACCGAACTTATAGGCCCGGTCACCATGTAGTCGAAAATAAGGGCGGAAACCGAAATCTTCGCCATCGAGGGGCCCATGGCTACGTTCACCACCTTGTAGACCCCGCCGCGCACGAACATGGCGCAGGATTCCACGTAGACCATCAGCATAAGCCCCGCGAAGACCATCACCGCCAGCACGTACCAGGGGAAGGCGGGGCCGAAGGCGTTCATGGCTATGCCGCCGGAGTAATAGGCGCTCGAGCCCATATCGCAGAGGACCACGGCGGAGGCTCTCCAGAATGAGATGAAGGTGAGCATGGCGGTGCTCAGGACCAGAACTTGCTTGTATTTAGACGGTATACGGCTGTGCATAGGCCTCCTCGCAGGTGAAAAGGCCATAGGAACATGCAAAAGCGGTGACGCTTTTATAAGTTCGTTACAGTCTCTTCCGGGAGACCCGTCAATCAAGTAATAAAGCTGATCGGCTGGATCACCCTTCCAAATGCCTGCGAGGTTAGCTGACGGGCTGGGTCTTGAAAGTGACCTGACAACGGGTTTGCCGTTATCTGCGCCCCGTCCCCGGATATACCGGGGAGTTGGGTCCCCCGCGCCTGCGCTCAGAGCGCCGGCTTAGGCTGTGTTAAGGTTTATTATATAAAAAAGCGGGCAGGAGGGTTTTGCCTGAATACGGTTAGATTTTACATGAGTCGATGCACGACAGACCCTTGACGAGGTAATATCTTATAATTACCTATATATATGGGGAAAACCGTTAAGGCGGCCGTGCCGGTGCTTGAGGGGGATAAAACCCTTAAGTTCCCGCACGCTCTGCTCATCAGCGCCTCGGCGGGGTCCGGCAAGACCTATACGCTTACCCAGCGCTATGTGCAGTTCCTTCTTTCTGAAAAAGTCCCCGATAACGATCTTTCAAGTATCCTCGCGGTGACCTTTACCAACAACGCAGCAAAGGAAATGAAGGCCCGCATTCTGGCCTGTCTCAAAGAGCTGGCTCTGGATAAGAATTGCCAAAAAATGGAAGAGACCCTTGAGCTGGTCTCGCTTTCCCGGGACGAGATCCACAAGCGCGCCCAGGGCCTGGTCGAGCGCATTATCGCGAACTATTCCGATTTCCACATTCAGACCATAGACAGCTTCCTGGCCCGGGTGATGAGCGCCTCGGCGGACGAGTTGAAGCTGCCGTTCAGGGCCGAGATCACCATGGCCTACGACGTGCTCATAGACCTGGCGCTCTACTCCCTGTTCTCTAAAATAGGAAAAGAGGAGCTGCCGGCGGAAACCGTGGATAAGTTCCTGGCCGTGCTGCCGAAGACGGGCTCCTACCCGTGGAACCCAGCCCGGCGTGTTAAAGATAATTTCAACAGCTTCCTCACGCAGGAGGGGAAAACCGCCGGGTTGATAAAGACGTCAGCCGGGGATTACGAGGCCGTTCTTAAAGTTAAATTCTCAGGCGCGCTCAAGTTCTGCGCCGGGCTTGTAAAGCATTTCGGGGCGGAGCTTTTAAAGTCCAGCTCGGCCGCCGCCATAGAAGCCGGCAATCTTACCGATTTCCTCGCCGCCTACAGCTTCGCCTACGGCATTTTCAACGGCGTAAAGAAAAAAAGTTTCCCGGCGGATTGGGAAAAAGACATCGCCCATTTAAGCGACCTGGTGATAGAGCTGACCGAGTTGAACGCCGCGGCCTATTATCACCCCTATGTCGGTATTTATGACAGGTTCAAGGCTGAACTGGAGCGGGTCAAGCGCGGCAAGACCGACGTGATCCACATAAACGACATCGCCAAGAAGCTTTCGGTGTACATAAACGAAAAGAACGTGCCCGAGATCTACCTGAAGCTCGGGGAGCGCATTTCACATTTTCTCATCGACGAGTTTCAGGACACCAACCGCCTGCAGTGGGACGTCATCCGCCCGCTGGCGGAGGAGGCCCTTTCCAAGACCGGCTCGCTGTTCGTGGTGGGCGACATTAAGCAGGCCATCTATATGTTCCGCAACGCCGATTACAGGATAATGCGGAGCTTCCTTGATATAGCCGAGGGCCGGAAGCCGAAAGCCGAGTATCTAACGCTGGACTCGCTGGACGGGGAGCTGAAGTACGTGAACCTGCCGGTGAATTACCGCTCCGACGGCGAGGTATTGGCCTACGTAAATACGATCTTCAAGGAAAAGCTGAAGAGCGTCCCCGAGCTGATAGGCGAGGACCTTACCGAACTTACTACCTATTCTCAATCGGTCCGGCCGGGCCGGCTGAAGCACGGCTATGTAAGGACCGATACTCTGGAATTGGAGGATCTCTCCGCGCCCGACGGGCAGAAAGAGTGGCTGCTGAAAGCCGTCCGCGGCGCGCGGGAGCGCTATCCTTTGAACGAGATAGCTATTCTGGTGGCCAAGAATAAGCGCATAGAGCCGGTGGTGGAATGGCTGACCGGAGCCGGCATCCCGGTGGCCTCGCTGAGCTCGCTGGATATCCGCAAGCGCAAGGTGGTGGCGGAGCTTATAGCCTGTCTCAGATTCCTTGAAACGCCGTCTGACGATCTCTCCTTCGCCGATCTGATCACCGGCGATATCTTCAACAGATCGACCGGGCTGGACCGGGAAGAAATGTTGAAGTTTATCTTTGATTCCCGGCTCCCGGTTCCCGGCTCCCGGCTTCTTTATTCCGCTTTCCGCAATCACCCGAAATATAAAGCATACTGGGATAAATATTTAGACGAGCCCTTCCGCAAGGTCGGCCACCTGCCGCTTTACGAGCTGGTCTCGCTGGTTTACGGCAAGTTCGAACTGTTCGATAATTTCCCCGAAGAGGCCGCTTTTCTTTCCCGCTTTCTGGACGCCGTCACTTCGCTGGAGGCCGAAGGCGTCACCAGCCCCCGCTCTTTTATCGAATACGCCTCGGGCGCGGACGAGGACAAGGCCGCCGTCTTTTCCATCGCCCTGCCTGAATATCTCGACGCCGTGCGCGTGATGACCTTCCATAAATCCAAGGGCCTGGGTTTCTCCGTGGTGATAAATTTGATGTATGAGGAGCGCGGCCAGAGCGATCCGATGTATTTCGACGAGCAGGGCGGGGAGATCCATGTTTACCACATAACCAAAGCCGCGGCCGAACAGTCGGTAAAGCTCAGGCCTGTTTACGAAAGCCGCAGGACCGACGGGAACGTGCAGGACTTGAATATCCTTTATGTGATCTCGACCCGCGCCCGCCACGAACTTTACAACCTGATAATTAAAAAAACCCGTAAGGCCGCGGCCAAAGAGCCGAAGCCGGCTGACCTTTTTGAAACCTTCGAGGCGGGCACGCCGGAAGCGCGCAGGCCGGAGCGGCGCACCGCCTCAAAGCCGGTGGAGATAGTTTCCCCTGGCGCGCGGCCGGAGCAGCGCTTTGACGCGCAGAAGCCTACTTATAACGGCTTCTTTGAAACCGCCGAGGGCGAACTGGTGCACGATATGCTGGCGCATCTCGCGCCGGGCAGCCGGACTTTACTAGCAGCTCAACTGGAAGAATTATATTCGGCCTACGCTCCTGAATATCCTTTTAAATTCGATAAAGCCAAGGTCGTAAAAGGCCTGCTGGCTTTCCTGGCCAGTCCGGAGGCCGCGCCGCTGTTCGCCGCCGTCCCGGGCCGCCAGACCCTGGTCGAGGCCGAATTTATCGATAAGGCCGGCGCCCTGTTCCGCATGGACCGCGTGCTTATAGACGCGGACGCCGTAACCGTAGTGGATTTTAAGACCGGCGGAGAAAATATAAAAAAATATTCGGCCCAGATGAAAAACTACCTGGCCATTATTTCCGAAGTCTATGCCAGGCCGGTAAAGGGCGTGCTGGCCTATGTGGACCTGGTTGAGGTCCGCGAAGTCAGAAGCGCATAAATTTAAAATTATAAAAAACTATCCGACACGCCCTTGGCCGTCTGATGCGCATAGCGCTTGTTACGGCAGGGCCATAGGCCACACGGGTTTGTCTGCTATACTATATTTGATGAAACCGGAAGAAATATTGAAGAAGCGCTGGGGTTACGATACCTTTAAGCCGCTGCAGAAAGAGGCCATCGAGGCGGCGCTCGGGGGCCGGGACTGCCTTGTCGTGCTGCCCACCGGCGGCGGAAAAAGCCTGTGCTACCAGATGCCCGCGGCTATGGGCCGGGGCCTTGTGCTGGTAGTGTCGCCGCTTATAGCCCTGATGGACGACCAGGTGGCTGCCGCGCGCGAGGCCGGACTTGCCGCCGACGCCCTGCATTCTAATTTAAAAGCCGGCCCCAAAAAAGCCGCCTACCAGAACCTCGCCGACGGAACCACGGAGCTGCTCTATGTCAGCCCCGAGCGCCTGCTGACGGGCGACCTGTATGAAACTCTGGCCCCGCGCCTGATACTTGCCGCCGTGGACGAGGCGCACTGCGTCTCCCACTGGGGCCACGAGTTCCGCCCCGAATACCGCCGCCTTACCGAGGCGCTGGACCGGTTTCCCAAGGCCGCCCGCATGGCCCTCACCGCCACCGCCACCCCCGTAGTACAGGCCGATATCCGCGCCCAACTGGCGCTGCGGTCTCCGGAAATCCTGATAGGCCATCCTGACCGCCCCAATCTGATCTATCGCGCCTTCCCGCGCCGCGACCAGAGCAAGCAGGTGCTGGAGGTCGTGCGCGCCCACAAGAGCGAGGGAGGGATAGTTTACGCCCAGACCCGCAAGGATGTGGAGCGCCTGGCCGCTAACCTGAAGAAGGAAGGCGTTTCCAGCGCCGCTTACCATGCCGGGCTCAACGCCGAGGAAAGGCGCAAGGCGCAGGACGATTTTGTCAACGAGCGGCTGGATGTTATCGTAGCCACTATAGCCTTCGGCATGGGCATAGACCGCTCCAATGTGCGCTATGTGGTGCACGCCAACACGCCGCGCTCGGTGGAGCATTACCAGCAGGAGAGCGGCCGCGCCGGGCGCGACGGCCAGCCCGCCGACTGCACCCTGCTTTTTTCAGCCTCCGACCTGGCCATGCACCGCTGGATGGCCAAGAAAGACGTCACGCTTTCCCCCGAGCGGGAGCGCGCGCTTGAAAAACAGCTGCGCGATATAGGCCGCTATGCAGTGGCCCCGGTCTGCCGCCACAGCCAGCTGGCCGAGCATTTCAGCGCCCCCTATCCTGTCGAAGCCAGGGCGGAGGAAGGCTGCGGCGCCTGCGACGTGTGTCTGGGCGAGACCAAGGGCCTGCCCGACGACGAGGCCATTCTTACGGCCAAGAAAGTTTTAAGCGCCGCCTGGCGCGCCGAGGGCCGCTACGGCACCGGCTATGTGGTGAATTTACTGCTGGGCCGGCCCAACGACCGCATGACCAATAACGGTCACGACCAGCTTAAGGTCTTCGGGCTGCTTAAAGAGGCAGGGGAACCCGCCGTCAGGTCCTGGATAGACCAGCTTATCGTGCAGGACTACCTTGAGGTGACGGAGGAAAACGAATACCCGCTGCTGCGCATCACCGCCGCCGGGCGCGCTCTCTGCCAGGACAAAGGCACGGTGCGTCTGGGCCTGCCCGTGCCGCCCAAGGCCGGCAAGAAAAAATCCAAGGCCGTGCAAAAAGCGGAAAAGGCCGGCGTGGCTTTCCTCGAGACCGACAAAGACCTGTTCGAAAAACTGCGCGCCCTGCGCCGCGGAGTGGCGGACAAGAAGGGTATCCCTCCTTATGTCATCTGCCACGATACCGTACTTATAGAAATGGCCGCGACAAAACCCCGGACCCTGGACGAGCTGCGCGGCATGAAGGGCATGGGCGAGAAGCGCGTGGAGAAATACGGCCAGCTCTTCCTGGACGTCATAGCCGACAAGCATGAAGTTCCGCAGGAGTAGATGTTTTTTTGTCCGGCCCGGTTTATACCAATTTCTTTAGCTTGCCTTTCCAGTCCATGAAATAGATCCCGTCCACGGCGGCCATGAAGATTCCGCGGCTGGACGCCGAGACATTAGTGGAAAAGAGCGCGTGCTTGCCTCTCCATGCGCTTGCCGGGAGTTTCCAGAGCGCAAACTCATTGGTGTTAGCCGCGTTCACCCTGGCCAGGTACCTGTCCTCTATATTGAACCAAAGCGTCCCGCCTTCAGCCCTCAACAGGCTGGTGGTCCCGTCTGTGGCGCCCGCTTTTTTAAGAGCGGAGCGTATTTGCACCCCGGACAGTTCCGTCCCTTTCCGCGTCAGGATGTAGAATATCGGTTCGTCGAAGTCGTAAGACCTGCGTCCCGTCAGGCCGGTTTCTGTAATTCGTGAATGGCTAATGGTCGTGCCCCAGGCCGTGCCTTCGGTTGTGACATAAAAGTTCTGTCCCAGCCTGAAATAATGAGGCCAGAGCATTTTCGCCTTGCCGTCGGGCCGGCAGAGATAGGTTCCGGTCTTGGCCGGAACTATGAAGTTCAGGCCGTCGGCCAGCTTTAAGCCCTCCGCCGGGAATTTTGTGCCCAGCGCGCCGGGAACGGGCCAACTCTTGTTCTTATAGACCAGGGTTTTTCCTTCGAAGCGCGCCAAACCGGCGGCTCCCGCTTCTTTACGGACGACGAATGCGCGCAGTTCTTCAGGGGTCTTCAGGGCAGGGAGTTTCTCCCACTTTAGCTCTTTTTTTCCTTCCTGCAGGAGCGCGTAGAAATACCCGCCGGAATGCGACACCACTATCCCAGGTTTTTCTCCACCCACTAGTTCGCAATCCCAGCGGCTGTTCATCTCGGCGCGCTGGACGAAGCCCTCTTTTAGGCTGCCGCTGAACAGCTTATGGTCGTTACCATACTTGCTGAAGATTATCCAGGTGCCGCCGGAGACGCGCAGCACCTGGGCCCGCGTGAAAGTCGGCGACGGCAGGAGGTAGCCGAACTTTATCCTGCCCGCGTCGCCGCCCCGGTCCAGGACGGCGTTGTTCCCGTCGGTGTCAGCGACCAGGACTTCGCCGGTGAAAGGCTTCTGTACCAACATGAACTCCCCGCCTTCCATGCCGCCCGAGGGTGAAAACCTGTAGGCCGGCACGGGGCCCGTGACCTGCCTGGCCCTGTGATTTACCAGGGACAGCCCCGCGAGCGAGGCCAGCACCGGCGAGGCCAGGAGCAGCGCGGCGGCCGTTATTTTAACGGCGGCATTCTTTTCATGCCTGGCATAAACCCCGGAGAGCAGCTTAAGCGCCCCCGCGGCTCCGGCAAGAGCGAGGCCGGCCACGGCCAGTTTCAGCCCGGTCAGGGAGATCAATTCGAAGGTGATGCTCTGCAGGACCGACATCATGAGCACCGGGTAGACCACGGTAAGCACCGCCGCGGCCGCCAGGGCCGCCCCGGCCACGGCATTCCTGAAAGCGTAGGAAACCGCGAAGCCGTAGATAGTAAGGAAGGCGGCCGAGAATACGTAGAGCCGGTAAGCGTGCTTCTGCGCGAAGTTCAGCGTTTCGAACGGCAGCGTAAAGCCCATGACGGCGTAAACAGCCAGCACCAGCGCCCCGACTTCCAGCAGCGCTACCCCGGCTGAGGCGGACAGCAGCCAGCCCTGCGACACCGGCAGGGGCTGCTCCACGCTGCGTGTGTCACCGGAAGCCGCGTCCGCCCCCGCTATAGCCGACAAGGCCAGCGCGGAGAGCGGGATGCCTACCAGCGCCCAGTAGACCATGGCCAGGTTAATGGCCTCGGCAGCCGCCATGGCGTTCGCCTTCAGCGCAAGAGAGAGCGGCACTGAAGCCAGTACGGCCAGCAGCAGCACGGCGAAACTCAGCCGGCTTTTCCTGAAATTAAGTTTGATAAGGTTTATCATAACGCCTCCCGCTCGCCCAGCATCACTTTGAAAGCCGCATCCAGTTCCAGCGGAGAGATTTCCGCCTCACTGAAGCGCGGATCGGCTTTAAGTCTCTCCAGGTTGGCCCGGCCTAGCACGGCCAGCTCTGCCAGGGGCCCGCTGCCGCCCAGCGAGCTTACCCCGGGGCCGGCTTCCGGCAGGCCGCCTTCCAACCTGGCGCTTACCCTAAAGGCTTCCGTCTTCACGAAATCCGCCGTGTAATCGGCTTTTATAACCCCGTCCTTAAGCAGGCAGACCCGGTCAAGGATCCCGCCCATCTCGCCCATGCGGTGGTTCGAAACGATGATGGACTTGCCGCCTTCGGCCAGCTCGCTGATCAGGCCGCTGAGGATATGGTCTCGCACCAGGTAATCCAGCCCTGAGGTGGGCTCGTCCAGCAAAAGCAGGGCGGGGTTATGGGCGACAGCCGCTATCCAGGCCAGTTTCGCTATCCCGCCTTTGCTCAGCCTGCCGGTTTTAGCGGACAGGTCCAGCTCCAGTTTTTTGCAGAGCTCTTCGGCCTTGCCCATATTCCAGAGGGGGAAAAACTTTGCGCGGAATTCCAGGACCTCCCGCACGCTCATGAACGGGTGGAAGGCGGGCTTCTCGGGAACGTAGCCGATCAGGCCGCGCAGCTTCCCGCTGCCGTCGGGAGAGAGCCCCATTATCTCCACCCCGCCGCAGTCGGCGGCGACCAGGTCCAGCATGACGTTGAAAAGGGTGGTCTTCCCCGTGCCGTTGCGGCCCAGTATTCCTACCACCTCGCCGGGCGCGCAGGAGAGGGAGAGACCTTTTAGTACCTCGTGGCGGCCGAAAGCTTTGCGCAGGTCTTTAACTTCAAGAATATTATTCATAAGATCTTCCTCTTTAGCTCCGCTATCATCGCTTCCAGTTCGCGCCAAGTGAAGCCGCCCTCCAGGGCGCCCTTTATGGCGGCTTCAAGGGTTTCATGCACCATCTTGGCCGTATTACCCGCTATCGCCTCCGCGCGGAGGGAGATAACGTTCTCCCGCCCGCGGCTGCTTTCGAAAAAGCCTTCGGCCGTAAGTTCCCTGTAGGCCCGCGCCACGGTATTGGGGTTTACTTTCAGGTCGGAGGCCAGCTTCCTTATTGAAGGGGCCGTATCTCCGGGCTCGAGCAGCCCTTTCTTAACCAGGCCTTTGAAACCCAGCTTTATCTGGTCGAAGATGGGAACCTGCGAATTTTGATTTAGGTTTATCATAACTGTATCACCATGCTAGTACAGTAATAGCTTAGCAGGCCTTTCTCTTATTGTCAAGGGGGGGCGGGTAAGGTTGATACGTAACGAGGGAGCGGCGGTGGCGCCGTATGGCTAAGGTTTGTTTAATTACGGGTATTTAGCGGGCTTGGTGGAGCTGTATTCCGGCGGCTATGGCTTGTGCCATCTTTTCCTGCCCTTCTTCGGATTTTATAAAAGCGGCGTCGTGCTTGTCGGTGAGCACGGCCATTTCTATGGTGAGGGTGGGGATCTTCGAGAAAATAGAGAAGGTCAGCGCGCCCTGGTTCGATCCCACCTTGGTCGCCGAGTCTCCCTTCACTCCCAGGTCGGCCAGGCTGCCGGAAAGTTTTTCCTGCATACCCTTCTGTACGGCCAGGGCTAAAACCAGGCTTTCCTCTATCACCCGTGAGGAGGGCCCCTTAAAGCCATTGTCGGGGTCGTCCTTGTAATCGAATACTCCCTGCCGGTCCGGGTAATAAAGCGTAAAGCCGCTGCCCGGAGAGCTTTCGCAGTGGAGATGCACGCACAGCGCAGCGCCGGCGCTGTTGGCCATGAGCGCCCGGTCCTTATTCTCCACCGGTTGGAGTTCTTCCGACCTGGTCAGCAGCACATCAAAACCTTTTTCTTTCAATATGCTTTCAAGTTTTAGAGCGACCTGCCAGTTTATGCGCGTCTCGGTCGTTCCGTTTACGGGCTCCAGGCCGCTGTTGAAGCTGTTCGGGTGGCCCGGGTCTACGCAGATAAGGCGGCGGGAGTTAACCGCCTGCGGGACCGGGAGCGAAAAAGCCGCCGTGTCCGGTCCTGGCCCGGCGAACCCGGCGGCGCCGGCGCGCGGCAGGAGGCCGTAGAAAAGTGCGGCTGCTATTAATAAGGTAAGGCGTTTCATATAGCGCGTTGCGTACAATAAATTTTAACAGTTCTTAATTTATTGTCAAGGGCCGAAAGGTAGCGGATTTTGAATTAAGGTGACACACAACTTAATTTAATAGAAATTAAGTTGTGTGTCACTTTAATCGGCGCCGGCGGCTGGTCTCCGTCGTGAAATGTCGGTTTCAGGCTGCTTGAAAAAATATTTTTATTTACCCCCTTGACAAGTCAACATCCGCCTGTTATACTCGGTATGTAGTCTTGCTCTCTTACAAATGCGTCGGCGGTGTAGTCGAGATGATCTCGGGAGTTGCGGTCGAGCTGGTCTCGGTAGTGCGGTACGGCCCGCGGGGTTCATCCCCCGGCCCACGACGCGGTTTCCCCCGGTTCGCGGCCAGCGTCAGCGCGGTGCCTTAGCGGTGTCGGCAGCGGCGCGATCGTCGGGGTGTTCCCCGGTACGTCTCCCCCACTTTTGTGGGGCGCGGTCGCCGGGGCCCTGGTTCAGCGGCCCGCCATGGGCGGTGCGGCTCCCGGGTGGGTGTTCCGGCCCTCGGTCTCCGGCGCTAATGCGCCTCTTGGTTCCCGGCTCGCCCCTGAAGTGGTCCGTAGTCTGCGGTCATCAAGTACCCTGGCCTGTGTGCCAATTGAAGAGCCTCCGTACGCGGGGGCTCTCAATTTATATCCCCTTAAAACAGCCGTCTTTTAAATGGCGGGCATAGTCTTAAAGATGTAGAATTTCAGAAGAGAATTGCCGGCCTGAAAAATGTGCGTTTACCTGAAGCAGCTTCAAATAAAGGAGATCTTATGAAATTTTGCTGGTGCACGGTCTGGGTTAAGGACATGGAGGCTTCGCTGAGGTTTTACCAGGAGGTCGTGGGGCTTCCTCTCAGCAGGCGGTTCGCCTCCGGGCAGGGGATGGAGATCTGTTTCCTGGGCGCGGGGGAAACCCAGGTTGAGCTTATTTGCGGGCCGACCCATAAGGTTCCTGCCGACGCGGAAGGTATTTCTCTGGGTTTTAAGGTTAAGTCGCTGGATGAAACGCTAAGGTTCGTAAAGGAAAAGGGGGTGGCGGTGGCCAGCGGCCCTTTCCAGCCTAATCCGCATATCAAGTTCTTTTATGTTAAAGATCCCGACGGGGTCAGCGTGCAATTCGTGGAGAACATGTAGGCGGGAGCTTTTCCCTTTGAAAAGGAAGCGGACATGAACATAATCGAGATCAGGGACCTTAAAAAGGACTATCCGCTGGGCGATACTATCGTGCCGGCGCTGCGCGGGGTGGATCTGACCGTGGCCGCGGGGGATTTTATGAGCATCATCGGCCCGTCGGGCAGCGGCAAGACCACGCTGCTCAACGTCATAGGCTGCATCGATCTCGCCACCGCCGGCAGCGTCAAAGTGGGCGGCCGGGAAATAACCGCGCTCGACGACAGGCAGATAACCGACATCCGCCTCAATAAGATAGGCTTCATCTTCCAGACCTTCAACCTCATCCCCGTGCTGGACGTCATCGAGAACGTGGAATTCCCGCTCCTGCTGATGAAGAGGCCGGCGGCCGAGGCGCGCCGGCGCGCCGACAAGCTCATAGAAGAGGTGGGGCTTAAGGAATACGCCGCGCACCGCCCGTCCGAACTTTCCGGCGGGCAGCGCCAGCGCGTGGCTATAGCCAGGGCGCTGGTCACCAACCCCGACATCATCCTCGCCGACGAGCCTACCGCCAACCTGGACTCCGTGACCGGCGCCTCCATCCTGGAGCTGATGCGCCGGATGAACGAGATAGAAAAGACCACTTTCATCTTTTCCACGCACGACGCCAACGTGCTGAAATACGCCCGGCGCATAGTCAGGATAAAAGACGGGCTTATAGAGAAGGAGCCCGTAGCGGCATGAAGCTGCTGCTGACCATCGCCTGGCGCAATATCCTGCGCCACAAGGGAAAAAGCCTGGTGATAGGAATTATCCTGTTCACGGGCGCTTTCCTCATGACCGTGGGCAACGGCGTTATCTCCGGCATGGCCGCCGGCGTGGAAAAGAACATCATAAACGGCTTTATGGGCGATATTGTCCTGGTCAGCGACGCGCAGAAAAGCGACAACATCCTGCTGAACATGATGGGCTCAAGTATAGAGCCGATAAACAGCTACAAGAAAATAAAGGAAGTGCTGGCCGCCCAGCCCTATGTGCGGCATTACCTGCCGGTGGGCAAGAACCTGGCCATGGTGCTGGACGAGAATTCCGATACGCCGGGCTTCGCCTACCTGATAGGCGTGGATTTCGCCGAATACCGGAAGATGTTCCCGGATAATTTCACGGTCATAGAGGGCAGCTACCCGGCGCGGGGCGAACGGGCGCTGCTTTTTCCTGATTTCGCGCGCGGCGAATTTTTCAACTATTACAATATCTGGTTCGTGCCCGAGGGCGGGAGGCTGGTGAAAGAAAATCTCAGCAAAGAGGCGCTGGCAGCCATAAATACCCTGCAGGTAAGCAGCAGCGCCGTGATGCTGGGGATGTCGAGCGGCATAAACACCACCAGCGATATCCGCTTCCCCGTAAGGGGCATAATAAGGTACGGGGCGCTTAACAAGATCTTCGGCCACTTCTGCCTGGTGGACATAGAATCCTACCGCGAATGCCTGGGTTATTTCACCGCCGCCGACATGGCCGCCCAGGTGCCTAAAGAGGAGAAGCAGCTGCTCGGGCTGGAGGGCTCCGACCTGGACTCGCTGTTCGGCGGCGACTCCATGATAGTCTCCGGCTATAAGAAGGCGCCGCTGAAGATAAAAGCGAAAAAGATAGTTATCAGCAACACCGAGGACGGAACCTACAATGCCGTCTTCATAAAGCTTAACCCGGGCGTAACCTATAAGGATGCCTTGGCGAAACTTAACAAGGCCCTTTCCGAAGCCGGGACCGGCGTGCACGCCGCGCCCTGGAGCAAAGCCTCCGGCCCCATGGGCAGCATGGCCCTGATAATAAAGAGCGCGCTGTTCATCTTTGTCACGCTGCTTTTCTGCGTGGCGGTGATAATAATAGTGAACACGCTTACGATGTCCGCCCTGGAGCGGGCCTCGGAGCTGGGCATGATGCGTGCCGTGGGCGCGCACAAGACTTTCATCGCGGGGATGTTCCTGGGTGAGACCGCCATACTTTCCTCCGTGTTCGGCGGCGGCGGCATATTGGCCGGCATACTGGCGGTGAGGCTGATCCCGCTTTTCAGGATAACCACCGCCAACGATATGCTCCAGATACTTTACGGGGGCAATTATTTCAACCCGCTGCTGAGCCTTTCCGGCGTGCTGCTGACGGTGTTCCAGCTCCTGGTGGTCACGGTCATAGCGGCGCTGTATCCCATGCGGGTGGCCGGCAATATCACCCCGCTGGACGCGATCTCGAGGGACTGAGCAAGAGCCGGGAATATGATTTTATATGCTGCTGATTAAACTTTCTTTGCGGAATTTGCTGCGCCAGAAGCGGCGCAATATACTGCTGGGGTCCGCCATGGCTATAGGCGTGTGCATCCTTGTGGTGGCGAACTCTTTTTCGCACGGCATCTCCGACATAATGTTCAACAAGGTGATGAACTATGTCACCGGCCATGTCGCCATCCGCTTCAACGAGCGCGGCGGGGTGATGCGCGAGATCTTCCGCGACAGGGCCCGGGTTTTCGCGGCCGTGAAGAACGAGCCGCTGATAGAGTCGGCCGACGAAGCCGTCGGGATGTTCGCCCGCGCCATAGGCAACGGCCGCTCCGACAATATAATACTGGTAGGGGTCGACACCCGGAAAGGCCTCAGCGAAAAGGGCAGGAAGGAAGTCGAGGAGTCCTTCCGCCTTATCGAGGGCACCTGGAAGGATATGGAGAGCCCGGCCATAGAGAACCCGGTGATAATTTCCGAAGAAAAAGCCCGCTATCTCAACGTTAAAAAGAACGACATCGTCCGGGTGCGCTTCCGCAATATGTTCGGGCAGGACCAGGCCGAGCGGCTTACTATCGCAGGCATCATGAAGAACGACAATATCTTCATGCAGCCGGTGGTCTTCCTGGAGCTGTCCCGTGAAAAAAAGATGCTCGGCTACCGGTCCTATGAAACCGGCAGCCTGAAATTAAAGATAAAGGACCCGCAGAAGAACGCTTTCGCGGTGGCGGACCGCATACATGAAAAGCTCCGGCCCGGCACAGCCGTGATCTACGCCTCGGCCGCCGGCCGCTCAGGGCGCAGGCCGGCTATCCTGCTGGGCTTTAAAAGCGACGACCAGTCCAAAAAACAGATAGCCGGGCTGCTCAAGCTGTCTTCAGGCAGCTTCGAAAAAACATTCAGGAAGGACGGGGTTATAGTCCCGGCCGGTCTGGCCCGGGAGCTGGGCGTGACGGCCGGGAGCGAAATGACCGTCCGCTACGACAGGAAGTTCGAGAAAACCCCGAGGGAAGCCGTCCTGCATGTAAGCGCCGTCTGCGCCGCCGGCGATTATCCCGGCCGGGACGTGATACTGCTGAGCGACTCCGGCTTCTACGACCTTTATTACTTCGACCTGCCCGCCGGGCCGGGGCCGGGGGCAGAGGCTTACTCCGCGGCGGCGGCCGGCGCCTGGAGCGGGCTTGTGGCGCCCGAGTGGGTGCTGCTCAAGCGCACGTTCAACACCGAAGATTACACCAAAAAATATCAGGAGATAGCCAGGAACAAATGGAAAGGCACCACCATAGACGTGTCCACCATGTATGAGACGGCCAGCGATATCCTTAAGCTGGAGTCCGTGCTGAACATCATCACGATCTCCGCCGTGCTGGTCCTGTTCTTCATAATACTGCTGGGCGTTGTGAACACTCTGCGCATGACCATACGTGAGCGCACCCGCGAGATAGGCACCGTGCGCGCCATCGGCATGCAGCGCTCCGACGTGCGCGATATGTTCATCCTGGAAACCTTTTTTCTCACGCTGTTCTCGTCCGCGGCCGGGTCGCTGCTGGGTTTTATCGCCATGAGGCTGCTCTCGCTTATCACCTTCCATCCGCAGGATAACCCGCTGGGCATGCTGCTGGTGAACGGCCATCTTTACTTCCTGCCCACTTTCCCGGGGATAGCCGGCAGCGTGCTCCTGATAATAGCTATAGCCGTCGTAACGGCCTGGTTCCCCGCGCGCCGGGCCGCTAATTTGTCCCCGGCGCAGGCTTTAGGGCATTTCAGTTAGGCGGCGCGGCCGGGAGATGTATGAGTAATGCGGCCTATTGATAAACTATGCTTAAAATAATTATCGCAGCCTTCGCCGCCGTTCTCTTCCTCGCGCCCTGCTGCCGCGCCGAGAGCAGGGTGGTGACCATCCTTAAGGCTATCGACGCTAATTATAAAATGAAAAAGGACGTCAGGGCGGATGTTACGCTCACCCAGCAGCGCGCCGCCCAGGGCACCAAGATAATGCAGATGGCCTATTACCGCCGCGACTCCGACGACGCTTTCCTGATAGCGATCAATGGGCCGGAAAATGAAAAAGGCAACGGCTACCTGCGCGTGGGCGATAATTTCTGGATGTACCGCAAGAACACCCGCACCTTTCAGCACGTTAACCGGGATGAGAGCATAGGCGGCTCGGACGCGCACAGCGACGACTTCGAAACCCGCAAGCTGGAGGAGCTTTATGGGCCGGTGGTTGACTCTTCCGGCACCGAAAAAATCTCCGAGGAAATGCTCGGGAAGGTGCCGGTCTTTAAATTCGAGATCAAGGCCCGGGTGAGCGACGTGGATTATCCCAGGCAGATCTTCTGGACGCGCCGCGACAACAGCCTGCTGCTGAAGCAGGAGTCCTATTCCCTTTCGGGGACGCTGATGCAGACCGCCTATTTCCTTAAATTCACCGAGATCGAGGGCCGCTACGTGCCGGTGAAGCAGCTGTTCATCGACGAATTCGAGAAAGGCAACAAGACCGTGGTGGAGATCGCGAACATGGTCCCCGGCACACTGGACGATAAAATATTCACCAAAGCTTACCTGGAGAATCTGAGTAAATAATAAGAGGGGAGTTCACCACGGAGACACAGAGAAAGATGAGAGGAGAAGAGGTAAGAGCAGGTTGGGGAAAAGAGTTCACCGCAGAGGCGCAGAGGTCGCTGAGAACATAGTGAGCAGAGCGGAGAAATACTGATTACCGGTTTCTCATCTGAACTCCTCCCTCTCTGTGTCTCTGTGGTGAATCTCTGCAAGTCCGCCTGAAGGGCGTTATGTTATGAAAAAAGTTTTATTTTGCGCAGTGCTGGCTTTGTGTCCCGCTTTCGCTTTTGCGGAGGACGCCGCTTCCGAGCTGGAGATGTTCTCGACCCCCGAGGTCGTGACCCAGGCGGCGGCCGCGGCGGGGGAGACCGGGGAAAAGAAGACCCTGGGGTTTTCCGGCGAGGTCCTAAGCGTGCTGGAGGATGTAGTCTACAGTTCCTCCACCGGCAACCCGTTCAACTCGTACATCGTAGGCAATTTGATGCTCGACGCGCGCCTGAAGAACGGCGTCAAGGCTTTCGCCAACATGGAGACCGCCTACCAGTCCAAAACCAGAGAGACGACCTCCGTCCTGCGCGAGGCCTTCCTGGACTTCAATCTGAACCGTCGCGTTTATTTCCGCACCGGCAAGCAGGTGCTGCAGTGGGGCAGGTGTTATCTGTGGAACCCCACCGACCTTGTAAATATCGAAAAAAAGACCTTCGTGCGCAAGATAGGCTACCGTGATGGCGCTTACGGCGTTAAATTCCACATGCCGTTCGGCACCGACTATAATATTTACGGCTTCCTCGATACGGGGAACGCGCCTGAGGACAGGGACCTGGGCGGCGCGCTGAAATTTGAACTGCTCACCGGCAAGACCGAGATGGCTTTCTCCGGCTGGGCCAAGCGCAGCCGCCGGCCGGTTTTCGGCTACGATCTTTCAAGCCGGCTGGGACGGGTGGACATAGCCGGAGAGGTCAGCGTGGCGCGCCGCGACAATACCCGCTTCCTCCGGGTCGGCGCGAACGGGCTTGAAATATACAGGAAGAACGAAGCTTGGGTCACCAAAGCCGCCGTGAATTTCAGCAGAGGCTACAGACTTGGTAATTTTAACGACAGGCTTACCGTGGCGACAGAGTTCTTCTATAATCAGACCGGCTACACTAAAAATCCGTTCAAGGACGGGACTGTTTATAATTTCCCCGGGCCGCTGGCGCTCTTCTATCCGGCCGGCGGCACTAAAAAAGAATTCCTGCTGGGCAGCGGTCTTTATGAGCCCAACTACCTGTCCAGGTACTACGGGGCCGTGTTCACGAGCGTCAGCCGGTTCATAATTACGGATATGACGCTGAACCTGAACTATGTGCGCAACCTTAACGACCAGTCCGGCGTGCTTTCCACCGGCGTGACTTATAAAAATCTTGGCGATCTTTCGGCCGGCTGTCTGGTGAACGCCTACCTTGGCCCCGCGAACCGGGAATATACCTTCTCCGGAGCCAAGCTCTCCGTGCAGCTTACGGCGGGGGTCTCTTTCTAGGAAAATACTATGGAAAAAGCGCGTCATTTGACCATGGAAGAACTTGAGGCGGGGCTGCCTGAGATCTGCGGTTCGCCCAAAGATAAAGGCGCGCTTAAATTAATAGTGCGGCGGCCGCGGGCCGGCGAAAGGGAAGTGCTGGCGGAGGGGGCGCTGGATACGGCGGAGGGGCTTGTCGGAGATAATTGGAAAACCCGGGGAAGCTCCCGCGCGCCGGGCCGGGCGGCGGATCCGGATTCGCAGCTTACCATCATGAAGTCCCGCGTGATCGCGCTGCTTGCGCGGGCCGAAGACAGATGGCAACTGGCGGGCGACCAGCTTTTCATCGATCTGGACCTGAGCGAGGAGAATCTTCCGCCCGGCACCCGGCTGGCGCTGGGCTCGGCGGTGATAGAGGTCACCGCTAAGCCGCATGTCGGCTGCAAAAAGCTTGTGGACTATTTCGGTCCGGCCGCGATGAAATTCCTCAATCTGCCGGCCCGGCGGCAGCTCCGGCTGCGCGGCGTTAACGCCCGGGTGATCAGGCCGGGGAAAGTCCGGGCCGGGGATACCGCCCGCAAGCTAACCGTCAAATGAAAATATTTTCCTGGAAGAAGGCCGTTTCGGCGCTGGTTCTGTGCGCCGGCCTTGCGCCCTGCGGCACCTGTGCGGACTGGACGCCTTTAAAACTTCAGCTGTACGGGGATATCGCTTTCCCGAGGGTGGACACGGTGAGAGGCCTGAGCTTGAACTTCGCCGGCTACACCGAAAATCTTTACGGGCTGCAGGCCGGCTTTTATAATTCCGCCGTCAATGTAAGAGGCGTGCAGCTGGGCCTGGTGAATGTCTGTAAAAATACGCTGAAAGGCGTCCAACTGGGCTTCGCGAATATCGGCGGAAAGAACGCGCTGCTGCCGGTCACTATCGGGATCAACATAGGGTTTTAGCCGGAGGAAAAATGAAACCAGTTCTCTTCGCGGTTCTGACGGCGGTCTGCTGGAGCATCGGCGGCTTCTTTGAGAAAAAAGGGCTGCGCCTCGGCAACTTATCACCGGTAATGGGCATAACCGTAAGGACTGCCACCGCCCTCCTTGTCCTGGCGGTCGCCAGTTTCCCGCATTGGAAGACCCTCGCGGTCGCGGGGGTCACGCCGCTGCTCTATCTGGTGCTGGGCGGAGGCGTGCTGGCGGGCTCGATGGGGATGCTGTTCTTTTATACGGGGATAGCGACCGGGGAACTGAGCCGCGTGATCCCGGTGGCTTTCGGGTTAACGCCGCTGCTGGGCTTTCTTCTGGGCGCTATCGTAATGAAAGAGCCCGTAACCTTCTATAAAACGCTGGGCGTGATCTTCACTTCCATCGGCGTGCTCTGCATCGCCGGCGGCCGATAATCCCCCTGCCCGCATTCTAAATCTTATTTAAGGCTGTTATCCACCAACCGCCGCACGCGGCGCGGATTGGTTTCGCGCAGCTCCTCGGGCAGGGCCGCGTCAGGGAAGCCCTGAAAACAGACCGGCCGCACATACCTGTAGATCGCCGCGGTCCCCACGCTGGTAAAGAAGCTGTGCGTCGTGGCGGGATAGGGGCCGCCGTGGTGCAGGCTCGCGCAGGGCTCAAGGCCCGTCGGGAACCCGTTAAAAACTATCCGACCCGCCTTGCGCTGAAGCGCCCGCACAAGCCCGCCTTGTTCGCGCAGCTCGCTTTCCGTGCCATGGATGGTGGCGGTAAGGCTGCCCGGCATGTTCCGGGCTATCTCCAGCATCTGCGCCGTGTTTTTACAGCGGTAAATGACGGTGGCGGGGCCAAAAACTTCCTCGGACAGTTCCGGCCTGCGGCGCAGCAGCGCGGCGTCGGCGGTAAATATTTTGCAGACCGCCATCTTGGGTCCGGCGCCGCGGGACGCCCCGCCCAGCGCGGTTCCGGCCAGCTTGACGCCCGGAATGGAGGATAGCCGCTCCGTGCCGCAGTCATACGCTTTCTGTATGCCGGCATGCAGCATGGCGGCGGGGGGGATACAAGAGGCGTTTTTGCATACCGCTGTCAGGAACCTCTCGTACGCGGGTCCGGCTACGGCCAGGACCATGCCCGGGTTAGTGCAGAACTGCCCCACGCCGGTGTTCAGTGAACGCACAAAACCTTCGGCTATACCTTCCGCGCGCGCGGCCGCGGCGCCCGGCAATATGAAAACAGGATTTACGCTGCCCATCTCCGCGTACAAGGGGATCGGCGCAGGCCGCGCGGCCGCGGCGTCGAACAGCGCCCTGCCGCCCTTGAGCGAGCCGGTGAAAGCGACTGCCGCGGTAAGAGGATGCTTCACCAGCGCAAGGCCCGCTTCGTAGCCGGAGGACTGGAGCAGAGAGAACATGCCCGGCGGCAATTTAGCCCAGACAATAGCTTCGGCGATAACGCGGGCGACCAGCTCACAGGTGCCCGGGTGTGCCGGATGTCCTTTTGCCACCACCGGGCAGCGCGCGGCGAAGGCCGCCACGGTATCTGTGCCGGCCACGGAGATGGCCAGCGGGAAATTGCTGGCCCCGAAAACCACCACCGGCCCCGCTCCCATGAAAATAGTCCGTATGTCCGGCTTAGGCAGCGGTTTGCGGCCCGGTATGGCGTGATCTATGCGCGCCTGCGCCCAGGAGCCGTCCAGCGCAAGCTCCGCGAAAGCCCGCGCCTGCCCGGCGGTGCGCGCGAGTTCCGAGCGCAGCCTCTCCGCCGGCAGCGCCGTTTCCAGCTGCGCCCGCTCTATGATGGCGGCGGAGCCCGCCTCCAGCCCGGCCGCGATCCGCTCCAGCAGCCCCGCGATCTTTTTGACCGGCACGGTCTGTAAAATTTCAAAAGCTTCGTCCGCCAGTTCGAGCGCGCAGTTTACTTCGGCGCCGCCGGCCTCGCAGAAAGCCGTAGGGAGCTCCGTCCCGGCAGCCGGATCAATACCCCTGAAACGTCCGCCCGCGCCGCAATATTTCCCGCCAATAAGATGCTTGCCCGTCAATTCTTTTTCGATTGGTTTCATAATGCGCCGGCCTGTCTCGCGCCTCTCCCCGGTTATCGAGTTATCGTGCAGCGTCCCCTGTCTGCTACTCCCGGCAGCCCCAGGCGGTCAGGATCTCGCGGGCCGCGGCCGCCATGGCGGGGAGGGCCTGTTTCGCCTCCGCCGTAAGAGTTTCCCGGAACACCGTGGGGTCGCTCACTTCCATGCACACCACCTGAAGCTCCGTCGGAAAAGCCAAGCCCAGCCGCTCGGCCAGCTCCAGAATATGCGGCAGGCCGGCCGAATGCTGCGAGGGCGCCACGCAGCGGCGGAAATCCTCCCGGTCCCAGCGAAGGATCGTGCCCGCCGGACACTTGCCCGTAGCCGCCGCGTCAAGAATAAGCGCCCTGCCATAGGATTCAAGATGGTCCAGCAGCGGCAGGCCCGCCTCCCCCGTCTCGACCACCACCACGCTCTTCGGGAATTCCGCGCGCAGCAGCCTGGCCGCGTAAAAAGCCACGCCGTCATCCCCCAGGATATCGTTGCCCAAGGCAAGCACCAAAGTTTTGGCTTGAAGAGTCATTAGTTTGTTGTTCCGTAGAGCGATTCTGCGGCGCGGCGGGGAGACCGGGTTAGCAAAACCGCGTCGGAGGCCGACGCTTGCGTAAGCGCGGAGGCCGAGACCCGGAAGGGCGGGCACGGTGTGCCCGACCCTGTTTTTGCGTTCCGGTCTTCCCGTCACGCCGCAGCTGTCAGCGTCTGATCTCGCGGATAACTTCGCCTTTAAGGTCGCGCAGCGTCACCACCATCGGCATCTCGCCGGGCAGCGTGTGCGTGGCGCAGCCGAAGCACGGGTCATAGGCCCTGAAGGCCATCTCCACCATGTTCAGCAGCCCGTCGTTAACTACTCCCTCTTTGATCAGGCCCTTGGCCGCCTTGTCCACGCTCATGGCGATGCGCGCGGAGTTATTCAAAGTCGCCACTATCAGGTTCGCCCGCTTTATCAGGCCTTTCTCATCGGTCTCATACTGGTGGATAAGCGTGCCGCGGGGAGCTTCCACCGCGCCCACGCCTATCTTCGGGATCTTTGTCGGGATAGTGCGGAATTCCCCGCTTACTATCTCCGGGTCGTTGAGCAGCTCCACCATGCGCTCGGCGGCCTGTATCATCTCCACTACGCGCGCCCAGTGGTTGGCCAGCGTGTGGTGCACCGGCTTGCCGCCCAGCACCTTGAAATATTCCTCGTAAGCCTTCTGCGCCTCCGGCGTAGCCATGCCGTCGGCCGCGTTCAGGCGGGCCATCGGAGCCACGGCGAAAATACCGCTGTCCGCTCCCTCCGTAAAGCCCTTCCAGCCGACCTTCTTGAGGAAGGGGAACTTGATATAGCTCCAGGGCTCCACATGCTCCGCTATATGCTCAAGGTAGTCCCGCACGGGGAACTTGGCGAATTCTTTGCCCTCGGGCGTCACCACCCGCAGGTCTCCGTCGTAAAAGTTCACCTTGTTGTTCTTGTCCACCATGCCCATATAGTAAGTCTTATGAGTAAAGGCGTCCGAAGTGATGAGTTTCACATAGGCTTCGTTCTTTAAAACGATGTCATGGAAAACCTGCAGCGTGAACTTCGCGAACTCCAGCCCCTCTTTGGCTATCTCCTTGAACTTCGGCAGCTCCGCCGGCGAGATCCCTTTGGCCACGCCGCCGGGCAGGCCCAGCACCGGGTGGATTACCTTGCCGCCCGCGTAATTGATGATCTCGCGGATGCGGCGGCGCATGGAGATAACTTTTTTGCCCACGTCCAGGCCCACCTTGCCGATAACCCCTACGATATTGCGCAGTTCCTTCGGGGCGTCGGGGCCCACGATGAAATCCGGCCCGCCCAGCACATAGACATGCAGGGCGTGGTCCTCGAGCATGAAGGCGTTATAGACCAGCTCCCGTATCTTGCGGCCGGCCGGGTGGCAGTCCACTTCGTAAAGAGCGTCCAGCGCCTTAGTCGAGGCCATGTGATGCGCCGTGGGGCAGACCCCGCAGATGCGCGAAGTGAGCTGCGGCATATCCTCGGACGGCCGGCCCTGGCAGAACACCTCGAAGCCCCGGAGCTCCGGGATCTGGAGATAGGCCCTGTCCACGTTGCCCTGGTCGTTCAGGAAGATCTCTATCTTGCCGTGCCCTTCCAGGCGCGTGATGGGGTCGATGGAGACTGTGCGCTTGCCTGAGTTGGCCTGCTGGTGCGCCTGGTTCCAAACTTTCTGAGCGGTCTTTTCCATAATATTGCTCCTAGTTAAGCTTGCGCCGCAGCAGGCACTTTGAAAGGCCGTAGCGGTAGAAGGTCCCTATGGGGTCGGGAATGCCGTCGAGGACGGCGTCTATCTCTTTTACTTCTTTCGGGGCGATATTCGAGAATACCGACGAGACGAATTTCGCGCCCTGGTCTTTTACCCTTGAAGTAGGCCCGAAGCAGCCGGTGCAGGGCATATTGCCGCCCGGGCAGAGGGCTTCGCAGCCGCCCCGGGTGGCCGGGCCCATGCAGACCAGGCCCTGCGCCAGCAGGCACTTTTCCGGGTCGATCTGGACCTGGTGCGGCCGCTTGAACTCGGTCAGCGCGAGATCGGCCGGCTTGGAGTCCTTGCGCTTGCATTCCTCGCAAAGCGCTATGTCCGGCGACAGCACCGTCCCCACGGGCGGCAGTTTGCCCGTGAGCAGGGCCAGCACCGCGGCCATTATCAGCTTGGGCGTGGGCGGGCAGCCGGGGAGGTAATATTCCACGTCTATAACCTGGTCGAGCGAGCGCACCATGCCGTGCAGCTCGGGCAAAGTCAGCGTGCGGCCCTCGTCCTCGCATTTCAGCTGAGGGCGGGTTTTATTCGGATTGTCCAGGCCGGGGCAATCCTCGTAAACGTATTTCAGGATCCCCTCTTTGGTGGACTGGTTGGCCAGGGCCGGGATGCCCCCGGAATTGGCGCAGGCGCCGAAAGAGATAACCACCTGGCTCTTTCTCCTCAGCAGGCGCACCCATTCCTCCTGCTCCGTGGTGCGCACCGCGCCGTTTATGAAGCAGGCCACGATAGATTTGTCGGGCCGGGCTTCGATATCGGATCTCTTGAAATCCATCGCGACGGGCCAGAGCACTATGTCCACGGCCTCCACGACCTTCAGGATATCTTCGGCGAGATCCACCACCGCTTCTTCGCAGCCGCCGCAGGAAGCGCACCAGTAAAAAGCTACTTTAGGTTTATCGGGCATGGACTGTCTCCTCCTTAGCGGCGCTCTTGCTCACCTGCGCCTCCAGCTCCTCTATTTCTTTATCCCATTCCTTGAATTTGCCGGGCAGGTCCAGCGGGCCGAGCTTGCGCACCTTTTCGGTCATGTCGTTGATCACGGTCCGCACCTTGTCGCCCTCCGCGCCGGAGATCCACTCCAGGCGGAAGCGGCCGTCGTAAATGCCCATGTCTTTGAGCATCCGCTCCAGCATGCGCATGCGGCGCAGGGTCTTGTAGTTGCCCTCGGCGTAGTGGCAGTCGCCGGGGTGGCAGCCGCCCAGCAGCACGCCGTCGGCGCCGCGCGCGAAAGCCTCCAGCACGAACTGCGGGTCGACGCGGCCCGAGCACATTACGCGTATCACGCGCACGTTGGGGGCGTATTTAAGGCGCGAAACCCCGGCCAGGTCCGCGGCCGTGTAGGTGCACCAGTTGCAGAAGAACGCGACTATCTTCGGTTCGAATTTTTCGGTCATTTCGCCAGTACCCCCTGTATTTCGCTGAAGATCTCGTCGTCCTCGAACAGGTTCTGCCGTATCGAGCCCGACGGGCAGGCCGCCGCGCAGACGCCGCAGCCCTTGCAGAGGACTTCGTTGATCACCGCTTTTTTCTTGACCTCTTCGAAGGTGATAGCGGAATACGGGCAGAGCGGCAGGCAGGACTTGCAGCCGCAGCACTCCTCCTCTATCACGTGCGAAGTGTTGGGCTCCAGCTCCACGAACCCGGCGTCGATAAGCGCCAGCGCCTCGGCCGCGGCGGCGCCCGCCTGCGCCACGGTGTCGGGGATGTCGCGCGGCGCCTGGCAGGCCCCGGCTATATAAATGCCATCGGTGAAAGTATTCACAGGGGCCAGCTTCGGATGCCGCTCCTGGAAGAAGCCTTCGGTGCCGCAGCCGATATTGAAGCGGCGGCGGACCTCCTGGGCGTCGGCCTGCGGCTCAAGGCCGGTGGAAAGCACGAGCATGTCCACGGGGATGCGCCGCACGAAGCCGGCCAGCGTGTCTTCCACGCGCACTATCAGGCGGCCCTCTTCCTCGGGCGTCATGGCCCAGTCGTTAACCTCGGCCACGCGGCCGCGGATAAAGTGCACGCCCTCGCTGAGCAGCTTGTCGTAGAATTCCTCGTAAGCCTTGCCGGGCGCGCGCATGTCTATGTAGAAGTTGTAAACTTCGGCGCCGGAATGCTCCTTTATGAGGTGCGCGAGCTTCAGCGAATACATGCAGCAGACGCGGGAGCACCATTTGTTGGTTTTCGCGTCGCGCGAGCCCACGCAGTGCACGATGCCCACCTCCTTGGGATGCCTGCCGTCGCGCAGTACCACCTCGCCCGAGGTGGGGCCGGAGGCGTTGACCAGGCGCTCTATCTCGAGCGCGGTATAAACGCCCGGATATTTGCCGTAGCCGTACTGGGGATCGCGCTTCGCGTCATGAGCTTTGAAGCCGGTGGCCAGCACTATCGCGCCCACCTGTATCTCTTTCATCTCGGCTTTCTGCTCAAAGTCGAAAGCCTTGCGGTCGCAGACATCCGCGCAGGTTTTTTTGCATTTGCCCGTCTTGAGCTGTATGCAGGTCTCGGGGTCCACCAGCACCACTTTCGGCGTGGCCTGCGGGAAGTCGATGTAAACCGGCTTGCGCTTGCCAAGCCCCTGGTTGAACTTGTCGTGGAATTTGGGTTCTTTGAAGACGCAGGCGTCTATGCACTCCATGCAGCCCACGCAGAGGTCTTCTATAACGTAGCGGGGCTTGCGCTTTACCATTACCTTATAGTTTCCCACGTAGCCCTCAACCTTTTCCACCTCGGAGTAGGTCCAGAGCGTAATATTGGGATGCGCCTTCACCGCCGACATCTTGGGGGTCAGGATGCAGGCCGCGCAGTCCAGCGTGGGGAAGGTCTTGTCGAACAGCGCCATGTGGCCGCCGATGGTGGCTTCGCGCTCGACCAGCGTCACTTTCTTGCCGGCGTTGGCGAGCGTGAGCGCGGCGTGTATGCCGGCTATGCCGCCGCCCACCACCAGCACATTGGGGTCCACCGGCACGCGCTTCTTGTCCAGCGCCTGGTGGTAGCGCACCCGGGTTATGGCCGCGCGGACCAGGTCCTTGGCCTTTTCGGTGGCGGCTTTTTTGTCCGTGTGCACCCAGGAGGCGTGCTCGCGGATATTTACCATCTGGAAATAGAACGGGTTAAGGCCGCCCTTGGCCGCTGCCTTGCGGAAAGTCTCCTCGTGCAGGAGCGGCGAACAGGCCGCCACAACCAGGCGCTCCAGCTTGTGCTTCCTTATGTCCTCGGCGATCATCTCCTGGCCGGGGTCCGAGCACATATATTTATAATCGCGCGAAACCGCCACGCCGGGCAGGCCGGCCGCGTATTTCTGCACTTCGGCCGGGTCTATTACGCCGGCGATATTGGTGCCGCAGTGGCAGATATAGAAGCCGACGCGGGGCAGATTCTCCTGCTTTGGTTTATTCTCTGTCATAGTTACCTCCCCGCCAGTGCGGCTTCCGCGGAAATAATTCCGCGCTTGATCCCCAATTCTTTGGCGCTCAGGCCCATCGCGAGCCCGATCACCTGGGTGAAGTAAAGCACGGGCATGTCGATCCTCTCGTACTTGCGCGCTATCTGGTCCTGGTAGCCGTCCAGGTTGAACTGGCAGAGCGGGCAGGGCGTTACAATGGCCTGCGCTCCGCGCTTTTTGGCTTCCTTAAGTATGATGTAGGCCAGGCGCAGGCCCGCTTCGGGCACTGTGCCGGTAAGGCTGCCGCCGCAGCAGCGGGTTTTCAGCGGCCAGGTCACGCATTCGGCCCCCGCCGTCGCGATAAGCTTGTCCATCGTTACCGGGTTATGCTGGTCGTCGAAAGTGGCGAAGGGGCGGACAACCTGGCAGCCGTAGTAGGGCGCCAGTTTCAGGCCGGTCAGCGGATTCTTCACGCGCTTCTTTATTTCCTCCAGGCCCACGTCGTTCACGAGCACGTCGAGCGGGTGGCGCACTTTGGCCGTGCCCTTGTAGTCCAGCTCTCCGGCTTTCAGGGCGCTGGTCACCTTGCGCTTCA
This sequence comes from uncultured Elusimicrobia bacterium, assembly GCA_903873295.1. Taxonomy (GTDB): domain Bacteria; phylum Elusimicrobiota; class Elusimicrobia; order Elusimicrobiales; family UBA9959; genus UBA9959. Next base: position 26,729 of record CAIQNV010000121.1, read on the forward strand.
GCTCGGGGTGGTCCTTCAGGCCCTGCATGGTCTTGTTGAGCACCAGGTAGCAGGCGCTGCAGGGCGCGATAACGTCTTCCGCGGCGCGCTCGGCTATGGCCAGATTGCGGCCGGCCAGCGCGTAGGATTTCGTCTCGTCGACGGACATGTAGGCGGTGGCGCCGCAGCAGTTCCAGTCCTCCAGCTCGCTTATTTCAACGCCGAGCGCCTTGAACACGGCCAGGAAAGATTCCTCGTAGGCCCGGCCGGTGCCCTTCAGGGAACAGCCCGGAAAATATTGGTATTTCATTTCGCAGCCTCCTTCTTTTCGTCGGACTCTATGGCTTCGAGCACTTTGCGCAGCTCGCCGCGGCGTTTTATTGAATCAGGCAGCACCGACAGGCGGCCTGTGCGGATAAGGTTCAAGCCGAGGCCCGTCATGCTGAGGAACTTGAACCAGTTGGTGCGCAGGAACAGGTCCGTGACCAGCAGCGTCTCGTTGACGCGGCCGAACATGAAGATCATCCGGCTGAACTCGCGCGCCAGCACCGGGATGGGGAAGCGGCGCGGGAACACGCCCTCCTCTATGGCTTTGCGCTTGAGCAGGTACATGATATCAGTTACCTGTATCTCCTTCGGGCACTCTACGCGGCAGGCGTAGCAGCTGGCGCACAGCCAGATGGTGAAAGAGCTTAAAACTTCCTTTTTGAAGCCTTCGCGGGCGAGGTTTATCAGCCTGCGGGGCGTATAATCCATGTACAGAGAAAGCGGGCAGGTGGCGCTGCAGACTCCGCATTGTATGCAGTGGCGCAGGTTCTCGCCGCCGGTCTGGCTGCTGACCCATTTTGCGAATTCCTTGTCGCAATCGTTTTCATATTTTATTTTCTGCTCAAGTGGCATGAAGCAACCTCCTTACTAAGGTTACAACAATCATATCATGCGCGCGCCCGCGCCCGCCAACAACTTTTGATTATGCTGGTATAAGATGCGCTAATACTCGTAGAAAAACTTTTAATAAAGTGCGCGCTACGGCTCCGGTGCGCCGGAAAATTAGGGAACTTATCCGCCGGTTTATTTTATAGAATAAGGACTTCTACGGACGGCGATCAAAAGGGGAATACGAATGAAATCTGGATATCGCAGCATAGCGGAAGGAATAATACTGACACTTATCACCTGCGGCATATACAATCTGTTCTGGAACTGGTATCAGATGGAAGCCTGCAACGAGCTGGTGGGCCGCGAGGAATTCTCTCCTGTAAAAGTTTATCTGCTGTCTCTGGTCACCTGCGGAATATATTTCGTTTATTACCAGTACTGCATGGGCGGGGTGATAGTGGAGATACAGCGCAAACGCTCGCTTCCGCCCTATGAGAATCTGCCGATAGTGAGCCTGTTCCTGTCCCTGTTCGGCATGAGCATTATCGTAGACGCGATACATCAGAATGAACTTAATAAGTTCTTCCCCAAGCCGGCTTGAAGCCGACCCGCTCCGCCTGGCCGCCCGGGCGGTGCTGGCGGTAACCGCGCTGAGCGGGCTGCTGCACCTGGCCGGCTGCAGCCTGCTGGCGGCGCTGCCGAAGGCGGCGCTGTGCCCGTTCAAAGCGGTTACCGGGCTGCCCTGCCCAGGCTGCGGGATGACGCGCGCTTTTCTGGCGCTGGGCAGGCTGGACTTCGCCGGAGCGTACGCCTGGAACCCGCTGGTTTTCCCGCTGGCCGCGCTGACGGCGCTGTACGCTGCAGGCAGGGTCCCGCGGGCGCTCGGTTCCGGTAAACTGCTTAACCTGGCGCTTCTGGGAGTGCTGGTTTTCTGGGGGATCCGCCTGCTGAACCGCATAGGCTGACACGGACGCGCTGGGGATATCGCTTTAAGGCCGCTTTCGCGCTTTTTATGACCAGGATATTTTCAAGAACTTTATTGCTAGCTTTCGCCGCTGCGGCGGCGGTTTTTGCGGCCCCTATCCCGGCGGCTTATGCCGAAGACGGAGGCCTCCGGCAGGCGCCGCTAAATCCCGCGTTCCTGCAATATCTTGAAACGCTGAAATTGCGCGGCGCTCCGGCCGCGCTTAAAACCCGGACCGGACACAGGCTGGGCAAGGTTCCCTCTCCCACTGCCGCCATCGTGGGTCCGCCGTCCCCCGCGGGGTCGAAAAGCGGCGCGCAGGTTTCCTATCCTTCCTCCTACGATCTGCGCGATCATAACAAGCTTACCCCGGTTAAAAATCAGGGCAACTGCGGCTCCTGCTGGGCTTATGCGGCGATGTCCTCCATGGAATCATACTTTAAGCCCGGTGAAACGCTGGACCTGTCGGAAGCGGACCTGGACGCCAACAGCGGTTTCGATTATGGCTCCTGCATGGGGGGCGACGACAAAATGTCCTCCGCCTATCTGACGCGCTGGGACGGCCCGGTCGTGGAGGGCAGCACCACCGTGGTAAAACACGCGCAAAATATCCTGCTGCTCACCCGCCGGTCCGGGCCCGCGGACAACGACCGCATCAAAGCCGCCGTGCTGGCCTACGGCGGTCTCGGGGCCGCGTTCTATTATGATGACAGCTACTACAACCCGGGCACCAGTTCTTTTTACGCCAATATTCCCCCCGGCGATAATGCCAGCAACCACGAGGTCACGCTGGTCGGCTGGGACGACAATTATTCCAGAACAAATTTCCTGGTCACGCCGGCCGGCGACGGCGCTTTTATCTGCAAAAACTCCTGGGACACGGACTGGGGCGACGGCGGCTTTTTCTATGTTTCCTATTACGACGTTATGTTCGGGCGCGCCGACTATGTTTCCGCCTATACGGGGGAGGGCGTCGGTAACTATACGACCCTGTACAGCTATGACAAGCTCGGGTGGGTCGCGGATCTGGGCTATAGCACGACCACCGCCTGGTACTCCAATATTTTCACCGCCGCGGGGAATGAAAAGATCAAGGCGGTCGGCTTTTACACCACTGACTCTCACACCGATTATACGGTCGAGCTCTACCTCGGAGTGACGGCCGGGCAGCCCACCAGCGGAACCCGGGCTTATTCGGCGAGCGGCTCCTTTAATTCGCCGGGTTATTATACCGTGCCGGTCGGTTACCAGCCGGTCGCCGGCGGGCAGCTGTTTTCGGTGGTGGTTAAAGCCACGAATGCGGGCTATGAATATCCTGTCCCGGTCGAGGCGAAACTGGCGGACTACTCCAGCCAGGCCGCCTCCTCGGGAAAAAGCTATGTCAGCAGGGACGGCGCGGCCTGGGATGCGCTGACCGTCCTGTATAGCTCATACACTAATGTCAACCTGAAAGCTTATTCGACCAGCGACCTTCCTGCTGGTACGGCGGCGCTGACGGATAATCTGTTCAGGCCGCTGAAAAACCCCGCCGTAAAATGCCGGATAGCCGTGACTATCCACGCCGCCGGCAATGTGGCGGTCAAGGCCTACACCATAAACGGCGGCCTTGTAAGAACGATCTACAACGGGCCGCAAAACTCCGGCGCTTTCAATTATTTCTGGGACGGCAAAACGGACAACGGAAACCTTGTGGCAAGCGGCCTTTATCTCGTTAAGATCCTGGGGCCCAATACGAATATCACCGAAAAAGTGGTGGTTATAAAATGAGGATCCTGCCGGCGCTCGCCGCCTCTTTTTTTCTCGCGGCCGGTTTTACCCTTAACCCCGCCGGCGCGCGCGGCGAGGCGGGCCTTACCGCCGCGCCCATACTTAACAGGCCCGTCGGGGCGCGGTCCTCCGGCATGGGCAGGGCGTTTACGGCGGTACCGGGCGACGCCGAAAGCGTGATGTATAACCCGGCGGGCCTGGCTTTCGCGACCGGTCTGAAGGCCCACGTCTCATATATGAACGGGTTCGGCGGGGGGGCTTACGGCTTCGCGGCGGTGCCGGTGAAAGCCGGTAATTTTGTTTTGACCCCGGCTTTCCTTTATTATAATTCCGGGACGATGAGGCTGAATCTCTCCGACGGGACCAGCGGGGACGTGACCGCCGAGCTGGACACGGTTTCCATGCTGTCGGCCGCCTGCAAACCGCTGCCGGACCTGGCTGTGGGCGCCACGCTCAAACGCACCGCGATGGAGCTGGCCGAAACCGCTTCGGCCTCAGGCCTGCATTTTGACTTCGGCGCGCTTTACGCCCCGACTAAAAGCCTCAGCCTCGGGGCGGCGGCCTTAAACAACGGCGGGGCGGTTAAGTTCGAGGAGAAAGGCGATCCCGCTCCCGCGACGCTCCGGGCCGGGTTTTCTTATAAAGTCGTGATCAACCCCCCAAATTTGCTGGACCGCTCCGCCGATATCTCTTATTTCGACATCGTTATCGCTTCGGACTGGAGCAGGGTCGTTAAGGAAAAGGGCTATTTTCAGTCGGGTCTCGAGATGAACATGAAAATGCCGAACTCCCTGTTCCTGAGTCTGCGCGCGGGTTATTTATTCAACCGTCCCGAGGAAGGCTTCACTTTCGGCTTCGGCCTTAAAAGCGGGCGCTGGGACTTCGGCTTCGGCTTCGAAGCGGCAAAAAAACTCGACTCCCGCCGCCCGGTCTCCCTTTCCTACGAGTTCTGACCGCCGCGTTTCTATGTGAAAAGGTCCAGGGAGACTTTTCCCGCTGCCTAAAAGAGTTTGGGGATCTCTTTTTCAAAGAACGCTTTTATCTTGCCCCAGGCTGCCGGTTTCAGCATTCTGGGCATAGGTTCTTTCTCGGCGTCCTCGAAATAAACCAGCGCTTTCGCGGCCTGAACGGAGAAATTCGGGTGGCCCGGGAATTTTTGTTCCGCCCATTTGAAGAGGTCGGCCGCTTTGCGTGATTGGAGGATAAAAAACAGGTCGATAAAATCCTTTTTCGAGCCGCGGCTTATTGCGGCGCTCAGTTTCATGGCGGAGATGTCTTCAACGGAAGCGACCTTAAGCCCGGCCCAGTTGTCCGGCGGCCGCAGCGGCGCGTACGGGTAGTGGAAAAGGCTTACGGCGGTGCTCCCCAGCCGTAAATGGCAGGTTCCGTCTTTCTCCTCCATGATCTCAACCTTGCCTGAGGCTTCAAGGCTTTTTTTCAGGGCCTGCCTCTCCGGCTGGTTCAGAAAGCATTTGCCTGAAAAAAGGTCGAGGTCCAGCGAGATCCTGTGTCCCAGCCGGAGAGCCAGGCCCGTGCCGCCGGCAAGGTAAAAATCGCCCCCTGCGGCCAGCGCCAGGCGGCGGGCGGCTTCATGCCCGGACTTGTCCAGAACTTTCTCGTGCCAGTCCATTATTATTTCCTCCAGATCCCGTCATCCCGCCAACCAGGGAGCGGTTCCGGCCTCGCTCCAAGCACAAGGGACCAGAGCCTGAGCGAGCGGGCGCCTAAAAGCCGGGCCCCGTCCTCTTTTATAAAACCTGACAGCTCCCCGCGGGTGTAGCGCTTAAAAACCCATTTTATGTCAGCCTGTCCGCCGTTTTCCAGCACGCGCGAGATCACGAGGGTCCTGTCTCTGCCGGCGTTGAGCCTGGAAATGGTATATTCAGGGAAAAGCGCCGCGAGCCTCTTCGGCAGAGGCTGGACGGTCAGCGGCCTTTCCGCGGCTTTTTCGATCTCTACGGCGTCCAGGAGCCATTCTCCCAGAAGTTTAGCTTCCGGTTTCAGGAGGCCGGTTTCAATGTAGCGGTAGATCTGCCTGCGGGTGCGCTTTAGTGTCAGCGCCGCCTGCGCGACCGTGCGGACCTCCCGGGTGCGCCCCCCGGCCTCAAGGAACAGCGCCCCGCTGCTTTTTTGTATAAGCGATAGCTCAATATTCATTACATATAGTATGACATAAAAGCTCTGAAAAGTCAATACGCTAATTTCGTGAACGGTATCCCGGCATGGGCCCCGCGGAGCTTATTTATATTTCAGGGAACTGTCCGATCTTTTTTGTATTATAGATAAAACATACTGGCGCCAGCCGCCTATGTCTACCGCAAATTATCATGAAATTCAGCGTTATCGGCCCTGAAGAGAATCTGGTGGAGAAAGCGGGGGAGCTCCTGCTTTCCGCCGCGTCTTTGGCCGATAATATTGTGATCTTTCCGGGGAAGAGGCCGGCGCATTTTCTGCGCAGGTACCTGGCCGGAAAGCGGGGCGGGGCGCTGCGCGCGCCGGTCATCACTTCGATGGACGGCTTTATCGATCTGGCCGCGGAAGAGCTGGGGATAAAGGGCGGCGGGGCTTCAGCGCTCGATCTGGCCGGGGTGCTTTACGGCAGGCTAAAAAAAGAACTCTGCCGGGTGATAGCGCGCGATCCCGAAGAGCTTACGCTGGATTCCTTCCTGCCCTGGGCGCTGAAGCTCACCGGAGATTTCGAGGAGCTTAAGATCGAGCTCAAAACCCAGAAGGACCTGTCCGGTTACGACTCCATCCTGCCCGAAGACCTGCGCCCGGTCTCGTTCATAAAAAAACTGGAGAGCTTCAGCCGCCTCTATGGGGATTTTTACAGGGAACTGGAGAAAGAGGATCTTCTGACCCGCTCGGTCAAATACGCCCGCGTGGCGGGAGAGATAGAGAGGCTGGACAGCGCGCGGCATGAAAATATAATTTTTGCGGGCTTCTTCGCCCTGACCAGCGCCGAGAAGGTTATCTTAAAACACCTTGCAGCCCGCGGCGCGCACATAATGCTGGAGCCCGGCCCCGGTCTTGACGAACAATTCGCTTTTCTCGGTCCCGCTCCGGCCATCCGTCCGCCCGTCCGTCCGCCCGCCCGGCCGGCTTTGCGCTTCTACAAAGCTTCGGACGTTCACGGAGAGATCTTCAAGCTGGCTCAGGTGCTGAAGGACCCCGGCCCCGGCGACGTGATAGTGCTGCCCGAGGCGCAGACCCTTTTCCCTCTTATCGAAAATGTCCTGCCGAAGGCCGGGGATTACAATATTTCGATGGGCTACCCGCTGGCCGCCACGCCGGTTTACGCCCTGCTGGACGCCCTGGGCGACCTCCTGGATAAAAAAGGCGAGGCCGGCTACTTCGCGCCCAATTATTTAAAGTTCGTCTTCCATCCCTACATCAAGAATATTTACCTGAAGGGCTCGGCCGAGCCAAGCAGAATAATTTTCCAGACGGTGGAAGAGCACCTCTCCGGCCGCGTCAATAAATACGTCACGCTGAAAGAAATAGAGGACGACGTGCTGCTTCTTAAGGAAGCTTCGGCCAGGCTGGGGGATTACGGCGAAAAGCTCGGGCCCGCCGACATCAAGGCCCATATCGCCGGCATTCACAAAACCCTTATCGCCCCGTTCGAAGAGATAAAGAACATCGCCGATCTCGCCGGCAAGCTGCTGGATTTCATCTCCTATATCTCGGAGCACAGCACCGCGCCGCTGCACCCTTACTGGGCGCCGTTCGTGGAAAAAGCCATGGAGCATATAATCGAGCTTAAAAACTCCCGGCTGGCCGGAGAAAGCTTCGCCGGCGCGGCGGGCTACTTTAAATTTTTCAAGACCTTCATCCAGGGCGCCAATTACCCGTTCCCGGGCACGCCGCTGAAGGGCCTGCAGGTGCTGGGCTTCCTTGAGACCCGCGGCCTCAGGTTCAACCGGGTTTATTTCCTCGACGCCAACTCCGACATCCTGCCGGCGGCCCGCAAAGAGGACACCATCCTCTCCCATTTCGTGCGCGAAGGCCTGGGCCTCTCCACCTATAAGACGCGCGAGCGGCTTTCCCGCTATTATTTCAGCGCCCTGCTTGCCGGCGCGGCCGAGGCCCACCTCTTCTACAAGGACAGCGCCAACAAAGAGCGCAGCCCCTTCGTGGAAAAGCTGGTCTGGGATCTCGAGCGGCGCAATGAAAAGCCGGAGGAGAGCGAGGTGCATCTGCGCATTAATTTCTCGCAATCCGAGCCGAAGCTGACGGCAAAAACACCGGAGCTGATAGCCGCTCTCCGCGCCCGGGAATTTTCGCCCTCGGCCCTGGACGCTTATTTAACCTGCAACCTGAAGTTCTATTACCGGTACGCCCTGCGCCTGAGCGAGAAGGACGAGCTTTCGGACGATATCGAGCAGCGCGATATCGGAACCATAGTGCACGAGGCGCTGGAGAATTTCTTCAAGACCCGCGCCGGGCAGCCCCTTAATATCCTGGAGAAGGATTATGCCCTGATGATCGAGGAGGCCGGGCGGGTCTTCGACGCGCGGCTGAAGGGCCATAACGCCGGCTTCGAATACCTGATAAAGCGGCAGGTGGAGCGCCGCCTGCGCGACATCCTGGATTATCACCGCGACAATCTGGCCGGCATAACGATCCTGGGCTGCGAGACCCAGTTGACGGCGGAGCTGCCGACCAGATACGGCCCGATAAAATTGAAAGGCCGGGCCGACCGTGTGGACCTGCGCGCCGGCGTCATACACATCCTGGATTACAAGACCGGCGTGCGCGCCGGCGTCCCGAACTGGCAGAAGTTCGATCTGGGCATGCGCGCCGACTGGCCCTCCACTTTAAAATCCACGCAGCTGCCCTTCTATATCCTGGCCTATATGGCCGGGCATAATATAAGCGGCGCCGGCGGCCTGGACGCTTCCCTGATGCTGCTGGGCGCGGAAAACATTACAGAGGAAACCCTTTACCGGGAGCGGAATAAAAAAACCCCGGACAAGGCCGCCGTCTTCGGCACCTATAAAGAGGCCCTCACGGTCCTGATAGAGGAAATACTGGATAAAGACACGCCTTTCTATCCGCCGCCGGACGAAACGCCCTGCGGCGTCTGCCCCTTCAAAAACCTCTGCGGCCGCCAGTGGGTCGGGTGACGAGGGGCGCTTTAAAATTGAAAATTCGTGGGAGAAAAGGCCTGCTTTACAGGGCGAGTCCGGGTTTGCCTATTTGGTATAATTGAGGCGGGAATAAGCGGTGGGAGTGACCGGAGACGCCAACAGTGATCGGGCCGGGACCGTAATTTATGAAAACTACCAGAACCTTCCGCCGCGCGCGTGCGCTGTTGTCCGCGCTCTTCATGGCCTTGGCGCCCGCAATGCGGCCTGCCCAGGCGCTTGAGCTGGATAATGCGACATTAGCCGTCCAGCACCAGTTCTTATACACTAATAATGGCATAACCGGCGCCAGCCCCGCGGGCTCCTTCCTGACTCCCGGCAGCCACGCCACGGACGATCTCGGTATCCTCTATAACACCACTTCCGGAGACACCGCCTGGGAGGGGGCGCTCGACGGCCGCTATTCGGACGATAAGCGCATTGAGGCCAGACGCTTAAACCTCAAGCGCCTCTACCTTAAAGGCGAGAACGCGCGCCAATCCGCGGCGGTTGGCGATTATTTCGCTTCCTTCAGTCAATATTCACTTGGCACAGCGCTCAAAGGCGGCCGCTATAAGCTCAGGCTCAGCGACCAACTGGACCTGACGGCGCTGGCCGGCCTGGCCAGCCCCGACTGGGACGATCTTTGGACCCATAAGCGGTCGGAGAGCGTGGACCGCATGTTCTACGGCCTGCGCGCCGCCAGGAGCTTTGAAAACGACGCTTTCCTGGGGGCGAGCTTAGTGCTGGCCGAAGACAGCCGGGCCCGCTTTAACACCGCCGCCGTCGCTCAGGACCAGCGCCTCGCCGCGGTCGACTGGAGCCTGCCTACTTTCCGCAGGCTGCATCTCTACGGCGAATCCTCTTTAGCCAGGACCGTCAGCGACAATCCCGGCTCCGCCGATACCAGCCGGCAGGGCTGGGCGCACCTGGTAAAAGGCGATTATTCCTACAGGCGCTTTAAGACCCAGAACGAATTTGAGCGGGTAAGCTCCGGGTTCGCCACCAACGGCGGCGCGGCCTCTCCCGACCTGCTCCGGGTGCGCACTCAGAATAAACTGACCTTCGCCGGGGTGTGGCGCTGGGTGGTCAATTACACCTGGTTCCATAACAACCTGGACCGCACCGCGGGCGTCTCCACTTATACCACCAGCATGCCCGAGACCGGACTGCGCTATGAAGGCCCCGACCGGCGTCCCAATCTCTCCGCCGAGCTGAAAGTGCGCCAGCGCGAGGTGACGGCTTCCCTGACCGGCATACGTTCCCGCACCCGCAGCCTGCTTGCGAATTATGCGGACCGCTTCGGGCCGGTGAACCTGAATCTGGACTATGAATTCCAGAACGAGGACCGCTCCGACGGGACCGTAAGCGGCAAACACCATATCTTCGGCGCGGGCGCGAGCTCCATGCACCAGCTCTCCGCGGGCTGGAAGCTGATGCCGAGCCTGCGCTACAACCTGCAGCGCGACCGCGACAGCCTGCTCAACAATACCGACGAGGCCGGGCTTATAATGGCGAACGTTGCGTGCGAGTCCCCCTGGGGCCTGGACGCCGGCGCGGGCTATTCGCGCAACCTGGTTTTAACCGGCGTCAGCCCCGGCTCCGACCGCCGGTCGGCGTCGGCTTCCCTCGGGTATAATATCCGCATGAAGCCGGAGCACCGCATCACGCTGCGCTACAGGCAGAACGATAACCGGTTCAGCGCCGCCGGCCAGGATTTCAAGGAAACGATTTGGGAAGCGGGGCTGGTGAACCGCTTCTAGTGTAGTGTCTCGCAAATGGCTTTGCTTTTGAAGGCTCAGATTTGAGCCGGATGCGAGGTGCGACGAGCGAGCATACCGGTGGTCTGTGAGTGAGTACACTTAGGAGACAGCTCTCATGAATATGATCTTAAAATCGGCGATCGTCCTGTGTTTGTGCGCCCCCTCAGCCGCCTACGCTAAGCAGCTGGCCGGCGAGGACTTCAGCAAAGCGTGCGGCACCGGCACCAAAACCTGCCATCTGGTCAGCAACGATAGAGGCGCCACCTGGGTCGGCCCGTTCTGCGGGCCCTGCACGACGGCTTCTGCCGCGGGAGTTGACCCGGCAAGCTCCCGCGCGGGGGAAAATAGCGGCGTCATCACTATCTTGTCGGCGAATGGTTCCAGGACCTTCGCGCCCGGCGGGAAGCTTCCGCGGCTTATGGGTGGCGATCAGGTTTCGGTCGGTTCCGGTCTGAGCGGAAATGTCATATTTGAGATCCAGGGGTCCGATCTCCAAAAGGTAGCCGCCGGCCCGGGCGCGGTCTTCAGGCTTAAGTATCTCAACGCCGACGAAGGCTGGGTGCTGGAAAGCATAAGCATGCAGATAAATGTCCGGACGAAGGACGGCGTCACAGCCTTGACTCCGGGCCGAGCTATCAGGCTCACTAACATCCGCGCAAACGCCGCCGCCGGGCTAAGAGATAATGTATATTTGCCGACCGTCACCAGCACACTGCTCGACTCCAGCGGCAGAATAACCGACTCCAGGCCCACCAGCTCGGAAATTCTCGTCTCCGGCAGAGTTGTTCAGCCGGGCCCGGCGACCAGCGCCACCAGTACTCCCGGCTCCCTCGCACTTCCCGCCATCGCCAATTCCGTCACCTCCACTGCCATGCTGACCGGCAAGGTCACCAATGACCGCGAAAAGATGGCCCCGGCCGCTCCTGACGGCGGGGAAATGAAACCAGCCATTTTTGTCGGGGGCTCCCAGCCGGTAATTGTTAATGATACCGCCGACAAAGGTGGCGCGGATGCAAAGCCGGCCATCTTCGACCGCTGGGGAGAACAAGGAGGAGAGGAGGGGAAAAAGAGCATCTCTATTGACATTAAAGATTACAATCTGGAGGCGAAGGCGGCGCTTCAGGAACTCGCGGACGCCTACAGCGCCAAGCGCAGGACCGCTTTCATGCGGCTGGTTTCCCCGGATTTTTCCGGGGATGTTTCCACTTTTGAGGACGCCCTCGTTAAGGATTTCCGCACCTACAGTTCCGTCAACCTGAGCCTGACCCCCGACAGGGTCGTAGTCCAGGGTGATATGGCCTCGGTGGAGTTCCACTACAACCTCACCGTCGTAAACGAACAGGGCGTCAACAAGACGTTCAGCGGCCGCTCGAACTACACCTTCCGCAGGGAGGAGGGGAAGGTCAGGCTGTATAAGATGGATAAACCCGTTATCTTCGGGAACTCCCTGCCGGCCTCGGAGAATCCCATGGACGCGGGCCAAAATTCCCTGTCGGCGGCCGGAAGCGCGGCACCCGGAGTGCAGGACACTATCCGCGGTTCCGCTGAAATCACGGCAGCGACCCCCGGCGGAGCCGGCGGCCCGGGCGCTCCGGGCAGCGGCTTTAGTTTTAACACGCAATCCGCGACCCTGCCTGCGGACGCTTCGACGGATATTTTCGTAGATCCGTCAAATAAGATCTGGGCGAGCCGGGGGGGTACGATCGTCACGATAGGGGCCTGCAATCTGGAATCCGTCGCTTCGGCGCCGGGGACAATCACAGGGACCTCTGCCGCGGCCGCTGCCGGGGAGTGCTACGCGGTCAAGACAGCCGCGGGCAAGTACGCGGTCCTGCGGGTGACCTGGATCCCGTCTATCGCCGCTCATGATCTTGGCTTTACCTACAAATTCCAGCCGGGCGGGTCCAATGCTTTTTAAGCCTATGCGCCATTGCTTACTCCTCTCCGCCGCGGCGGCCGGCCTGGCCCTGGCAGGCTGCGGGACAGCGGGCACTCGCGGCGGCGATCCTCTGGAGACGGAGGCCCGGAGCGCTATTACAGGCATGGCAGCGGAGTTTCAGAGCGGCCAGGCCGCGGATTTTTTCGGGCGGTTTGACCACAATTTCCCCAATTACGAAGCTTTCCGCGAGCGGACCCGCGAGTTCCTGCTGCGCAACCGCCAGCTGACCGTGGATATAATCGCGGACACCGTCCTCTCTGACGGCGGCGAAGTTTCCGTCGCGGCGCACTGGAACCGCAGTTTCACCGACGAGCAGGGTGCGCACAAGCTAGAGGACGGCAGGTGTGAGTTCAGCTTCCGCCGGCGCCCCTCCGGAGGCCTGACCCTGCTGGCCATCCGCGGCAGTTCGCCTTTCTGATCAGTCCGCTCCGGCGGCCGCCGGGGCGCCGCCGCCAGGCCGTAATGGATAACCTTACTCCGGACAATATAATAAAACGGGTGATAATGACGGGCCTTTGGTCCATCCTGCTGCTGCCTTTTTTTGTCGCGGACAAGATGCTCTTCCCTTATATAACCGGGAAGAATTTCGCTTTCAGGGTCATAGTGCAAATAATTTTCGCGCTATGGGCCTATCTCGCCGTCTCCGAACCAAAATACAGGCCGCGGTTCTCCCTAATCGCGCTGTCGGCCGGGCTCTTTGTTTTTATAATGGCTCTCGCGGATATTTCCGCCGTTTATCCTATGAAGGCGATCTGGGGCAATTATGAAAGAATGGACGGGTTCATCACCGTTTTGCATCTGGCTATGTATTTTTTTGTGGCCGGCGCTGTTTTAAATACGGAAAAGCTCTGGCTGTGTTTCTTCAAGTCTTCCGCGGCGGCAGGCGCGGCGATGGTGAGCCTTCTCGCCTGGGAATGGCTTAATACCGCCGGAGACAGAGTTTCCGCAACCCTGGGAAATCCTATTTACGCCGCGGTATATCTTCTGTTTAATTTTTTCTTCGCTCTGCTGCTGCTGCACAGGGAATTAATTAAAAGCGGGGACTCTCCCGAGCCCGCCAAAGCATTTTTTACCAGCTGGCTCACTTATCTATATTCGCTTGCGGCGGCCGCCTGCGTGTTCGGGATCTGGAGAACTTCAACGAGGGGCGTTATTCTGGGACTGCTGGGAGGTCTGGGTGCGGCCTCGCTGATAATTTCCGTTCTAGAAAAGAAGAACAGGTTAATGCGGAATTTCTTTCTCGGGATACTTCTTGCGCTGGCGGCGCTTTCAGCCGGATTTATAGCGAACAGGAACGCCGCCTTCGTGCAAAACGACGGGACCTTAAGAAGATTGGCCGGCATCTCCTGGACGCAGGGCTATGGGCTGACCAAGCGGCATCTCTGGCTCGCGGCTTTGAAAGGTTTCCGCGAAAAGCCGGTCCTCGGCTGGGGACAGGAGGGCTTCAGCAATGTCTTCAATAAATATTACGACGCAGGAAGCTATAACGGGGAACAGTGGTTCGACAGAGCGCATAATACCCTTTTGGATGTGCTCGTTGCCGGAGGACTGCTTGGCCTATCGGCATATCTCTCTATCTTCATCGCCGCCGCCGTAGTTATCGTCAGAAAAAGAAATAAATTCAGGGCGGCGGAGATAGGGCTGCTCTCCGGTTTGCTCGCGGCATATCTTTTTCAGGGTCTTTTTGTTTTCGACCACCTGAGCGGCAGTATCTTCCTCTTTGCCGTGTTCGCATATCTGCATTCAAGGGACACCCGGGAAGGCCCCGCTGCCGGCGGGAAGATCCCGCCCGGCGCCGCAAGCCGCGCCGCCGCCCCGGCGCTGGCGGCGATATTTATCCCGATGTTGTGGTATTGCGGCCTCAAGCCCATAAAGGCGAACATGGACCTGGTAAAAGCCATGGATGCGCTCTCCGGCCGGGACCGGGATCCTGCGCTGGCGCTGAATTATTTCAGGAAAGTCTTCAGCGCCGACACCTTTGGGAATTATGAGGCAAGAGAGCAAATTATGAATCTCGCCCCGGCCGTCCGCAATTCCGGCGGGACAGAGCCGAAGGTTAAAGAGGAATTCATGGAGTTGGCGCGAGCTCAGGCTTTAGCCCAGGTCGAGCGGACCCCTTATGACGCGAGAAGCCAATATTTCACGGGAGTATTTTTCAGCGATCAGGATCAGTTCGAGGCGGCTCTGCCTTATCTGCAGAAAGCCGTGCAGCTCTCTCCCGAGAATCTGCCGATGCTGCTGGCGCTGACAAAGTGCTATTCATATCTCGGCCAATTTGAAAAAGCGCTTGAAACGTCCGGATATGCGTATTATCTGAACCCCGGATATAATGCCGGTAAAAAAAATTATGTCAAAGCTCTGCGGCTTAACGGCAAAGACTTGCAGGCCCGGGATCTCCGCTAGTTTTCTTTCTCGCGGAACGAGCGGGCCGGATATTGATATTCAGCGGTTTAAATCGTAAAGTTATTTCATGGCGAAAAAAAAGTTCGGGAAACGTCCGCCGACCCCGGCGGAGCCGGCGTCCGGGCTGTGGCTGCGGGCGCTTGAACTGGCGCAGAGCCCGGCCTGCGCCGTCATAACGGGGCTTTTCGTGCTGGCCTGCGTTTTTTTCGCCACCGCTTACCCGCTGGAGGACCTGGATATCTGGTGGCACCTCCGCACCGGCAAGTATATCTGCCAGACCGGCGTCATACCGCGGGCCGATATTTTTTCTTATGTCATCCACGGAAAGCCCTGGGTCACCTTCGAATGGCTTTCCCAGGCGCTTTTTTATAAAGTCTGGGAGGCGTTCGGCCCCCTCGGAATATTCGCCTGGAGGGAGCTGATGGCCGCGCTGCTGTTCGGCGCGCTGTTCCTGAGCGGCGCTGGCGTTCCGCTGGCGGCGGGCGCCATCCTGCTCTTCGGCCTCTCCTTCGCCGGCCCCGGCATCCTGGAGCGGCCGCAGCTTTTCACCTATCTGTTCGCCCTGCTCTTCCGGCTCCTGGCGGAAATTTTCCCGGCGCGACCCCGCCTCGCCGCCGCGGCCGTTATCGGGCTGGCGGTACTCTGGGCCAATCTGCACGGAGGCGCCTCGGTGGTGGGGCCGCTGATACTGGCCGTGGTCGCCGCCGGGCGCTTCCTGGGCGGAGAGCGCGCTGCCGCGCGCAGGCTGCTCGTTCTGGCCGCCGCCGCCGCCGCTGCCGCGCTGGTCAACCCCCATTTTTACCGGATCTACACGCACCTTTTCGCCACCTGGTTCGAGCCCGCGCAGAAATGGGTGCTGGAGTGGCAGCCGCTTTCGACCTCGGACCCGCAGTTCCCCTTTTACGCCGCGTATCTGCTGCTCCTTGCCGCCGCCGCTTTTCTGCTACCGGCGCCCCGGAAGTTCGCGGCCCTTCTGCTGGCGGGCCTTTTCGGGGCGTATTTCGGCTTCCGCAGCGCGCGCAATGTCCCGCTGGCTTTCTTCGTCACTGCCCCCGACCTCCTGGCCGCCGCGAAGGTCTTTTTCCGGGAAAGAAAAAAACCCGCCGCGCTGCTGCTCCCGCTGCTGGCCGCCTGGATAGTCTACGGCTACACGGTGCCGCTTAAAATGGTCCGGCCGGGGCCGGTCTCGCCTGACCCGATAGCCCGGGAATGGCTGTCCGGCGCCTGCGATTTCATCGCCGGGCACGGCCTGACCGGCAGGATGTATAACGATTATGTGATAGGCGGCTATCTTATCTGGCGGCTGGCGCCGGAGCGGCAGGTCTTCGTGGACGGCCGCAGCCTGGAATACGGCGCGCTGATGATGCACCGCATCGCCGGGATATCCATGCGCGAAGGCTTCAAAGACCTCGACGGGGAATACAAGTTCGATTATCTGGTCTTCCAGCAGCGCAAGGACAGCCGGCTGCTTTACCTCGACGACGATCCCGACTGGCGCTGCCTGTATTTCGACGACGGCGGGCTGGTGTACGCGCACCGCCGGCGGGCCGACGCCGCGCTGGCGGAGCGGCTGGGCTTCCGCTATCTGCGGCCGAACGAGCAGAGCTTCGGCTACCTGGACGCTTACGCCGGGGAGCCGCGCGCCGCGGCCGCGGTCCTGAAAGAGCTGGACAGGGCCATCGCCCAGGCCCCGGCCCGCCTGGCCGCCAACGCGTACCTTATGAAGAGCTCTTTCCTTCTGGCAAAGAACGGCCCGGAGGCCTGGGCCCGGTGGGTGCGCGCGGCGGGCGACCGCTTCGATTACCCCCAGTGGCACGCCCAGTACCGCGAGGCCGCAAGAATACTGGCTGAAACAAATCGGGCGATGAAACCGAATGGCCGGGCTGCGCGTATATAGATAATGGGCGAAAACGAAACAGACCTGGTGCGCCGCTGCCTCGAAGGGGACAATTCCGCTTTCGCCGGCATCCTTGAAATTTACCAGGATAAAATATACAGCTTCGCCCTGCGCCTGCTCAGGGACCCCGTCGCCGCCGAGGATGCCGCGCAGGAAGCCTTCGTTAAAGCCTTCCGCGGCCTTTCCTCCTATAACCCGGCCTACCAGTTTTCCTCCTGGCTGTTCCGCATCGCCCACAACGCCTGCATGGACGCCCTGCGCGCGGGCAATAAGACGGTTTCCCTTGATCACGAAGATTTTCCCGATCTGCCTGACCCTGTGCGGGGAGTGGCGGAAAGCGTGGCCGATTCTATCGACGCGGAGCGCATAGAGGCCCTGCTTGCTTCCCTGCCGCCCTTGTACAGCGAGGTGCTGCTGCTTGCTTACCGGGAGGATATGGGCCCCGCGGAAATAGCCCGGGTGATAGGCGCGCCTGAAGGCACGGTAAAGGCCCGGCTGTTCCGCGCGCGGGAGCTTATTAAGGTAAAGCTGGCCGCCGGAGCGGCTGCGGATGCAACCGTTCAGGGGTGAGGAACGTATTATGAATATGGACGCCGGAAAGACCGACAAACTTATAGCAAGCGCGATAGCCGCCCTGCCTTACAGCAGGCCGGCGGCCGGCTTCAGCGCCAGGGTGATGGCTGGTATCGCGGCGGGCGAGGCGCGGCAGCCCTGGCAGGCGAGTGTGCTAAAGGCGGCCGGTTTAATAGTTACCGCCTGGGCCGCTGCGCTTGTTTTTGTGGCGGCAGGGCTTGTTTATTCCAACCTGGCGGATATGGCGGCCCTGGTCATACAGCCGGACGGCCTGGCGCGGGCGTTTAACCTCGTTGCGGCGCATGCCGCGCTTGTCTTGGCAAAAACCGTGGCGGTCCTGGCGCTTGCGTCCGATATTATGTCGGCGGCGGCGGCCGGTCTTCCGGCCTGGTACGAAATTGCGGCGGCGGCGGCGGTGTGTGCGGCGGCCCTGGCGGCGCTTTCTACGAGCGGACGCCTGGCCAGCCGGCGGATCTGAAATGTTACGGAGGAAGGAAAAATGAAAAATATAAAAAAGTATGTCTTATTCGCGGTCGCCCTGGCCTGCCTGGGCACGGCGGCGCAGGCGCGGCGGAGCGAACTGCGCCATGACGACGTGAGGATAGAGAAAGGGCAGACCATGACCGGGGACGTGGCTACGGACAGATCGATCACCGTCGACGGCGTGCTGGACGGCGACGCGGTTTCCGTAGGCGGCGCCTCCGTCACGGTGAACGGCGAGCTTACCGGCGACCTTGTCGCCGTAGGGGGCCCGGTCAGCGTGACCGGCCTGGTAAAGGGCAACGTTGCGAGTATCGGCGGCCCGGTCGCGGTCAGCGGCAAGGTCCTGGGCGATGTCGCCAGCGTGGGGGGAGGTGTGGAACTTTCCGGCGCCGGTGAGGTGGACGGCGATATCTCCGCGCTCGGCGGCGGGGTGGTTAAAGGCGCAAAGGCCGTGCATAAAGGTTCGGTGCGCAGTTTCGACCTGCGGACCGTGCGCACGGTGCTGCCGCGCGTTCTCAGGCTGGCGCATTACTCCGGCGGCGATGAACGCGGCGTCAGCCCCTGGCTTGTGGGCGGCCTTGTCGGGCTCGGCCTGCTTGTTTTCTTTTCCGTTCTGGCCACCGGCGCGGTGCTCCTGCTGCTGCCTGCCGTCTTTTTTCCTAAGAACGTGGAGAGGGCCGCGGCCGTTATTTCCGGGGACATGTGGCGCGCCTGCGGCATAGGGGCGCTGCTGGTGGTGGGCCTTTTCCCGGGCGTGCTCCTGATGGTGGTCTCCGTGCTTGGCATCCCGCTGGTGCCGTTCGCGCTCATGCTGTACGGAGCCGCCGTCGTGCTGGGCCTGAGCGCTTTCAGCGCGGTGCTGCAGGGCAGGTTCTTTGAGGGTATAAAAAAGACCGGCCCCGGCGGACTGCCCGGCAAAGTGGCCGCGGGCTACGCCCTCATGGCGGGGCTGATGCTCTTCGGCAAGCTTATCCCGCTGGTAGGCGGGGTGCTTTCCCTGATAGGTTTCATGCTGCTGTCTTTCGGGGCCATGCTGGGCCTCGGGGCGGCGTGGCTCACAAGGATGGGCAATCAAACCTGTGAACCCAAAGCGCGCCCCCCTCAGGGGCAGGTTTTGCCGCCGGTCCAGTAAAGACTTGGTGTAATAAAAAAGGCCTCCCGTCGGGAGGCCTTTTTATAGGTCAAAGGACCCAGACGGGGGGTTCCCTTAAGGCTCAGGCGCTGATGCGGGGCGCGGGGTACAATTTACCAAGCCAAGGTATTTAAGACAGGTTTTTATCAGCGCTTTTATTGAAATTATTTTAAACTTATAAGGCAGGCCCTGCATGAAAAAAATCAATAGCTTGATCGCTTTCTCCTTCCTAAGCATTCTTTCTACCGGGGCTTTCGCCCTTGACCTTAATAAACCTCTTCCCAACTGGATAGACGCCGGCCGCGAAAAGGCCGACGGCAAGCCGCCTGTCCTCGCTCCCGCGCTCCGCGCCGCGCCCCCGTCGGATTTCCACCTGCCCGCGGAATACGAGCCTGTCGGCGCCGTAGTTATAGGCTGGGCGGGCTACACCGGCATGCTTTCGGCCATAGGCCAGGCCGTGACCGGCCCCGGCAAAGCCCAGCTCTGGGGCGTCTCTGCCCCCGCTTCCATCCCGGGCGTGCCTGCCGCCAGCTATACCAGAATAAACGCTCCGCTCGATTCGGTCTGGATGCGCGACTACGGCCCCTTCGGAGTCAGCGCCGGACAGAACCGCCCCGGCATTATAGACACCATTTACCGCCATTACCAGTACCGCCGCAACGACGACGCCCTTCCGTCAGCCCTGGCCAAGGCCAAGAAGATAGATGTGTTCGGCATGCCGATAATCCTGGACGGCGGCAACGTGATGGTGGACAGCAAGGGCGACCTGTTCATGACCAAGCGCACCTACCTCTGGAACTCCGACAAGAGCCAGGAGCAGGTTGATTCCCTGCTGAAGACCTATTTCAATCTTGAGAATATCTATACCTTCGAATATTCCGGCTACCCCGGCGAGCCCGCCGACGGCACCGGCCACATAGACATGTTCATGAAGCTCCTTAACGACCATACAGTGCTTATCTCCGTGGCGGAGACCGAGCCCTTTAAATCCAATTCCGAAAAGGCCATCGCTTTCTTCGCTAACCGCAAGGCCGCTGACGGCGAGATGTTCAAAGTGATAACCGTTAAGGCCTGGGAAGATTCCGGAACCTGGTATACCTATACCAACTCGGTGCTTGTCAACAAGGCGGCTATAATCCCGTCTTATTCCGGCCATGCTTCCGAGGAAGCCGGCGCTAAGGCCGCCTACCAGGCCGGAATTCCTGGCGTGACCGTGGTGCCTGTGCCCTCCGACGACAGCATAACCGCCGGCGGCTCCATACACTGCGTGACCCAGACCATCCCCGTGCTGCCCGGCCGCGCTCTTAATGCCGGCGAGGTTTTTACGGAGAAGCCCGAGTTCAGGGACGTAAATGTGACGGATATCGTTATCCCGCTGCGCGACAGCGGCAATTCCGGCGCCGTGGACCAGCTGCTTAACAGCCTGTAAGCCTTTAGGCAGTAAATAAAAAACAGTCCGCCATTAATGAGGCGGACTGTTTTTTATGCGGCCGGCGGAAAGGGCGGAAGCTTTTTATCTATTCATAATCAGCCTGCTCTTTCTCGAACTCAAGCTTCTCCCTCTCCAGTTTCAGCTTTTCCTTCTCCAGGTCCAGCTTCTGCCGCTCGAGCTTCTGCCGGTCAAGCTTCTGCTTATCGCTGGCGGCGGGTTTCGCGACCGGGACGGGCTCTGCCGTAACCTCCTCATCATCCAGGTACGACGGCCTCTTCTTCGGCTTTATCTGTTCGGCTTTCCGCGCGGGCGCGGCGTCGGCCTTATTGTCCCCAAAATAGTAGCGCAAAGCCAGGTTTACCCGCAGGCCGGAATAATCGTATTCGAGCAGGCGCTCATCAGACGCTAAGGGCGCGGAGGCGTCTACATAGGATATAATCGGTTCTTCTGGAATTACAGTGCATACCCATGACTATGTCACTATTGACCTCGTGATGAAGTAAAGAAAAGAGGGGCATCCCGCCTTTCTGGTATAAGTTTGTTGCTTAGACAACTTAACCAGGAGGAGAGATGCCCGACAC